>DASZZO010000111.1:0-10321 GCA_035544915.1 Gemmatimonadaceae bacterium | reverse complement strand
GTAGCGCAACCTGCATCGTCATCCGCAGTTCGGCAGTCTCGCCGTAGCGGTCGGCGTAGTACGCTGGCTCATCCAGGGCGCGCACGGCGGCCACTTGGGCAGGGAGACTGACGGCCCACGGCGGAGTGATGCTGCGCAGCGCCGTGAGCAGGCGGGGCTGCGCGCACAGATAGGCGGCACGCATCCCGCTCAGCGCATACACCTTCGAGAGTGACTTGCAGACGCACACATTCTCGCGGGCTACCGCCTGGTGCTCGAGCGACTGGCCGGGCGCCGTGTACTCCAGGTATGCCTCATCGATCCACAGGCGGGTCGTTCGCGGAATGCAGTCGAGCAGGCGTTCCACTTCCGTACGCGGAATGTGGTGCCCCGTCGGATTGTTCGGGTTGACCAGGACGAACAGGTCATAACCGATCGCAAGCCTGCGCTGGAGCAACCGCATGTCGGGGGCCCAGCCGGCGCTGCGCCGCAACGGAAAACGGTCGACGCGGCAACCGATCACCTTCTCGAGCACGTGCGCGTACTCGCCATAGCAGGGATCGAGCAACAGAACGCGGGACCGGGGTGTCAACCATTCACGCAGGGCAAGAAAAATAAGGTCCGAGGATCCGGCCCCTACCAGCACGCTCTCCACGGACAGGCCGCGGGCCTCGGCGATCGCCGCCTGGAGCCCGCCACAAGACGTAGGAGGTGACGTCCGCGCTAGCCAGTCCAGATGATCACGAAGGGCCGCCAGCACTCCCGGCGCCGGAGGAAACCATGCGTCGAGCACGTCCGCATTGATCACCTGGTGCCGCCGTTCAAGGGCATCGAACCCCTCGCCTATTGCCTCAAAAAACGCCCCACCATGAAAGCAGGCGCCGGGGCCACCGTGTATGCTGGTCATCAGATTCTCCCGTCAGAGTCAGCGCCCAGAGTCGGCAATCCGCAGCGCCGGTACAATACGTCGGGTGACGTAGGCGCTCCGGGTGATGACGTAGCGTGCGACTCTCGCCGGCGATGGTACAGCGACGCGTGGGCCTTCAGCGTGGGGGTGGGTATTTCGGGGCGAGTTTTCTGACCGCGGTCAGGTTCCGCACAGTCGCCGCCATGCCGAGCGTCCTCTCGAGCAGGGCGCCTGTTATCATGGAATCGCTGAACTTGCCACGCCGGGGGCCAGTAGAGCTCTCGTCCGTCCAGGTGGAACTCGTCTTCGCCGGTCTATAGAGCCATGAGCCGCGCGCCGGACGCGCGGTCAGGCTTCCCCTGAAGAAAAGCGACATACACGGCGTTCCCGATAGCCGACATTTCGGCTGCCGGAAAGGCTTGGTGAGCCGACACGCGAACCACCTCAAAATCGGATCGAATGAACGTCCGCACCTCGTGTCCGAATGCACCGAGGAGACAACTCTCGAGCCTCTTCTCCAAGTCCGCTGCGCGCTTCACTCGCGACCCGAAGATGTCATTGCCGCTTGCGATAAATGTTTCCACGCCCGAAAGACCGCACGACACGAAAAGTGCTCGCAGTCGATCCATCGTGACCGTGTGGCCGCCGACATTGATCGCGCGCAGGAACGCCACGTACAGGGGGATCGGGGCGGCACCCACGACTCCGCCCGAGCTCCTCATCGGCTCACAGCGCGTCGTAGTAGGTCTCGATGCACCCGCGGATCGCGGCTTCGGGGAGCCTGCAGCGCGCCGCGCCAAGATTGTCCACGGGATTCTCGTAGTTTCGGGCGGTACCGATCCCCGCAACCGGAAGCTTCTCTCTGGAGGGGGGATGGGACGCTCTAGGAGCGGCGGTCTGGGCAAGCGCGAGCGCTGCGGCCGGGAAGGCGTCGAGCGTCAGGGCGGGGCCGGCGTTTACGCCGAGCCTGATGACGTCCGGGCGTATGAGTCGGCCGTGATCGGGAGGCGAGGAGCCCATGGTGCGACTCATGTCATACCCGCGCGCTGAGCGGCGCAGTGAATGCCGGATCAATAACGTTGCCGGTGTTTGGCGTTCCGGCAGGCCCGAACAGCCGCACTTGCACCTCCTCATCGGCGACGGTGCGATGCTCAACCCCCCGGGGAACGATCACCAGCTCGCCCGGACCCACCTCGACCAATCGGTCGCGATATTCGACCCGGAAGTGTCCTCGCACCCCGAGGAACCACTCGTCCCCGTGGTCATGGTGAAGCCAGACGAACTCGCCGCGAAACTTGACAAGCTTCACGTCCTGGCCGTTCAGCTCACCAATCACCCTGGGTCGCCAGTGTTCCCGGATTTGCGCGAACTTCTCAGCGAGGTTGATCTTGTCCGCGGCGGCTCGTGGAGTGAGGCAGGTTAATCACCAGAGTCCGGCAAGACCATCCTTGCCACACTCGACCTGCCATGATATTAACGCTGATGCCGTCCGAGGTCCCGTCGAACGCCCCCCCGTGCGCGATACCGCGCGTGTCGCGGTGACATTCCGCACGGTGCCGCTGGTCCGCGTGATTCAGCCGCGCAGCGGCTGGCTCGCGGTAAACGTCGAGGAGTTGTGGGCATACCGGAGCGTTCTGCTCATCCTCATCCGGCGTGACCTCAAGGTGCGCTATGCGCAGACTGCGCTCGGTGCCGGCTGGGCCGTTCTGCAGCCCGTCATTCCGATGGTGATCTTCACGGTGGTGTTCGGAAGGCTCGGCAAGATGCCGTCGGACGGGGTGCCGTATCCCGTCTTCGCGCTGGCCGCACTGGTGCCGTGGACCTACTTCAGCACCTCAGTTCTCGGTGCGACAACGAGCCTCATTTCGAATCCCGAGCTGGTCACGAAGGTCTATTTCCCTCGTCTGGCAATTCCACTCGCACTGGTGCTTGGTGCGCTGGTGGACTTCGGGATCGGGTTCTTGCTGCTGCTCCTCCTGATGCTCGTGCTCGGCACTCCGCCGCGCCCCTCGGCACTGCTCTTGATTCCGCTTCTCGTCGCACTAATGGTGATGATGGCGGCCGGGTTCGGATTCTGGCTCTCCGCGCTCAGCGCGCGGTATCGCGACGTGAAGCACGTGATGCCGGTAGTGCTTCAGGTGCTGATGTACGCGTCACCCGTCGTGTATCCGTCGTCGCTCGTGCCCGCGCCCTATCGCGCACTCTATGCGATCAACCCCCTCGTGGGAGTGATCGACGGGTTTCGCGCCGCGCTCCTGCACACGAAGATGGCGGACCCGCGAACTCTGCTCATCGCGTCCGGGGTCAGCGCGGCGTTGCTGGTCTCGGGGGCGCTATTCTTCCGCCGCACCGAGCGGCTTTTCGCGGACGTCCTCTGACGCCTCCCAATGTCTGAGCTGGCATTGCGGGCCGAGGGCCTCTCCAAGCGCTTCGTGATCGGTCGCTCCGACCCGCACGACACAATCCGTGATGTCATTGCCAACGCAGCACGGGGCTCCCTCCGGATGCTACGGGGCAAGGCGAAGCGGGCGCGCTCGCCGGAAGAACGTGGTGAGCGTTCCATCTGGGCGCTTCGCGACCTCTCCTTCGAGGTGCGCGCAGGGGAGATCCTCGGCATCATCGGTCGCAATGGCGCGGGCAAGAGCACGCTGCTCAAGATTCTCTGCGGCATCACCGAGCCCACAGCGGGCCGTGCCGAAGTGCACGGGCGCGTCGGATCACTGCTCGAGGTCGGAACCGGTTTCCACTCGGATCTCACGGGGCGCGACAACGTCTTCTTGAATGGCGCGATCCTCGGCATGGCTCGCGAGTACGTCGAGCGCTGCTTTGACGAAATCGTCGATTTTGCTGGTGTCGAAGAGTTCATCGACACGCCAATCAAGTACTACTCGAGCGGCATGCGCGTGCGGCTCGCGTTCGCCGTCGCGATGCACTTGGAGCCTGAAATCCTGGTGATCGACGAGGTGCTGGCCGTGGGCGATGCGGAATTCCAGGAGAAGTGCCTCGGTCGGATGGATGGCGCCGCACGAAGCGGGCGCACCGTGCTGTTCGTGAGCCACCACATGCCGTCCGTCCGCCGGCTCTGTTCGCGCTGCCTCTGGATTGACGGCGGGCTATTGCGAATGGACGGACCGGCGGCGGAGACGATTCACGAATACTTGAGCCCCGTTCGAGAGCAGGAGGTGGGAGCCGTGGTAGACCTTGCGTCGCGCCCCAATCGGCGCGGTAGCGGCCACGCCACCTTTGTGCGCGCCGCCCTCCTCGACGAACACGGACAGCCATCACTTGTCGTCCGGCGCCTGCAGCCGATCACACTCGCATTCGAGGTGGAAAGCAGGATGCAGCACACGATCCGGTTCGACGTCACGATCGTGTCCGAGTCAGGCACGAACGTTCTCTCGCTTTCGCATTACGACTCACCGGGGTTCGTGCCTGGCGTCGTCGCCGGGCGCCATGCCGTCACGTGCACGATACCCTCGCTTCCGCTGGCAGCGGGGCGGTACGCCTTCCGGCTCATCGTGCAGTCAGAGCGCGAGCACGTACAGGACGATCTTGACGAGACGCTCCCGTTTAGCGTGGAAGACGCAGTGGAATCGTCGCGACCGTTTCAAACGGTCGCGGCGAACGGATTCTGCGTAGTGCCAAGCCAGTGGACCATCAGGCCGCTCGCCGCGGACGCCCTGTCGTCCGGCGAGGTGGGTCCGCGGTGAACGGCGCGTCCCTCAGCCTGTCATGTTGGGTACGTCCACGCCGAGCGCAGTTGCGAGGTCGATCTGGTGCTCTTGCTCCTCCATCAGGATCTCCCTCAGGTGTTCGGCCATCGCGAACTCGCCCAGCAACTCGCACTGTCGCACGCGTGCACGATACTGCCGGATTGTGACCGTCTCGTTCTCCAGGTCGAACCGCAGCAGCGCTTTGGGGTCCTCCGAGAGTTTCACCGGTCTCGCTACCACTGTCGGGGTGCCGCCGAGGTAGTCTATCTGCTGCGAGATGGTAAGCGCGTGAGCCAGTTCCTCTGTCGCATGCGTCTCCAGCTCCTTGGCGATGGCCATGTAGGCGGCGCCCTTGAGAATCTGGGAATACACGACGTAGGCGATGATGGCCTGGTATTCCCGCGCGAGATCTTCGTTCAGCAGCGCGATGAGTTCGTCCCGGGTCAGAGCGGCGGCACTCTGGGCGGCAGGCTGCGGGTTGTTCTTCGGCATGGCGACTCCTTGTAGGGTAAAAGTTCTATCCCCGCGGATGAAACTGCTTGTGTACCGACCGGAGGTACTCCCGATCCACGTGCGTGTAGATCTGCGTCGTCGAAATATCCTCGTGTCCCAGCATCTCCTGCACCGCACGGAGATCCGCCCCCCCCTCCAGCAGGTGCGTCGCGAATGAATGCCGCAAGGTGTGCGGACTGACATGTTTTGCAATACCGGCGATCGCGACATACTTTCTCAGAATCTTCCACGCGCCCATCCGCGACAGCGGCTTGCCGCGCGCATTGAGGAACAGCCTCCCCCTTCCCTCTCCCTTTTCCAGCCTCGGCCGCAGTTCGCGAAGATACATACCCACGGCGCCAATCGCAGATCGCCCGATCGGTACCATGCGCTCCTTGGACCCCTTGCCAAACACTCGCACGACCGAATCCTCAAGCAGCAGATCGTGCACGCCGAGTCCAATCCATTCGCTCACTCTCAGGCCGGCGGCATATGCCAGTTCCAGCATCGCGCGGTCCCGGTACACGAGTGGTTGATCAAACGATACGGCGGCCAGCAGGCGCCCGATTTCGTCCACGGAGAGGACCTCAGGGAGCGTTCGCCATTTCTTGGGAGTCTCCAAACGCTCGCTGGGGTCCTTCTGGACTTGCCCCTCGCCCAGGAGGAACTTGAAGAACGTGCGGATGGCCGACACGCAACGTCTTATGCTCGCAGGGGATAGGCCAAGATCTTTCAAGTGGTATACGAACTCACGCAGGGCGCCCGCAGTGAGCCCCTCTGGAGACGCGATCTCCCTCGCTGAACACCACTCGGCAAGGCGTCTCAGGTCAGAGCCGTACGCCTCCAGAGTACGCGGTGAGGCGCCGTCCTCGAGCCCCAGATAGTCCTGGAACCGCTCGAGCTGGAAGGCGCGGGATGCGCCGTGCGGCAGCATCACCCTGACCGGGCGCGGGGTTCCTTGTCGGAGACGCGCTCCGCCGCCTTAACCGCGAGCGTAGTCGCCAGGCGGTCACGGGCGCGGCGCCGCACAACGATGAACACGGCAACGGCAAACAGCGCAGCAGCCAAGCACGCGACCACTCCCACCTGGCCAGCGAAGTGCTTCACGTTTTTTTGCATCGCGTCCCAATCGTCCCCTACACGAAAGGCAATCGCTGCGATCGCGCCATACCAGATGCCACTAGCGAGCAGGAATACAATCGTGGTGCGAATGGGCGGCACGCGGGTAACCCCTGCCATCGGCGGGCACACCGCGCGAAGCCCCGGGAGAAAACGGCTGACGAAGAGCGCCGTCATGCCGTACTTGGAATACATCACTTCGAGGCGTTTCTCGAGATTGTCGATTCCCGCCTTCTTGAGTCGCATGTGGAGCCACGCCGCACCAAACTTGCGCGCCACTCCGTAGACCACCATCGCCCCCGCAACGCTCCCCACGACGATGCAAGTGGCCGTAATGGCCAAGTTGGCCCCGCGGCGCGCGGCGAGAAAGCTCCCAAGCGCCACCACGATGTCCGCCGGAACCGGAGGAAAGATGCCTTCGATGAACGCGGTGATCCCCAAGAGGGCGTACAGCGCACCGAGCGGTAGCGAGTCGAGCCATCGTGAGATGGCCGCGAGAAAATCAGTCATCAGGCAACTTGCGGCCACACAGGCCTGGCCGAAGGGTCGCGGTCACACGGCCTCGAGCGTCGCCACCGCAATCACGGCCAGGCCTCTGCCTTTCCCGATCCATCCCATTCGCTCGTTGGATTTGCCCTTGACCATCACGGCACTCATCTCGACCCCGAGCGCGCCCGCAAGCTTGGCGCGCATCTTGTCGCGATGCCGGACGAGCGCCGGTTTCTCGGCGATCACGGTGACATCGAGCTGCACGGGTGCCCACCCCGCCTCCTTCACGCGCTTCACGGCGAGGCGAAGCATCTCGAGCGAGTCACGCCCCCGGTTCTCCTCCTCGTCGTCCGGGAACATCTCCCCGATGTCGCCCACTGCGGCGCCGCCCAGCACGGCATCCGTCACCGCATGTGACACGGCATCCCCGTCGGAATGTCCAGTGAGTCTCACGTCGGCGGGCACGAGAACGCCGGCGAGCAGCACGCCCTCGCCTTCGGCAAACCGGTGCGAATCGTAGCCGATGCCGACGCGTATCTTCATCGGCTGCGCGTCGAACGCCTCACGCCGCCGCCGTCTCGATCAGTTGGTAGTTCTGCCGCCGCCGGCGCGGCGTGAATCCCGCATCGCGAATGAGCCGTTCCATCTCCTCGATGCTGGTGCGATATGTCGTGTTCGCCGCCGACACAACGTTTTCCTCGAGCATCAGGGAACCGAAATCGTTACACCCAAAATGGAGCGCGGTCTGCCCGATCTTCATGCCCATCGTCACCCAGCTTGCCTGAATGTTCGGGATATTGTAGAGCATCGTGCGCGCGAACGCCGTCGTACGGAGATAGTCCACAGCGTCGGTCTTCGGCATGTCGCTCATGGTCGGCGTGTTCTCCGGCTGGAGCGGCCAGCAGATGAACGCGGTGAATCCACCCGTGCGCGCCTGCAGATCGCGCAGGCGCTGCAGGTGCTCGTACCGTTCCGCGAGCGTCTCGCCAATTCCATACATCATGGTGCACGACGTCTTGAGCCCTTCGCCATGCGCGATCTCCATTACCTCGAGCCATCGGTCGGCGCCGGCCTTCTTTTTCGCGACCTGGTCGCGCACCCGCTGTACAAGGATCTCACCCCCGCCGCCAGGAATGGAATCGAGCCCGGCCTTCATCAACTCACGAATGACGTCACGGACCTCCATTCGGTAGAGTGTGCTCCAGAAGTCTACTTCGCTCGGGCTGAAACCGTGGATATGGATGGGATGATACTGCTTGATGTATCGGAGGAGGTCGAGATACCACTCGAACGGGATGTATGGATTGTGCCCGCCCTGCATGAGGATCTGCACTCCGCCGAGTGCCTTCACCTCATCGATTTTGGCACCGATCTGCTCGTAACTTAGCGTCCAGCCTTCATTGTGCCGGGGGCGACGGTAGAAGGCGCAGAAGCCGCAATCGGCAACGCACACGTTGGTGTAGTTGATATTCCGGTCGACGATGTACGTGACCACCCCTTCCGGGTGAAGGGCCTTGCGGACGGAGTCCGCTTCCGCCCCAAGCTCGAGCAGCGGTGCCCTTGTGAACCAGTCGACCAGGTCCTTTTTCATCAGGCTGCGGGAAGAAAGGAGAGCCGTTGAGGCGGGACCTTCCCGGCCACGGTAAGCCGTCGATAGAACTCGGTGAGGCCGCCCAGGTGCGGATAGCTCAGGCCGTAGTCGAGCCCGCTGAGGTATTCGTGGCACAGCGTGAGGGGCACCCCCGTTGACTCGTACGCCTGCTGGGCAAGGGCGTCGAGGTGCATCAGTCCCCAGTCGCGGGACTCGATGAGGCCCGCTTGTACACTGAGGGCCAGCGCGGTGTCGGCGCGGCGCTGTGCCACCCATACGGCAAACACGAATGGAAGTCCTGTCCACTTCTTCCACTCGAGCCCGAGGTCGTACACGTACTCGTACGGGGCGGGAATCGTGTTCGTGCCGAGTATCAGCGCCGCATCTCCTATGACCAGGCGTGCTGCGCACGCGTCATCCGCGTCCGTTCCTCGCACGTCCGCCGCCTCGGCATCGCCGGGAACGTACTGCGGAGACGCCCTCCATACGTGTTCGAAGAGCAGCTCGAGCAAGTACACGCTGGTCATCGAGCTGCGGCTTACCAGAAGCCTTTTCCCGTCCAGGCCGCCGGCCGGAAGTGATGAAAAGAGCATCACGCTTCGCACCGGACCGTCGCACGAAATGGCCAGATCGGGCAGGAGCAGGTATCGTTCCCAGTCGCGCGCATATTCCACTGCGCTCACGACGCTTACGTCGAGCGCGCCCTCGCGCATCATCTTGTTCAGGGCGGTGGGAACTCCATCAATCAACTCCGCTGCGAGCGGCACGATGCCCCGGTCCACTGCACCATATATGGGATAGCAGTTGACGTAGGGAATCCGTCCCACGCGCATCGTCACGGCATCGTTCCCGCTGCCGCCGGCGCCTGTTGATCGAACGTGCGCAGGACGTTGTAGAAGGAATCGCGCTCGGCGGGCACCTTGCCCGCTCCTCGAATGAGCCGCAGCAGCCCGTTGAGAGTCATGGCCTGGGGGGTGTGCGCGCCCACCGCGTGATAGATCTTCTCGCGGACCACGGTCCCTTCGAGATCGTTCACGCCGAAGTGAAGCGCCACTTGGGACAGCGCTTGGGTGACCATGATCCAGTGCGACTTGATGTGCCGGAAGTTGTCGAGGAAGAGCCGCCCGACCGCCAACATTTTCAAGTCGTCGACGCCGCCGGTGGCGGTTCCCTCCCGGCCAAGTGTGCGGCCAAGTTCGTTGTCGTCAGGGTGATATGCCAGCGGAATGTATGCGAGAAAGCCCCCTGTCTCGTCCTGCAGGTCGCGCAGCATTTCGAGGTGCTCCACGCGGTCCGGCATGGTCTCGACGTGCCCATACAGCATGGTGCAGTTGGTCCGTATGCCCAGCTCGTGGGCCGTCCGGTGCACACCGATGTAGTCGGCGCCGGCGAGCTTCTTGTCGGCGATCTGTTCGCGCACGGCTGCGCTGAATGTCTCGGCACCACCCCCAGGCATCGTGTCGAGCCCAGCCTCGCGCAGCGCAATGAGCACGTCCCGCCATGCCATTTTCTCGATGCGCGCGATGTGCGCGATCTCTACCGCCGTGAGTGCCTTGATGTGAACGTGCGGAAAGTTCGCCTTGAGTGCGCGGAACATCTCCGTGTAGTATCCGAGCCCGGCCTTCATGTCGAGGCCGCCCACGATGTGGAACTCCCTGGTGAGCCCGTCGGCCGCGCTCGCCGCCTCCGCCAGAACCTGATCGAGTGTGTAGCGGTACGCGCCTTCCTCTTTTGGCAGCCGAGCGTATCCGCAAAACGCGCAGGTCTTCCGCAGAACGCAGACGTTGGTTGGGTTAATGTGTTGATTGGCCGCGAAGGTGACCGTGTCGCCGTTCATCCTGCGGTTCGCGCGGTCGGCCAGATGTCCAAGTCCGATCAAATCGTGAGTCTCGTAGAGTGCCAGCCCGTCGTCCCGGTTCAAGCGCTCCCCTGCTGCGACCTTTTCCGCAATGCCCACCAGCACGCCGTCCCGCGGGAGGCGAGGGACTTCTGCTCGGCGAGGATCCTTGTCCATGGCGCCCTACTCCGAAA
>DASZZO010000110.1:0-6246 GCA_035544915.1 Gemmatimonadaceae bacterium | reverse complement strand
GTGATGCGCGCGCGGTTTCACGCCGAGCCGATGGTCCGCGCAACCGAGTTGTTGTTGCAGGAGCGGACGCCCCGCGATGTCGCGGTCACCCGTCCCCAGTTGGAGCAACTCGCCGCCG
Organism: Gemmatimonadaceae bacterium; assembly: GCA_035544915.1. Classification (GTDB taxonomy): domain Bacteria; phylum Gemmatimonadota; class Gemmatimonadetes; order Gemmatimonadales; family Gemmatimonadaceae; genus Fen-1231. The sequence continues at coordinate 6,128 of DASZZO010000110.1, read as the reverse complement.
CGGGCGATGTGCGCGAGATTGTCCCGCCGCTCGCGCGACGGTTCACGACACCGCATTCGTCCACGCCCCGCACGCACCTGCTCTCGAACGGGCGATACGCGGTCATGCTCACGACGGCCGGCTCGGGGTACAGCAGATGGTACGACCAGGCGGTCACGCGCTGGCGGGAGGACACCACGCGGGATGACAGCGGCACGTACTTCTACATACGCGATGCGGAAAGCGGCGAAAGTTGGTCCGCCGGCTACCAGCCGTGCGGAAGCGATCCGGACGCGTACGAGGTGCGGTTCTTCGAGGACCGGGCGGAGTTCAGCCGCCAGGACGGGGCCCTTGCGACCAAGCTCGAGGTGATTGTCTCCTCAGAGGATGACGCCGAGGTGCGTCGCATATCGGTCACCAACGGGGGGTCGCGCACCCGCGAGATCGACGTGACGTCGTACGCGGAGGTCGTGCTGGCACCACAGGCGACCGACCTGGCTCACCCCGCATTCTCGAACCTCTTCGTTCACACGGAGAGTGTTCCTGAGGCGGAGGCACTGCTCGCCACGCGGCGGCCGCGTGCGCCCGATGAGCCGGAGATATGGCTCGCACACGTGGTGGCGGTCGAAGGCGAGACGATTGGCGAACTGCAATGGGAGACGGATCGCTCACGCTTCCTCGGTCGTGGACACGCGGTGCGCACGGCGAACTGCGGCGTGGGTGGCCGCGCGCTCTCCAATACGTGCGGCCCCGTGCTCGACCCGATCGTAAGCCTCAGGCGCCGGGTCCGGTTGCGGCCCGGCAGGACGGCCCGCCTCTGCTTCTCCACACTGGTAGCGTCAACACGCGAGGCGGTCCTCGGCCTCGCCGACAAGTACCACGACGCTACGACGTTTGAGCGCGCCGCGACGCTGGCCTGGACGCAGGCCCAGGTCCAGCTGCACTACCTGGGCGTCGGGCCGGACGAGGCTCACCTCTTCCAGCATCTGGCCGGATCAATCCTGTACGCGGCTCGCACCCTGCGCCCCTCCCTCGAAGTGCTCATGCGCCCCATGGGTGGTGCCCCGCTGCTCTGGGCGAACGGAATTTCGGGCGATGTCCCGATCGTGGTCGTGCAGATTGACGACCCCGACCAGGTGGGGATCGTGCGGCAGTTGCTCCGCGCGCACGAATACTGGAGGATGAAACGACTCGCGGTCGATCTGGTCATCCTGAACGATCGCGCGCCGTCCTACCTGCAGGACCTGCAGTCCCTGCTGGAGACGGTCGTTCGCGCGAGCCAATCGACGATGCTGCATCACGGGGACGACGCGAGGGGGAGGGTCTACGTCCTGCGGGCCGACCAGCTGACGCCTGCGCAGCGAGACGTTCTCCAGGCCGCCGCGCGCGCGGTGCTCTCAAGCAGGGCCGGGACCCTTACCGAGCAGATTGCGCGCGGACATCGCGCCGACGCGCTGCCTCCCGCGCCGCCGCGGCGCCGGCCCGCCGTTCGGCAACCGGCGACTGCCCCAGCGTCGCGCCCTTCGCTCGAATATTTCAATGGTATCGGCGGTTTCGACGCTGATGGACGGGAGTATGTGACCCTGCTGGCACAGGCCGAGTCGACGCCGGCGCCGTGGATCAATGTGATCGCGAACGAAGCTTTCGGGTTTATCGTCTCGGAGTCCGGGTCGGGATTTTCGTGGTCGCTGAACAGCCAGGAAAACCAGCTGACTCCCTGGTCGAACGATCCGGTGAGCGACCCGCCGGGAGAAATCCTGTACGTCCGTGATGAGGAAAGCGGTGCGCTCTGGGGTCCCACTGCACTCCCGATTCGTAACGAGTCCGGACGATATCTCGTCCGTCACGGGCAGGGTTATAGCCGCTTTGATCACGAGTCCAGCGGCATTGCGCTCGATCTGCTGCAGTTCGCCGCGCCCGACGATCCGGTGAAGGTTTCCCGGCTCACGCTGACCAATCACTCGGGCCGGCCGAGGCGCCTGTCTGTCACCGCGTACGTGGAGTGGGTGCTCGGCACATCCCGCAGCGGCTCGGCACCGTTCGTGATCACGCAACTCGATGCGGCAACCCGCGCGCTCTTCGCGCGCAATGCGTGGAACGCGGACTTTGCCTCGCGGGTGGCGTTCCTCGACATGGGCGGCCTGCAGACCTCTGTGACCGGCGACCGTCGCGAATTTATCGGGCGGAACGGCACGACCGCTCACCCGGCGGCGCTGGAGCGGCGGGATCCGCTTTCCGGCCGGGTCGGACCCGCGCTCGATCCCTGCGGGGCCTTGCAGACGACAGTTGAAATCCCCGACGGGGGACGCGCCGAAATCGCGTTGTTCCTCGGCCAGGCGGCCACGAGCGATGAGGCCAGGGCCCTGATCCTCCGATTTCGCACCACCGACCTGACCGCGCACCTTCGCGCAGTGGTCGCGCGCTGGGACGAGGTGCTCGGAACGGTGCAGGTGCGAACGCCGGATCGATCGCTGGACGTGATGGTGAACCGGTGGCTGCTCTATCAAACGCTCGCGTGCCGCTTGTGGGCACGCTCGGCCTTCTACCAGAGCAGCGGCGCGTACGGGTTTCGCGACCAGCTTCAGGACGTACTGGCCCTCACCGTGGCGCGGCCCGATCTGGCGCGCAAGCATGTGTTGCGCGCCGCGGGACGCCAGTTCGTCGAGGGCGATGTGCAGCACTGGTGGCACACCCCGGCCGGACGCGGGATTCGCACCCGTTTCTCGGACGATCTGCTCTGGCTGCCTTACGTCGCGATGCGCTATCTCGAGACGACAGGTGATACGCCCCTGCTCGACGAGTCCGTGCCGTTTCTTGACGGGCCGGCGCTCGCGGCCGGCCAGCTCACGTCGTATTTCGAGCCTGTCGTCTCCGCACAGCAGGGAACGCTGTTCGAGCACTGCGCGCGCGCCCTCGACAGGAGTCTTGCCGTGGGGAGCCACGGCCTCCCGCTCATGGGCATTGGGGACTGGAACGATGGAATGAACTACGTGGGCGCCGGGGGCAAGGGAGAAAGTGTCTGGCTTGGATGGTTTTTGCATTCGGTGCTGGCCGACTGGGCCACGCTGGCGGACTCACGTGGCGAATCCGGGCGCGCCGCCGCATGGCGCGGCCATCTCCTGACGCTCAAGGAATCGCTCGAGCGCGACGGGTGGGATGGCGACTGGTACCGCCGCGCGTACTTCGACGATGGGACTCCTCTTGGATCGCGGCTCAACGACGAATGCCGTATCGACTCCATTGCGCAGTCCTGGAGTGTGATCTCGCGCGCCGGCGCCCCCGACCGGCAGAAACGAGCGATGGACGCCGTGGAGGAACAGCTCATCCGCCGCGACGACCGCCTCGTGCTGCTTCTCACGCCGCCGTTCGACCATTCGTCGCTCCAGCCCGGCTACATCAAGGGATACTTGCCTGGCATCCGGGAGAATGGCGCGCAGTACACGCACGCCGCGATCTGGACCGTTGTGGCCTATGCGATGCTCGGAGGTGGAGACAAGGCCGCCGAGCTCTTCGCAATGTTGAACCCGATCGCCCATACCAGCACCGGACGCGATGTCGTGCGCTACCACGTGGAGCCCTATGTCGTGGCAGCTGACGTGTATTCGCAATCACCGCACGTCGGCAGGGGAGGCTGGACCTGGTATACTGGTTCGTCGGGATGGATGTATTCCGCGGCTTTGGAGTGGATTCTCGGATTCCGCGTGCGCGGTACGCGACTCCTGATCGATCCTTGCATTCCGCGCGCATGGCCGGGGTTCTCGATCGAGTACCGGTACCGCTCCGCTCGTTATCAGGTCGTAGTTGAGAACCCGAACGGGGTGAACCGCGGAGTGTCGCTGGTGACGGTTGACGATGCGCGCGTGGACGACGGGACCAGCATCCCCCTGCTCGACGATGGGAAGGTGCATCACGTCAGGGTTGTGCTGGGGAGCCGCGAGAGATGACTGGTACGGGCCCGAATCCGCGCGAGCATGACGACCCGGGCGTCCGGGCTGTCGCCCTGGCCGCGCTCGAACTGGTGGGCGATGGCGCCTGCGTCGGCCTGGGTTCGGGGAGAACGGCCGCCGCCTTCATCGTGCAGCTGGGCGCGCGCGTTCGACTGGGACTCCATGCGAACGCCGTGGCGGCGTCCGGATCCGCCGCCCGTCTCGCGCGGGAAGCCGGCGTTCCGCTCATCGACCTGGACGAAGACCTGGAGCTGGATCTCACGGTGGATGGCGCCGACGAGGTGGCACCCAACCTCGACCTGATCAAGGGAATGGGCGGCGCGCTCGTGCGTGAGCGCATCGTGGCGTCCGCGTCCCGGCGTCAGGTGATTGTCGTGGCAAGCGGCAAGCTCGTGCGCGCACTCGGCGACAGGCATCCGATTCCCGTAGAGGTCGTCCCATTCGGCCTCGGGTTGGTCACACGCGAGTTGAAGGCCCTTGGCCTCGCGCCGGTCGTTCGCATGGATGCGACACAATCGGCCAGACTGATCAGCGAGAACGGCAACCTCACGCTCGACTGCGCCGTCATGGAGCCGCTTGCGGACGGCGCGGCGGCGCGTGCACTCGAGGGCGCCGTGCGGTCAATCCCCGGAGTAGTGGACACGGGACTCTTCCTCGGCACTGCGGAGCGCGTCCTCGTGGGTTATCCTGATGACCACGTCGAGACGATCCTGCGCGGAGGATGCTGACACGGACACACCAGGGCGACCGGAGATCCAAGTTTTTCCGACGAGCGACGCACTCACCGCTGGAGCGGCTGAGTGCTTTGTTGCCGTTGCCGCCGCGGCAATCCGCACGACGGGGCGATTCATCCTGGCGTTGTCGGGGGGCGTGACGCCCCGGGCGCTCTATGAGCGGCTCGCGAGCCAAGGATACAGTTCGCGCGTGAACTGGCCGCAGGCGCAGGTCTTCTGGGGAGACGAGCGCTGCGTGCCGGCGGATGACGCGGCCAGCAATGCCCGAATGGCACGTGAAGCACTACTGGACAATGTGCCCGTGCGGAGTGAGCGGGTGCATGCCATTCGCGGCCAGGACGATCCCGTTCGGGCTGCGACGGCGTACGAGTCCGAGTTGCGCGCGGCGCTTGGAACGCCGGCCGGTGCTCCGACTCACGCGCCCGGTGCGTGCTTCGATCTCGTTCTTCTCGGGTTGGGCGGGGATGGCCACACGGCGTCGCTCTTTCCAGGCATGTCGGCCGTGCGCGAGACCGAGCTGTGGGTGATGGCAGAGTACATACCGGCCGTCTCCGCATGGCGCGTGACGCTCACGCCGATTGTCGTCAATGCCGCCAGCGAGATCGTGTTCCTGGTGTCGGGTCGCGAGAAGGCATCGATCCTGCAGCGGGTGCTCGAAGGTCCGCCCGACGCGCAACACCTGCCGGCCCAGACGATCGCGCCAACCGCAGGGCGACTGCGCTGGCTGGTCGATGCGGACGCGGCCGCGAATCTTGACCGGGGAGGGCGGTGACCCGATGGCGTCCACCACCGATCGGAGCCGGTTGGTCTTTCTGCTGGACGTTGATAACACGCTTCTCGACAACGACCACATTGTGGCTGACCTGAGCGCCGAGCTCACACGCGAGGTCGGAGTCGAACGGCAAGCACGGTATTGGACCATCTTCGAGGAGTGCCGGGCCACGCTTGGCTACGCCGATTACCTCGGCACGCTCCAGCGCTATCGCGTCGAGGATCCGCACGATCCGCACCTGCTCGCCATCGCACTGTTTCTCGTGAATTATCCCTTTGCCCAGCGCGTGTACGATGGCTCGTTCGATGTGATCCGCCACCTGAACGGCATCGGGCAAACCGTCATTCTCACGGACGGAGACGTAATCTTTCAGCCACTCAAGCTCCACCGATCCGGTCTGTTCGACGCCGTCGACGGACGAGTGCTGCTTTGCATTCACAAGGAGAAGGAGCTCGAGGATGTCGCCCAGCGCTTTCCGGCGGACCACTACGTGCTCGTGGACGACAAGGTCCGGCTGCTGACCGCGATCAAGAAGGAATGGGGAGCGCGCGTGACGACGATCTTTCCATTACAGGGCCACTACGCCGCCGATCCCGAAGTGGCAAGCTATCCGCGGCCGGACCTGACCATTCAGCGGATTGGGGATCTCGTCGGCTACCAGCCACCATCCAGTGCGGCTCGCACGGGCCGGCCCGC
>DASZZO010000109.1:0-23584 GCA_035544915.1 Gemmatimonadaceae bacterium | reverse complement strand
AGCGTGCCACCGAGGGTCGGCAGGCGGCTCTCGATCCGCACGGGAAGCCGGCGGGCGTCGTCGGTCAAGTTGATGCGGATGATGCCGTCGCCCTTGTAGTGCCGGGGATCTTGCACTCGCATCTCGACGATGAGCGTCTCGAACGTCCCCGCCTTCGTGCGAATCGTCTCGCGACCAACGAGGCGTACGGATTCCGGATTGCGCGCAGCCTCGAAATGCCGGACGAACGCCGTAGCGGAATCGTCGGTGAAAGGAAGTGTGCGGATGAAATAGATGAAGGAGAGCTCGTCGAGCGGCGCATCGGTTGCGACGTCGCCAGCCGAACCGTCAGCCCCGCGCCAGCGATGCTCGTCGGGGAAGATCTCCACCGAGTCGTCGTGCGTGGCGAGGATGTGGCGTTCGTGTTTCACGAACCGCAGCGACGCCATCTTCACCGGGTCGAGCCAGGAGGCGGTGCGGTCAGTCCCCGTGATGGGGCCCACGCCGGCGCGCGTCTCGAAGTGCAGCGCCCATGTGCCGATGCCGCGCACACTCTCGGCCGCGGCGACCCACATCGCGCCGTGTCCCGTCGCGCCCATTCGGTCCACATGGACATGGTACTCGAGCCGTTCGCCCGGCTGGAAAGGCAGGCAGGGGGGCTGCTGGGCGGCAGAGGTGGTTGCCACGAAGAGCGGCAATGAGAGTGCGAGGGTGAACCGGGAGATGATCATCATGCAGGATCGCATCTCCGGCGCCCGCGCGGTGTCGGCGGTCCGGAGTCGAGGTGGCCGGAAATGCCGCACGCGCCTGTCAGGGAAAGCGGAGGCTCAGTTGCTCGATATCGACCGAGGCCGGAGCACTATCCCTTCACATGCCATGTACCGAGACCGGCATTGACGAGCACGGCGGAGCACCCTACCTCGGGGACACCATCGCGCGCGCGTGCTTCGCCGTTGAATCCGGCAGAATGAAACACTTGCCCGGCAAGTCGGCCCGTTTCTTCAGCGCGTCGTCATACATTGGCAACAGCTTGCCCGGGTCGCGCATGGCGTAAAGCGCGTCTCGTGAGCGACTGTGCTGCTGAGCTCGTCAGGCCGAATTGCGCCGGACGAATCGCGCGGAAGCCGCCCCCGCCTTCCGCGCCGCGCGCCCGTTCCACCACATCATTACGCCGGTCACCACCTGCGCCGCCAGAATGAGCGCAGCCAGAAACCAGATGACCTGCGTGGGTGCGCCGAGTACGTCGCCCGTGTGCAGCGATCGCTTGAGATTGACGAGCTGGGTGCCCGGTTCCGCCAGTCGCGTGCTCGCGTTGCGAATGACGGTCCCGCGGTAGCGGTCGATGAACACGCGACTCCTGCCGCCAGGTGTGTGGTCTTCGGGGTAGCGCAGCTGCACTATGGCCGGCGCCTTCGCGTTGGGCGGGAACTGCAGCGACATCACGGCGGCGCCCGGAACGGCCGCGCGCGCGATGTGCAGGATGGAGTCGAGCGGGAGCAGCGTGGCGCCCGGATCTGGTGCGGGCTGTTGCGGCGGCGGCGCCTGCGGTGTGCTGTCGAGCTTCCGCATCCAGTCGTCGACCTGTCCGTAATGAACCCACAGCCCGGTGAACGTGATGACGAAGAGCACCGGTGCGGTGAAAACGCCCGTGGCATGGTGCAGGTCGAACACGATGCGCTTCCAAGACGCGTTGCGACTGATGCGCCAGAGCTTCTCTCGCCACCAGATCACGAGACCGGTCACGACGAGGATCAAAGCGGCGATCGTAACCAGGGCGACGGTGGTCCTTCCCGCCGTGCCGGCCATCAGTCCTACGTGGAACTGGTGCAAGCTTCGCAGCGTGCGGACCGCCGTACTTGGCTCCGCAGGCGGGAGCACGGCGCCGGTGTAAGGATCGAGCAGCGGCGCTGCCCTGCGGTTATCTCGTGAGACGAGTCCGAAACCCCAAGCGAGGTCCGAGTCGGGCCCGATGCTCACGATGAATACCGTGCCGCCTCCCGCTGCGGCGGTGGCCCGCGCGGCGAGTGTGTCGAGCGGGAGCGGCGTGGCGCCCGGGGTGACGCGAACGGCATGCGCGAGGCTCACCGGGCCCTCGAACACCACGGCGGCGCCGCTCAGCGCGACGAGAATCAGGATGATGCTCGCCCCGAGTGCGAGCCACCGGTGGAAGACGAAAAGCGCCTTGTACATCGGTCATAGGGGCGAGAGTGAGGCTGCGCTGGGCGCGTCAATACTAGTTAATGCGCCGTCTACTATCCACGTAGTTGACAATCCCGCCGAGTCGCCTTAGGATGCTACTAAGTGGCTAGTACATCCGGCGCTCAGACGCCCCACGCTCAGACGCCCGCAACCCTCGACCCTTGACTCTCGCCCCCCCCGCTCTCAACCCTCAACTTTCAACTCTCGACTGTCCCTATGCTCCTTGGCGATCGCGAACTCGACGTCATGTCCGTGCTCTGGGAACACGGCTCCGGCACCGTCGGCGAAGTGCGTGAGCGGCTTGACGCTGCCCTCGCGTACACCACCGTGCTCACCATCCTCCGGAACCTCGAGGCGAAGGAGTTCGTGTCGCACGAGGAGGAGGGACGCGCGCACCGCTACTTTCCGCGCGTCGCACAGCGCACTGCGCAGAGGAGCGCACTCTCACGCCTCGTGGACAAGCTGTTCGAAGGTTCACCGGAGGAACTGCTGACGCGCCTGGTGGATGATCACGCGCTGAGCGCCGGGGAGCTGCGGCGGCTCGCACGGCGCGTGAGTGAACACGGCAGGAAGAAGGGAGGCGCACGATGATTGTCGCCTGGATGCTTGCGTCAACGATCTTCGCGCTGCTGCTCGGTGTTGCTGCGGCGGCGCTCGAGCGCGCGCTGCGCGGCCTTGGACGCCAGGCGCGGTTGCCGTGGCTCATGGCGCTCGGTGTGGGGGTCGCCTGGCCGATTGTCGCGCTGTCGGCGTCACGTCTCTTCGGGGCTCGCGTAGCTGTCGCCCCGATCCTCCCCGCAAGACGATCGGCCGCAACCATCATTGCCAGCGGGCTGCCGACCCTCCCGCTCGCGTGGCTCAACTCTCATATGGAGACAGCACTGCTCGCGCTGTGGGCGGGTGCCTCGCTGGTCTTGTTCGCCCGGCTTCTGCTCGCCCTCCGCACACTCATCCGTGTGGAACGCTCGGCGGCGCCGGACGTCCTCGAGGGCGTTCCGGTACTGGTCACGCCAGTACTCGGCCCCGCGGTGTTTGGCGTGGGCCGCGCGCGGATGATCATGCCGCGCTGGCTGCTCGACCTCGACGCACCGCTCCGCGCGCTGGTGCTCCGGCACGAACAGGAGCATTGCCGCGCGCGTGACCCGCAACTCGTGCTGGGTGCCGCCATCGGCGTGGCGCTGGTGCCGTGGAACGTAGGCGCGTGGTGGATGGCGCGCCGGCTTCGGCTCGCCGTGGAACTCGACTGCGATGTGCGCGTCCTGCGCGCCACCGAGGATCCTCAACGTTACAGCAGACTTCTGCTTTTCATCGCGCAGCGCCAATCGCAGACGCGGCTGGCCCCGATGCTCGCCGAATCGTCCTCTCATCTCAGTCGGAGGATTGCCGCCATGAACGCGTCCCGCCCCGCCCTGCCGGTTGTCCGTGCCGTCACTCTCGTGCTCGGCGCCGCCGGCGCGATCGCCGTCGCCTGCTCGCCGCGGGTTGGGCAGGATCTCACCGCACCGACGCCGACGGCTGGACGCGCCGTCACGAACCTGGCTCCGGGCGCCAGCCCTGTGTACTTCGAGTTTCAGATAGAGAAGCCCGTGATGCAGGTGCCCGACTCACCTGCGCCGTTGTACCCCAGCATCCTCAAGTCGGCGGGCATCGAGGGCGAAGTACTGGCGTCCTTCGTCGTCGGCCCCGAGGGGCTCGCGGATACTGCGTCTTTCAAGGTGCTCAAGTCGACGCACGAGCTCTTTACGATTGCAGTGCGCAACGCACTTTCAGCCATGCGGTTCGTGCCGGCCGAGGTGCGCGGGCGCAAGGTGAGGCAGCTGGTACAGCAGCCGTTCGTGTTTGCGATTGCAGGCTCAGCGGGATCGGCGGCGGGCAAGTCGCAGCAAGTGATCCGTCCGAATCCGTCCGGCGTGCGGATTCTCGAGGGGGTGAAGGTTCCGCCGGGCAGGGGGACGAAGGTGCCGTGACGGTGGCCTGTCGCTCGCGGCCCTGTTGGCGGAGAAACTGATTCCTCCACGCGGACGCATCGGCCAAAACCGATTGTACCGCGCCTGAAGCGATGAGCTGTCAGTGTGAGAGCTATCGTCTGGACAAACAGCCCGCCGATTCCCGCGACTCGTTCCGTGGTGCACCTCTGCGGAAGTGCCCTACACTTCTGGCAGCGTCGAATCCCCCTCGCCCAGCGCGCGCTGCATTCGCACGGTGTCAATCCACCGCCCGAACTTGAACCCCACCGAGCGAAGGGTACCCGCCATCTCGAAGCCGGCGCGCTCGTGCAGACGGATCGACCCCGTGGTGACGCCGTCGCTGATGACGGCGATCATCTGGCGGCATCCGCGTGCCTCGCACGATTCGATCAGCGCGGCGAGCAGCGCGCGCCCGATGCCCGCACGCACGTACGCATGGTGCACGTAGATGGAATCCTCGGCGGTGAACCGGTAGGCCAACCGGCCGCGGTAGATGGTCGCGTAGGCGTAGCCCGCCACGGCGCCGTTCACCTCGGCGATCAGATAGGGAAGTCCCGCCGCCAGCACGGCGGCGCGGCGCCGTGTCATCTCGGCGAGATCAGGCGGCTCGGTCTCGAACGTCGCGGCGCTCGTGGGGACGTAGTGGGCGTAGATCGCGGTGATGGCGCCGAGGTCGTCGTCGCGCGAGTCGCGGATGAGGAGCTGCGCGGTCTCAGGCGCGCGCAAGGTGGGATCATCGCTGCTCACGACCCGTCTCTGGTCCAGATCATGATGAGGCCGCACGTCGCTCCGTCGAGTCGCTTGTATTGCAACGGAATCGTGGCGGCACCGAAATAGACTTCGATTCCGGCGAGCTCCTTGGGCGAAGGGAGCCGGTCCAGGTCCGGAGAGGGCTGTGGCAGACCGTCGACCAGTATCTGGAACAGACACTTCTTGCCAATTCCTCTGAAGTTCCACGCGTGAGCGCCGAAGGTGTCGTAGACCACCGTCACGTGTTTGAAGGCTCCCAGCAGGCTACTTACCCAAGGGCTGTTCGCCTTCTCGATCTGATCCTGGGTCATGAATTGTCCCTCGCCCCACTTTCTGCGCGCATCGAACTCTGCCAGCCGTGGGGAAACATGAGGCGTTGCCACCCTCACTGTATCGAGCGTCGCCACCACTCGCTCGAGTGAGAACGACACGCGCAGCGTCTCGGCTTCGGCCACCTGAAGGCGCGCGGAGGTTGGCTCGAAGCCGAGCCGGCGCACGAGCACGATGTACTGTCCCGGGGGAATCCTGACCATCCGGAATCGGCCGCTTGTACCAGTAACGATGCGGATGTCGGAGCCGAGTATCGAGACGGTCGCCTCGGCAAGCGGGGCGAGCGTTGTGTCGGAGACTACACCGTCAATGGTGCCTGCCCGCGTTTTCGCTCTCGCGCTGTCTACCTGGGCGGCGAGGACGTGAGCCGCCAGAGGCCCGAGCACGAGCAGAGTGATCGCAGACCGGGGCATGAGAGCGGCCAGAGAACGACCTCGTTTGCGCGGTGGGCGTGCGTGCACTGCTCAGGATGTTGCGCTATTAATGGACCGAAGGCAATCGAGTCGTGTGCCCGGCACCGTCGAACTCATGAGCAAGTTCGGCGCGGCCGGTGTCATCGAGGTTGTGTTCGGCGCCAGCATCGTGCTTGGGCTCTCCACGCGCTTGGCCGCGTTTATCGCCTCCGGCGAAATGGCCGTCACGTATCTCTGGATACATTCGGCCGGAAGCGGGAGTATCTGGTGGTGGCAGAATCAGGGAGAGACTCCGCTGCTTTACTGCTTCATCTTCCTCGTCTTCGCCGCGTGGGGAGCTGGACCGCTGAGCGTGGATTCCTGGATGGCTCGCCGGCGTGGGGGTGCCGGCAGCGCATTGTAGCGCGCGTGGCCTCGCCGCGGGCGCAGCGCGTTATTCTTCGCCGTCGTGTCCGCCACCACTCCGAATCCGCCTGGCCCACGGATCTTCCCCGCGCACCTCGCGCTCACGTTCGCGCAGCTGTGCTTCGGGCTGATTCCTGTCTTCGGGCAGATCGCCCTCCGGCCAGGAGGCCTGACGCCTCGTGGCGTGAGCGCGTGGCGACTCGCGGCCGGCGCGGCGCTCCTCCTGCCGCTCGCCTTCGCCGTGCACGGACGTGCCGCACTCCCCAAGCGTGCCGACTTCCCGAGGTTCGCGATTGCCGCGGCGCTCGGCGTCGCGCTCAATCAGTGGCTCTACCTGGAGGGACTTTCGCGCTCCACACCGATCAACGCCGCTCTCATGATGTGCCTCATTCCGGTCTTCACCATCGCACTGGCGACGGGCCTGGGGCTTGAGGAGGCACGCGCCACGCGGGTCGTTGGCGTTCTCATCGCGCTGGGGGGAACAGTGATCTTGCTCCTCGACCGCGGGGTCACCGGCCTGGGTCCGTACGCCGCGGGGAACTTGCTGATGGCGGGCAACGCGCTCCTCTACTCGGGGTTTCTCATCGTCGGCAAGCCGCTCGCGCAGCGATATCCGCCACTGGTGATGATCGCGTGGGCGTACGCGCTCTCGCTCCCCTTCGCTCCTGTGTTCGCGATTGGCGCGCGCGTCGTGCCCGAGCCGGGCCACGCGGTGGTGTGGTGGTCGCTCGCTTATATCATCGTCTTTCCCACGGTGCTTGCGTACCTGCTCAACATCTACGCACTCGGGCGCGTGCGGGCGTCGACCACGGCCATCTATATCTATCTCCAGCCATTCATTGCGGCGCTGGCAAGCTGGGTGGCGTTCCGCGAGCGGCCGACGCCCGCAATGCTCGTCGCGGCGGTGGCGTTGTTCGCGGGGATCTGGCTGGTATCGCGGAGGGCGGCGGGCGAGGGCTGACGTGGCCGCGGGCCTATGCGCAGCAGACGACTGCGTCGGGAAGTGGTTAGGTTTGTCAGCATCATCGAAGACATCCGACCTCTTATCGGAGCCTCCCATGAGGAAGAAGGGATCACGATCCATTCCAGATTTCTCTCGCCAGCCCAAGGGCCCTCGTGACACCGCGGTGCCGCCATCCAAGGCGCCGCCGGTTGTCGCCCCGCAAGCTCCGGTAGTTAGGCCACAGGCCAAGCCGCCGAAGTCCGGTCAGCGCGGGAGGTAGGCGGATGGTCCGCCCGGCGGCGGTCGTCACGTTGACGGTGCTGTTGGCCGCTGCACTCGGAGCACAGGCCACACCGATCATCCGGAACGCCGCCGGGTTGCAGCTGCTCGTGGGCGAGGAGAACACGCAGCCGACCTTGCGTCTCGTCCTGCCGGGCCGCGCGATGTCGGATCGCGCAATTGAAATCCTCTTTCCCGAGCACGTGACAGGCACGCGCCGCGGTACCACAAGCAGTGAGCACCTCTACGTTTTCAGGCCGGGACGGGTGCTTTCCGGCCAACGTCCGCGTTGGCGGAGCAATGGACAGTCCCTCGAATACGAGAGTGACCTCCCCGGCGCCGTGCACCTGCTCGCGCGTGCGACCCTGGAAGACGATGGCGTACGCTTTCACTACGAGCTGAGCAACCGATCGGACTCCGCGTTCAGCATGATCTACGCAGTGACGGATCCGCGGCTCACCTCCATCTTCCACGACGAGCGGCTGGAACGGACCTGGGTGCACCACCGCAACGGGTTCGACCTGCTCGCGAGCGAGACCCCAAGCCGACTCACGCTCCCGCTGAGCGAGTGGTTGCCGGCTCGATACCTCGCCTCGTTCACGTGGCCCGTGCCGACGCGGCGCGTTGAGCGCCGCACGGACGGCATCACGTACTACAACAAATCGCGCGCGGTAGACGAGCCCTTCATCGCGACGGTCTCAACGGACGGCCAATGGGTGGTGGCCAGCTTCACGCGCGAAGTGGGCAATGTGTGGAGCAATCCGGAGCTGACGTGCCAGCACGTTGATCCTCAGACTTCTCTTGCGGCGCACGCGGAGGCAGTGTTGGAAGTCAAGGTGCTCGTATTGAAAGGGTCGCTTGACGCCGCACTGACCCGGGCCATGGCTCAACGCCCTTCATTGAAATAGGGAAATAGGATCTGCACCGAACGCTGAACCGGGAGGCACGCACCATGATGCAAATCACTACCACGCGCGGAGACCGCCTGTTGCTCCTGGTTATTGCGGTCCTCGTCGGCACCGTGATCGGAGTAGCCGTCGACCGCACCGCACTTGCCCAACCGCCAGGGATCAAACGCACGATCTTGTTGAGGGCTGACGATCCGGCAAATCCGGCGTACGAAGCGGTCGTAGGCGTGGCCGAGATTTCCCCGGGCGCGAGCGCAGGGAGGCATCGGCACTTCGGCATCGAAGTGGGCTACGTGCTCGAGGGGAGCGTCACCGTCGAGCCGGAGGGACGGCCAGCGGCCACGCTTACGGCGGGCCAGGCCTTCAAGAACGATGCCGGCGTACACAACGCGAAGAATCCGGGGAGTATGCCGACGAAGATCCTCGCCGTGTACATCGTGGAGAAAGGGAAGCCGCTCGCGGAGCCGGTGCCATGAGTCAGAACATCGAGCGGGACGTGCGCTTTCTGAAGCGCTATGCGGTGGCGACAACGGTGATGCTTGGCGTCCTGGCGCTCGCCGCCTTTGCCGGCCAGGGACAGAAGGCCAAGTTCGACGAGATCGACGTCGGACGGATCAATGTTGTCGAGAAGGATGGGAAGTTGCGCCTGGTGATCTCGAACCGGGACCGATCTCCGGGTCCGATTTACAAAGGACAGCCCTTCGGCTATGCCGGCGGTACGCGGCCGGGGATGATCTTCTTCAACGATGAGGGGTCGGAGAACGGCGGCCTCACTCTTACGGGGAGCCGCAAGGCCGACGGGACGTTCTCCTCCACGAATCACTTTTCCTTCGACCAGTTCGATCAGGATCAGGTACTGGTTCTGCAGTACGCCGACAACAATGGCCGCAAGCGAGTCGGGATGACCATCTCTGATCGCGCGAATGTCTCAATCTTCGATTTCGTCCGGCAGCGCGACTCACTCAACAAGCTGCCGAACAGTCCGGCGAAGACCGAGGCGCTGAGACTCCTGATGGCGGGGCCGCCGGGTGAGCCACTCGCCGCGGAACGCGTGTACGTCGGACGCGACGTGACCAAGAATGCCCTTCTCAGCCTGAGCGACAAGTTCGGGAAGCCGCGCCTCCGCCTGGTCGTCGACTCCCTGGGCGCCGCGCGAGTCGAGTTTCTCGATGCCGACGGACGCGTGACCTACAGTGTGCCGGATTCGACCAGACGCGGCGGACGATAACGGAGCGCGGACGGAACGCCTGCCCCGTTTCGGAGTTCACGACGCGCGCGCTTTCTTGTGGCCGAAACGGCTGCGATAGCTGCTCGGTGTCACGCCGAACCGTCGCTCGAACGCCCGCCGAAATGCGTCCTCACTGGCATATCCCACCGACCTGGCCACTGATCCGACGCTCACGCCGCGCGACGAGAGCCGGCGGCAGGCTTCGCCGAGTCGCATTGCTTCGACGAAGGTGGCGGGCGTCGTGCGATATTCGCGCTTGAACGTGCGTGCGAACTGTCGCGGGCTCAGAAAGGTGCGCGCGGCCAGCGCCTCCACCGACAGATCCGCCCGCAGGTGGGCCGGTAGCCAGGCCTGAAGTTCGGCGAAGCGATCCGTTGACGCGAGCTGAAACTGGAGCGGCTCGGAGAACTGAGCCTGGCCACCGGGACGCTTGAAGAAGACGACCATCTCGCGCGCGACGGCCAGCGCGAGAGGCGAACCGCAATCTTCTTCTATGAGTGCGAGGGCCAGATCGATGCCGGCGGTGATACCCGCGGCCGTGGAGTACTTCCCGTCCCTCACGAACAGCGCGTTCGAGTCCATGCGCAGTTTGGGAAAACGCCGCTCGACGTCCTGTGTTGCGGCCCAGTGAGTCGTGACGCGACGGCCGTCGAGCAGGCCGGTCGGTGCGAGGCCATATATCCCGGTACACACGCTCGCGATGCGACGGATGTGCGGCGCGCGAGCGCCGATCCACTCGGCGGCCCGTTCGGCGATCCCCGGTCGCCGAAGACCCCGCCCGCCCGGAATAATGAGCGTGTCGAGGCGCACGGCGGCGGGGACCACCACGTCCGCACGCATCTCCAGGCCCGACTCGGCGGTAAAGCGCCGGCCATGGAGGCCGATGATCACGATCTCGTATGGGCGCTGCGGAGCGCCGTTACCGGTGCCGGGCTCTGCTGCGAGGAATGCGTCGGAGGTGAATGCGTCCGCGGGCCCGACGAGATCGAGAGCCTGGATCCCGTCGAAGCCGAGGAAGCCTATGCGGAGTGGTTTCATCCCGGCTAAGCATGCAGGCGAAGCAGGGCGTCTGCAATGACATCAACCCTACGAATTCAGCCATCCATTTGAACGGGCCCTGAGAGGCGTAGTTCCGGCACGCACCTGCGCTGCGCCGTTGGTGCGCTAAGTTTCGCGGCGTGCGCAGCCGTCCCCGATGAACCAGCCATCTGACCGCGTCAGTGTCTTCCGGAAGCTCCACGAATCCGGATGCTTCGTCATTCCCAATCCGTGGGACCTGGGCAGCGCCCGGCTGCTCGCTCAACTCGGCTTTCCAGCGCTCGCGACCACCAGCTCGGGTTTCGCCTGGTCGCTCGGGCGGAGGGACAATCACGTTTCATTGGAGGAGACGCTGGCGCACCTTCAGCTCGTCAGCGGCGGCGTGGAGGTGCCGGTCAACGCGGACTTCGAGGGCGGTTTTGCGATTGCGCCCGATGACGTCGGCGCGAATGTCACCGCCGCCACGGCGACGGGAGTCGCGGGCCTCTCGATCGAGGATTCGACGGGCGACGGCGCCCGCCCGCTCTTCGAGTTCACGCTCTCGGTCGAGCGGATCAAGGCCGCGCGGAGGGCGATTGATCGAAGCGGCACGGGCGTTCTGCTCACAGGCCGGTCCGAAGGGTTCATCGTCGGACAGCCCGATCTTGCCGAGACAATCCGCCGGCTCACCGCATACGCTGAGGCCGGCGCCGATTGCCTGTACGCGCCAGGCCTCCGCGCGATTGGCGATATCAAGGCTGTTGTCGCTGCCGTGGCGCCCAAAGCCGTGAACGCGCTGGTCGGCAGCGATTTTGCCACCGTCGCGGAACTCGCCGCGTCAGGCGTTCGCCGGATCAGCGTTGGCGGCGCGCTGGCGCGCGCGGCGTGGGCGGGCTTCCTTCAAGCGGCGACAGAAATCGCCGAGCACGGAACATTCACCAGTCTCGCTCGCGGCGTTCCGTTCGCGGAACTCGAACGCCGGTTCGAATCGGGCTCAAGCCCGCAGTAGGCGCCGACACGGGAGGAGAGGAACATGCACAAGCGATTCCTTGTGATGGCATTCGTGGCCGCCGTTCTCTCCGCACCATTGCCGCTCGAAGCTCAAACGGCCGCTCGAGCGCGCCACGTTGCCGCTTCCTCCACGGTGCCCGCGAAAAGCGCGCTCCGGGCACAGATCGATTCGGTCGTCCGAAGCTATCTGGCCGGAGGCAAGGCCGCGGGGATGTCTGTTGCCGTGATGCGCGGACGCGATACGCTCGCGCTCAAGGGTTACGGATACGCCGACCTGGAGTTCGACGTGCATACGCCCGATCATGCCGTGTACGAGATCGGTTCCGTCACCAAGCAGTTCACAGCGTCGGCCATTCTGCTGCTGCAGGAACGCGGCAAGCTCTCGCTCGACGATCCCCTGACACAGTATCTCCCGGGCTATCCGGCGCAGGGTCACACCGTCACCCTGCGCCGGCTGCTCGACCACACCTCGGGCATCAAGGGCTATACCGAGCTCCCGGAGTTCGGACTGTTCATGATGCGGCACGTTGCGCGTGATTCGCTGGTCGCGCTCTTCTCGAGCAAGCCGTTCGACTTCGCCCCCGGTGACGCGCAGGTGTACAACAACTCCGCGTATTTCCTGCTCGGCCTCATCATCGAGAAGACGAGCGGCCTGTCGTACGCGGATTTCGTGAAGAAAAACCTGTTCGAGCCGGCCGGAATGACCGATTCACGCTATTGCAGTGAGAGCGCTATCTTCAAGAGGCGCGCCCATGGCTATGACACCGGTCCCGACGGCCTGCGGCGGGCGGCCTACCTCGATCATCTGTGGCCCTTCGCGGCCGGATCGCTCTGCTCGAGCGCGGCCGATCTCGTCTCGTGGAACCGAGCGCTTCACGGTGGCCGCATATTGTCCGCCGCGTCGTACAAGGAACTCACGACACCGGGCACGCTCAACGATGGCACGCGACTCCGCTACGCAAAAGGGATTGCCGTGCATTCGGTCGCCGGACATCGCGTCATAGAGCATGGCGGCGGGATCAACGGCTTTCTCTCCGCGTCCGACTATTTTCCCGACGACGATGCGATTATCGTGGTGCTGATCAACACCGCCGGCCCGGTGTCCCCCGACGCAGTGGTCGCGTCCCTGGCCGACCTCGTGCTCGGCAGGAAGACGCTCGCATCCATGCTGTATGCCGGAGACCTCACCCACCTGACCGGGACCTACTCGGGCGTGGGACGCGGGCGCGAGACGCGGCTCCTCGTCGCGGCGGACCGCGGTTCGCTTTCGTTCAAACCTGATCGGGGCGGCGCCCCAAAACGGCGGGCGCGTTACGTCGGCGAGAACACGTTCATGGTTGACGATACGCGGTACACGTTCCTCGGCGGCGGGGATTCACCGCCGAGGTTGCGTGTCGACGCAGTCTACGGCCTCTCGGTCTTCGATCGGAAATAGCGTCAGCTACTGCCTCGTCACCTGCCCACGAATCTCACCGCCCGGATGTGCGGCCGTATGCACGTTGACGTATGCGTTGCCGTTGTTCAGCAACACGAGCAATGAGTCGGCGGAAACGGTCGCGCTCACCGGTTTCGTGAGGTCGATCGTTCCCTTGGCGATCGTGCCGGACTCTTCGGCCGCAACCTTGAACCCGTAAGCGACACCGCCGGCGACTGCCGGACCGCCGATGTGGATATGGGCGCCCGTGGCCGGCCCGGTGAGATCCTTGGCTGTGATGTTGTAGTGAAGATTCTTGCCGTCCTGCGTGAACGTCGCCGTGCCCCAACCCTTCTCGTTGTTGGTGGGCACTTCGTTGGGACCAGTCATCCTGGCGACGTATTTGACGTCGTCCGCGCGCGGGACGTCTGGTGTGCGGGCCGCAGCGATTACGGCAACGCCGGCGACGAGCATGGTGAGAGTGGCAACTCGCGATGGATTCTTCATGGTGGGACTCCTTTCTTCTTGAGGTTCAGGGTAACGACGGGCACTTTGCAGTCTGACATGCAGCAGTCCGTATATCCAACCCGAGGCAATCCGGGCTGTTCCATACCCGAAGCCCTGGGCAGCGCCCGACGCGATCGTCAGCGGGGACGCCGTCACGTCGGCGGGAAGTCCGTCCATTGTGACCGCAACGTCGCCCATGAAGCCGGCGTAGCGCGCGAATGTCACCGTTAAGTTTGCCGTGGCTCCTTGCGTAATGTCGAGCGAAGCCGCCGAGGCAATGATCGCCATATATGGGGCGCCATATATGTGGATTGCTTGTCGTTGGCCCCATGCCGTCGGAGCCTCTGAACAGGCGGCCATGGACCCTAGAGCGGCGACGCAGGGCCACGCGTATCACCCGGCGGCGGCGTCCCAAGCACCTCTCGCACGAGATCGATCAATTGCGACACCCCGAACGGCTTCTCGAGTATTCGCCGCGCGCCGAGCGCCTTGGCTATCGAGAGATAGTCGCCGGCCGCTCCTGCGCCGCCGCCGGACATGGCGATGACAGGCAGGTCGGGGTGCGTGCGGCGAATCTCGGTGATCGTCTCCAGGCCCTCTCGCTCCGGCATGACGATGTCCGTGATCACGAGGTCCGCCTTCATCTGCCCCAGGAGGCGTAACCCCTCCTTGCCATTGCCCGCTGCAACGACTGTGTGACCGTCACTGCGGAGGATGCGCGACGCGAGTGCGCGGATTTCGTCCGTATCATCCATCACCAGAATGCGGGCCATGCTCGTGAGGATTCCTCCAGCCGTCGTCTGAACGTGGAGGACTGGCGGCAGTCGCGCCAGAGGCGGGTCCCGGCGGGGGCAGTCGGCCGGCGCCCGGGGGGCAAAGGAACGACGGTCATGATACCTTCACATCCGACATCAGGCTCTCAGGAGACGAATTGAGAACTGGCGGCTGGAATCGGCGCCGAGTGGATCGGGCGCTGTTTGTTTGCGCTGCGGTGGCGGCCGTAACCTGGGCCGGCGCCAGCGCGGTCACGGGCTTCGCCGCCAGCACGCGAGACTGGCCTGCGCCGCGCGCCATCAACGGTGCAGCGCGAGCGCCCCGCGCGCCCTGGGACCCGCGGGCCGCGGCCAGGTATCTCGACGCCCGCCAAACGTGGTGGCTGGGCTGGCGCAGGGCTGCGCGCGATCATGAGACATCGTGCATTTCATGTCACACCGCCGTGCCGTATGCGCTCGCGCGACCTGCGCTTCGCGCGGAGCTCCACGAGACTGCCGAGACCGCACCGGAGCACCGGCTCCTGGAGAATGTCGTCAAACGGGTTCGGCTCTGGAACGATGTCGAGCCGTTCTATCCGGACCAGAGCAGTGGCCTGCCCAAGTCGAGCGAGTCGCGGGGAACGGAGGCAGTCCTGAACGCATTGATCCTCGCCATGCGCGATGCGCGGGACGGACAAGCCAGCGACGATACCCGTGCGGCGTTCGAGAACATGTGGGGACTGCAGTTCAAGACCGGCAGCCTGAACGGTGCATGGGCGTGGCTCAACTTTCACCTCGAGCCATGGGAGTCCGATGATGCGGCGTACTTCGGCGCAACGCTCGGAGCGATCGCCGTCGGCACGGAGCCCGACGGATATGCAGGCCGGCCGGAAATCCAGGAACGCCTGACGCTCCTCCGGGAATATTTGCAGCGCACAGCCGGGTCGCAGCGCCTGTTCAATCGCATCATCCTTCTGTGGGCGTCGGCCCGGTTACCGGGGTTGTTGTCTGCCGATGCGCGGCAATCGATAATTGACGTGGCGTGGGATAAGCAGCTCGCCGATGGCGGATGGACGCTCCCGTCGCTCGGCCGGTGGAAGCGAAGCGACAACACGGCGCTCGATACCCTGAGCGACGGCTATGCCACCGGCGTGATTGCATTCTCGTTGCAGCAGGCGGGAGTTTCGCGCGCTGATCCGCATCTGGCGAAGGCGCTGGCGTGGCTCGTGCAGCACCAGGACCGCGCCACCGGAATGTGGATGGCATCGTCACTCAACAAGCAGCGCGATCCCGCTTCTGACATCGGCAAGTTCATGAGCGATGCGGCCACCGCGTTCGCGGTATTGGCACTCACGCTGGACCACGTCTCGTCGGGAGCTCCGTGATGGCCCACGCGGGCTGGCCGGCTCGCACTCCGCCGCACTCGATCCCGGACCATCTCGCGTCAGTCTTCACCAGTTCCGTGTGACGCGCCTCGGCTTCGGCCGAGTACTTGTCAGAGTGCGGATTCAGACCTCAGCGGAGCACCCCCGATATGGACCGCGTCAAGCCCTTGTTGTCATGCTGCGCCTTGCTGTGCGTCTGCTGCACGTCAGCCTCGCCGGGCGCCATCTCGGGCCGGGCCGTCCCTCAGCAGGCGCCGCCCTCCGCGACGCCCGCGGTGACACCACCCGTCCCCGCTCCTGACTCCGTCACCACGGAACGCGCTCGTTACGCCAGAGAAGTGCTCACGAGCATCGCCGGCCACGAGAGCGAACCGGCCGGCCAGGTCTTCAAGAATGTGAAAGCGCTGACCGACATTCCGGCCTCGCGACTGGTCGCGATCATGAACAACGGGTATGGCAGGTCGCTCGGCGTGAGCTGCACACACTGCCACGTGGCTGGTCAGTGGGACAGCGACAGCAAGCCGCAAAAGCAGATCGCGCGCGACATGGCGCAGATGGTGGTCACGATCAACGGTCAGCTCCTCGCCAACATCAAGAACCTCAAGGGTCCGCAGGCCATCGTGAACTGCACGACATGTCATAGGGGCGCGGTGAAGCCGGCGCTGAATATGCAATAAGACAGTCGAGCGTTGAGAGTCGAGAGCTGGGAGTCGGGGCGTCGGGAGTTGAGAGTTGAGAGTTGAGCGCAGGGGCTCGAGGGCGCTCGTCGAGCCAGACTCCGGACTCCCGTCTCCCCTCAACGAGCTCTCAACCCTCGCCCCTCAACTCTCGACTGCCGCTAGCCCTCCCTCTCGTTGGCCGGTATACTGCGCATATGCCCTCCCCCAACGTTGAACCACGCACGCGCACTGAGGAGTTCACCATCGCCAGCGAGCATCTCCTGGCGAGGGTCAAGGAGCTGATCCACGAGGGCAACACCAGGCGCATCATCATCAAGAACTCGTCGGGGCACTCGCTGATCGAGTTTCCGGTGACGGTCGGCGTGGTCGGCGCAGTGCTCTTGCCCGTGTGGGCGGCGATCGCCGCGATCGTGTCGCTGGCGGCGCACTACACGGTCGCGGTGGTGAAGGAGGAGCCTCCAGCCCAGTAGCGGCGCGCGGGGGCCGCGGCGTTTGCTACCTGAGCGGTGTAACTTTCCCGCTCCCGGTCACCTGGAAGCGCGGGATGATGAGTTCTTCGTGCAACTCACCCGTGTCCTGCGCATTCTGCAGCGCGCGAAGTGACGATGCCACCGCTGAGGGCACGCGGTAGGGGTCGGCCGCGCCGGGGTTGGTCTCATATCCGAGATCGGCCAGCGACCCGATGGTCATCACGCTGAGCGGCATGGGCGTGCCGGGCGGAGAGATGAACCCCGTCATCAGCTCGCTGCCGAAGATCGACTTACGCCAATGGCTATCCCTCGTGCCCGGCCCGCCCATGTTCTCCAGCGGAATCGCCGGGGTGCAGACTCCGGGGCCGCCGCCGGACTGCAGACATCCCTGAATACCCTGCGCTCCCGTATACGCGGTCTGCGGGGTGCCCGAGTTGATGCTCAACGGCGGCGCCACGGCGGTCCACAATGTGCCGAACCCGAGCACGTGCTGCATCTCATGCAGGACGACGTCGGAGAGCTGGCCGCTGTTCAACATGTTCTGGATATCGGCCACATCGAAGGTCATGATCCCTATGGCAGTGAGCTGACTCGTGGATCGCACGATACAAGGACCAGAGCTGGCGATGATCTTTCCCGGCCCGTCGATCGGCTTGACCGCCACGTACACGATGAGGCTGGCGATGGTCTCGCTGAGCGGCGCAACGCCCGTCACACCGCACGTGCCGGCGACGTCGAAGCTGCCGAGCGAGACCGGAGGTAGTGCACCGACCACCTCGGCGTTGATGCGGTTGATGGCCCGTGTGAACGCCGCTGCGTATATCGGATCAACGGCGGGGCCATAGAACCGCACCTCGGCGGAATACTGCGTGCGCACCGCAGCGCTTGCGGTTGCGGTGATGTTCCCGGCCGTTGCGCTGATCTGTTGCGGAATGGCAAGTCTGCCCAGGATCCACAGCGGTGCGGTCGCGGAGCCGTCGGCTCTGGTCTGGACTGTTGTCGGCCCGGACCCGAAGAAGCCCTCGCCCAAAGTCACGCGAAACGTGACCGTGATGTTGGGCACGCCATTTCCGTACCTGTCCGTGAGTCTGAACGTGACGGGCTGGGCCAGGGCCGCGCCAGCGAGCGCCGATTGATTGTTGCCGCTGGCAACGATCATCGCGGACGGCGGTCCGGGCAAGGCGACGCGCGTGAGGGTGAACGGTGCGAGGCCCGAAGCGGTGACCGTCAATGTGTTCGTTCCAGCCAGCGTGCCGAGGGTCCAGGTGCCGACGGATGTCGGGCCGGCGGACGACTGTGTGGGTGCGCCCGTCAGCGTGCCGCCACCCGACGTGACGGTTATCGTCACGGGCACGCCACTAATCGGGTTGCCATTGCCGTCGTTCACGACGAACGTGGGCGCAGGCACCACAACCGAGCCGGCGGTGATCTGGAGCGCGACGCCCTCAACCGATGTTATGGATACGGGCAGCGTGCGAGGGGCGGTCGTGTCGTTGTGCGTGCACCCCGCGAGGACGACCAGAACGGCAAGCGCGGGCGCGCGGTAATCGCGAATCATGGAGCAGGTATATAACCCTTTCCCGAAGGCAAGGTCCAAACCCCTTGCCGGAGACAAGGTCCGTCTGCGCTAGTACGCCACCCCCGGATTCAGCTTGAACGTCGCCTGGCGCATCCGCCCCACGTACAGCGCCGCATCGAACCCGTACACCCACCGGCGGAACGCGTCCTGCTCCTCAGGACTCATCCCCTTCGTGACCGTCGAATACACCCTGCGAAGCGGCCGGAGATCGACGATAGTCCACTGTGATGGAGCGGCGCCGCGGGCCAGAAGGAAGGGCGCGCGCGGCGTCCACGTGGTGATATCGCCATACCCGCCCGGGTCACCATAGGGAAAGATCGCGATGTGGAACGAACGGCTGTCGTTTGCCGTCGCGAACTCCGAGACGAAGTTCCCCAGCGTCTGCAAATTGCTCGGCCCCTCTCCACGAAAGACATGCCAGTGGCCGAACTTGAGCACTACCCTGGGCGGCGCCTGGTCGGCAGATAGGGCGCGACGATACTCGTCGAGGAATCGCTCCTTCATGTACTGCTCGCGCTCGTATCCATTCTCGTAGTTATTGTGCTCGCGATAGTTCCGGTAGATCCGGTCGGACACGACGAGCGCGCGCGTGAGAAACGCCGCTTCGGCGCCGGGAGTCTCGCGGCCTGCGGCGACGAGTCGCGCGAAGGAATCGCTCTTCGGTTCGATCGCCATGAAGTGATATTTGGAGAGGTCGCGGACTCGCTCCTTCTCGCGCGTCCAATCGCGGAGCGACGTGGCGAGCGCACGCGCCTCGGCAGAGGTCACGGTCGGGATGACGCGATCGAGAATGTGCGTCGCACCGAACGCCTGGTCGCACCCCCTCAACGGATTCCCGCCGCCGCGCGAAGCGCGCGCGATATCGGAGAGCATCGCAAGTTCCTGGTCCGACATGAACGTGAAGGCGTGCTGATAGCGGCGGGCGAAGGCGAGGACGGAGTCGCGATCTCCTCGCACGGGCTTGGAGGAGACGTAGCGGAGCGTTATGGGGTCCTGCTCGTCGGCCAGGTACTGATAGCCGGCGGATTGCTGCAGGGCGCGGAAGAGTGCAGTCGTGAACTCGGGAATCTCGGTGGCGTTGTGCTGCTCGCCGAGTGCGACGAACTGGGACCGCGACGCTTCGTTCAGGAGGAAGATCGCACCGTCGCCGGTGAGCGCGCCGTGGTCGAGGCGAAGGACGCGGGAGTTGGCGATGAGGATGCTGTCGAGGAGCGGCGTGGGCTGGCCTTGCAGCTCAGCGCGCGCGGTGAGAGTGGCGAGGGCCAGAGCGGAAACGAGGCGGGAGAGTGTCATGCCTGTTCGACAACGGGAAAGGGACGAAGGTTCGGCGAGGCGTTTCATCCATCAACCATGTGACGCGAAGGCCCCCCGCCAGGTATCGATGAATAGTGACTAGCGGGAGGAGCCCATGTCGTCGCCACTGATCGCCAAGGCCGGCGGAATCATTTCTCTGGTCGCGCTCGCCTGTTCATCTGATCGACCAACGGAACCCGGCACCGCCACGTTGCCGCCCGGATGCTTCCGCCTCACACTCGGTGCATGGAGCGCGTCGCACGAGGCAGTCAATCCGCCCGCCACACTCTTACTGTATGACAGTGTGGGAACGGACGGCTTCGAGCGTGGGCGGAAGATCGTGCGACCCACGCCGCGTGCAACGGGGACCCCCTACCCATGGATGTGGTGGTCGGTGACGCCGGCGGATTCGATGTTTCTCGTATTCACCGGCGGCTTTGTCGGCATCGATGTGCACCTTGCGCGCCGTGCCGCGACATGGGAGGGACTCGCATACGCCTTCACGGATATCGCGCCCTCCGTCCAGGCCAGGGCGCGGGCCGAACTCTCGCCGATGGCGTGCCCGCCGTAGCGCGGTGCACGCGTTGCCCTGCGCGGCCCAAGGTTGAGCGCAGCCGACGGAGAGCGCGCTCATGTCGATTCCGCCCAGCCTCGTTCGACGTGATAATAGACCAGGTGCCACCGCTCCCCTCAGACCCAAGGAATCTGACCAATGCCCAGGATCACCCCGTTCCTCTGGTTCAACAACAACGCCGAAGAGGCGATCAACTTCTACATCTCCATCTTCCCCAACTCGAGGATCGTAAGCATCATGCGATCCGGAGAAGGCGGCCCCGGGGCGAAGGGAGCGGTCGTGGGCGCGACATTCCTGCTCGACGGACAGGGGCACCCACGCCACTCACACGATCATCGACGTCATTCATGCGATAGTCCGATCTCCTGCTCAAGAAGGCCGAGTAAGGGCTTTTCCTGCGCCGCCTCCGTCATCTTCACGCGCCGCCTTGGGCTCGAGTGCCGCCGCTCGCGGCCGGCCGCCCGCCGCATGCGCGCGCGGAGTTGGAGCTGCACCCACTCGTGGTCACGCGTGTCGAATCGCGAGGGGTCCAGCTCCCATAGTCTGATGTCAGCCTCCTGCAACAGGTCGGCGGCGAGCGCCTCGTCGCCTTCCGACAGACTCAGCGCCACTCCCTCCAGCATTGGCGTCCACGTCCCTCTCGCCCACCCGAAGGCGCGCTGCCACCCGAACGACACCCGCTGCCGCGGCGACGAGTTGATCTCGCGCGGCGCCAGGTCCAGGCGCGCGCCGCGATTGCTCTCGCCCTCCCCGCACTCGGGACTCCCCGTCTCCGCGCTCCCGTTCCCGACATCGGCGTTTACGCTGCTTTCAGCCATACACTGCCCCCCGGCCGTCGTGTCTCCCGCGCCCTGATTGCGCGCAAGTCGAGCGCGGTCCAGCGAACGAACCAGTCTCCGCGGTCCGCCGAAAGCTGGCGCGTGTGGCGCACAATCCAGCCTCCGGAGCCGCGCATCATCTCGTCGCTGTCACCTTCAATCGTCGCGCACTCGCGATACTTCCGTCCTTCGGGATCGGTGTGCACATCGCCCGCGCGCACAAGGATTCCGGTTCTGAAGGACGCCTCGCGCGCCGGCGACCAGAGCAGGAACAAGTCACCGGGGAGCGGATCTGTGCAAAGGGCGTCGTACTTCGCGGCGAACGCACGCAGTTCGTCGCAGCTCGCCGACGGCCTGAACGGCCAGCTCGACGCATCTCCCTCGGCGTCGTAGTGAGCCCACCAGCCGACATGGTGCACGAAGGCGGTGTCCCACGTGACGCGCGAGGGTGTTGAAAACCTCCCACTTTCCCCCCCGTCGGGGAGCGCGCCTTCTTCGGGTGTGACAAGGGGGGCATTCATTTCACGCAAGAATATCCTTGCCATGCGGCCCGACTCATCCTCTTCGTCGAGACCAACCAATGCGTTCGCGGCCGCCACGAGCAGCGCGGGCGAGAGCGGAATCACGGCGTGATCTCCGGATACATGTAGCCATTGGTGTGCGTCGGCCAGTGAGGGTAACGCACTTCCCCATGCTCACCGGCGCCCAGTGACACCCATTCGAGCAGTCCTGTTCCATTGAGATACGCCCGGCCGCGCGGGCCGACCGTGACTCTCATCGCGGTGCAACCAAGCTCGCAGCGCACCGCGTAGATCCCGGGCCGCAGGATGACGCCGCCCATCATCGTGCCAACGAACACGGTGCGTTCCGCGTCGGTGACGTCGATCGTGGCCTCGCCCTTCAGCGTGGCGACGATGCCTCGTGGAAACTTCCCGAGCGCCCGCCAGGCGAGTCGCGACTGTGGCCGGAGCGTGACGTGCGAGCCGTTCGGGAACGCGACGGTCTTCTCTTCGCCCTGTCGCGTGGATACGAAGGCGCCCATTACCCGATGGGCGCTCGGGGGGTCGAGTCTGGCAAGCGCCGCGGCGTCGCCCGCAGCAATCGCATAGGCGCGGACTTCGTAAACCGGGCGAGCGACGATCAGCGCGAGTGCCGCCGCGGCCACCCAGCCGGCGCGACCGACGGACAGGCGGCGGTAGCGCGGCGCGGGCACCGTGGGACTCGCGTGGGAACCCGCGCCCGGACCCGCATCGGGAATCACAAGGCGAACGTGACTGGAGATATCTCGCCGACTTTCGCTGTCGATACGCTCGCGGAAACGCACCGGCAGCGTCCACATCGCAATGACCGGCCGCACTTTCTCATGGAACGCTTCATCCGCAAGAAGCCGGTCTTCGACGGCCTCGCTTTCAGCCGCCGACAGTTCGTTGGCGAGGTAGTCGGTGATCAGCGCGATGTCGGGGTCCACGAGGTCGTCATCGGCCGGCTGGACCGCAGTCCGGGGTTTGGTCATTGATCTTCCTCCTCGTGATCCAGCAGGGCCTGGCGCAAATCGCGCGTTGCCCTCCGGACAAGAATTTTCACGGTTTCCTTCGAGATGCCCCGCCGAGCGGCTGCCTCAGCGTAGGTGAGCCCCTCCTCGCGAACGGCAAGGAACGTGTCGCGACGCTCCTCCGTCATCGCAGCGAGCGCCACGCAAACGGTGTCAAGGAGACTCCTGGTGACGACAACGCCATGGTCATCGCCAACAAGCGACGCGGCGCGCGCGCGTGCCTCCTCATACTTGACGTGCCGTTCTTTTTGCCGACGCCGCGTTCGCCAGTGGTAGTCCAGCCTCTTGAATGTCGCCGCCTTCAGGTAACTCTCCAGTGGCTTTGCCGGATCCCAGCAGGGGCGCCCGCGACGTCGCCGGTTCCATTGATCGATCGCGATCTCCTGAGCGACCTCGTCTGCGAGGTCCTCATCCGCTCCCAGGGACAGGGCGCGCTCCCTCACGATCCTCAACACTTCCATATAGAAGTGATCGGACCCGGCTATGGGATAGTCCGTGCTCGGCTTGGGAGCGCCCATTCAGCGGCCTCGACAAAAACAAGGGAAAGTGCTCACCCTATATTCACCGCTCAGGCGTGAAAAGGGTTACGGCCGCATGAATTTGGTTTGTTTTCGAAAATGCCCGTTTCGAGCACTGTTAAGG
Source organism: Gemmatimonadaceae bacterium (assembly GCA_035544915.1). Taxonomy (GTDB): domain Bacteria; phylum Gemmatimonadota; class Gemmatimonadetes; order Gemmatimonadales; family Gemmatimonadaceae; genus Fen-1231. The sequence continues at coordinate 489 of DASZZO010000109.1, read as the reverse complement.
TAGAGGCCTCAAGCTCGAAGGCATTTGGCGTCATCCAGAATGCCGAGGCGGGAGGCCGCAGGGCCAACGTGGGGCGGCCAACTGGCGAGTCCCCAATGCCAAGGCCCAACAGGGCCGCGATGAACTGCTTTCGGCGCGCTCGCCATCGCCATCATCGTGCAATGAAAGACCCCCGAGGTGCGGAGAATCGCCACCCTGCCACAATGAAAGGCTATGGAATGTGTGAAATCCCTTTCGTGCAACGGTGAACGGGCTTCGAGCCAAGCGAAGTCCCCACGAAGGCGAATGAAATGAATTCGAAGGCACGCGAAACGGCCGCCTTGGCAGACGAAAAACGCACGAAGGCGCGCGAACCAAATGCGGAGTCACGCGAAACGCGCACCACGGCAAGTAGTGTGCAGATGTTTGTGTAAATGACTTTGACGTTGGTTAACGGAAGAAGGCCACCGTCTAGCTTTTCTGGGAGGAACCATCTCACCGCGGAGTTCA
>DASZZO010000108.1:0-7026 GCA_035544915.1 Gemmatimonadaceae bacterium | reverse complement strand
GGACCTCTGCAACGCGGCACTCGGAGGGAGGTTGGATGCGGCCAGGCGCTTGCATCTCCAGCTGCACGCCCTGATGCAGGCCGCCTTCTGCGAGTCCAACCCTATTCCCATCAAGGCGGCTCTTGCGATGATGGGGCGCATCAGGAACCAGCTGCGCCTCCCGCTGATGCCTCTGGACACAAAGCACGAGGCGCCTCTTCGCGCGAGCCTGACCGAGGCAGGGGCGCTCGCGGCATGACGTTCGACAAGGATCCTTCCGCTGCAGCGGGCTCGGGCGACCTGCAGAGCGGAAACCTCGCGGAAAGGATTGAAGAACTCTTTGCGGTCCCCCCCGGCGAGCCGGCGCCAGATGGCGCGCGGACCGTTATCGATCGGCTGCTGATTGCGCTCGAGTCCGGCTCGGTGCGCTCTGCGCAGCGCGGCCCCCAAGGCACGTGGCGTGCGGTGCCCTGGGTAAAGCGCGGCATCCTCGCCGCCTTCCGCTTCGGCGAAATGAGGGACTATTCGCTTCCGGGCCAGCCGTTTTCCTTTGTGGACAAGGACACGATTCCGCCACAGCGCTTCGGAATGGAGCGTCATGTCCGGATTGTCCCCGGCGGCTCCACCATTCGCCGCGGCGTGTACGTGGGTGCCGGCGTGGTCTGCATGCCCCCGATGTTCGTGAATGTCGGTGCACACGTCGGCGCGGGAACGATGATCGATTCGCACGCTCTGGTGGGCTCGTGCGCGCAAGTCGGCGAGCGTTGCCACATCAGCGCGGCCGCGCAGATCGGCGGCGTGCTCGAGCCCGTAAACGCTGCGCCCGTGATTGTCGAGGATGACGTGGTTGTTGGCGGCAACTGCGGCGTATACGAAGGCACCGTCGTGCGCGCGCGGGCGGTGCTCGCCGCGGGGGTCGTTCTCACTCGTGGCACTCCCGTGTATGACCTCGTCCACCAGGTCGTGTACCGCGCCACCGCGGACATCGCTCTTGAGATTCCTTCGGGCGCCGTAGTCGTTCCGGGGGCTAGAGCCGTGAAGAGCGGATGGGGAGCCGAACAGGGGCTCTCCCTCCAGACGCCGGTGATCGTGAAATACCGTGATGAGAAGACCGACCTTGCGGTGAGCCTGGAGGACTGGCTGCGGTGAACGTCGAAGGGACTCTGCGGGTTCCCGGAGACAAGTCCATTTCTCACCGCGCTCTCATGCTTTCCGTTCTTGCCGAAGGCACGTCGCGCGTGCGCGGCCTGCTCCGGTCAGCGGACGTCGAGTCCACCGCCCGCGTGTTACGCGGCCTCGGCGCGACGATCCCAGATAGCAATGGCTCGGAGATCACGGTGGCGGGGCTGGGCCGCGGCGGACTTCGCGCACCAGCGTCCTCGCTTGATTGCGGAAACAGCGGCACCTCGGCGCGCCTTCTTTCCGGAATCCTGGCCGCTTCGCCGTTCGTCGCGCGACTCGTTGGCGACCCGAGCCTGAGTGAGCGGCCCATGCACCGCGTGGCGCGCCCCCTCCGGGCAATGGGCGCGCGCGTGGACTTCGAACGTGAAGACGGGCTCCCGATGACCATCCACGGGGGCGCGCTGCGCGGACTCACCTGGTTCAGCGAGACCGCCAGTGCCCAGGTGAAAAGTGCCATCCTGCTCGCCGGCCTCATTGCGGACGTTCCGGTTGAAGTGCACGAACCTGCCCCCACCCGGGACCACACGGAGCGCATGCTCCGCGGCCGCGGCGTGGACGTGCGTACCGAGGGCAATACGGTCACGTTGGTCCCGGGCGGGCGTCTTGACGCTGCCGACATTGAGGTGCCCGGAGATCCATCCTCTGCTGCATTCTTCGCGGCACTCGCCGCATTGGCCCAGGGCGGCTCGTTGGGGCTCGAGCAGGTCTGCACAAACCCCTCACGAATCGGGAGCTTCCGCGTTCTGGCGCGCATGGGAGCACGCGTGAGTTACGACGACGTCACGGAGCAAGCCGGCGAACCCGTGGCACGCATCGTCGTCGCACCCGGCCGGCTCGAGGGTACCGCGATCGGGGCCGACGAGGTTCCGTCGCTCATCGACGAGCTCCCCGTGCTCGCGTGCATCGCCGCGCGCGCATCAGGGGAGACGCGCGTCACCGGCGCCGCCGAGCTTCGCGTCAAGGAGAGCGACCGGATCGCCGTTATTGTCAGCAACCTGCGCCGGGTGGGCGCTGACGCCCACGAGTTGCCGGATGGATTTGTGGTGCGTGGGAGCGACCGGCCATACCGTGGCTCGGTGAACGCACAGGGCGATCACCGCATAGCCATGGCCTTCGGCGTGCTCGGTGCCCTGGATGGAAATGTCATAACGGTGGATGACCGGGAGTGCGTCAACGTCTCCTACCCCGGATTCTGGAGCGATATCGACCGTGTCCGCTGCTGAGCCCGGGCCAAGGGACCTCATCGTTGCCATCGACGGTCCCGCGGCAGCCGGAAAATCGTCAACGGCAAAGTTGGTGGCCACGCGCCTTGGCATTCGGCACGCCGACTCCGGAGCGCTCTATCGCGCCGTGACCGCGGCTCGCCTGCGCCATCCGGGTGAGCCGGCGACATGGACTGAAGAATCCGTACTCTCGGCGGCCTCAGCCGTATCCCTGGCTCGCAGTGTGACCAGCTTCGAGGTACAGTTGGATGGCGTGCCCGGTGCCGGAGCCCTGCATACCGCCGCGGTAACCACGCATGTCAGCCTCGTGGCAAGGATGCCCGGCGTGCGCGCCTGGGTGAACGCGCGCATGCTCGAGTGCGCGCGAAGCGGCTCCATTGTGGTGGACGGCCGCGACATGGGCACAGCGGTTTTCCCGGGCGCGCCACTCAAGATATTCCTCATTGCCGACTCGTGGGAACGCGCTCGCCGGAGGCTCATGCAGCGGCTCGGTCGCCCGCCGAGCGAGGACGAGGCGGCCGCAGAGACGGAAGCACTGGTGCGGCGCGATGCCAAGGACGCAACCCAGAGCCACCCGGCGCCCGATGCGATTCTGATCGACACGACCTACCTGACCCAGGAGGAGCAGGTGGAGCGTATCGTGGCACTCGCCAAGGCCGTTCGCGATTGACCCCGCTGCTCTCTCCGTGTACGTTACATGGCTCAGGCAAATCGGCCTGAGCCTCTTTCATTAAAACACCCCGTATCCTCGCCGTCGCGGCGAGCCGGAAAAGAAGCCCCCTACGCGACTCTGGAGAAGTTGATGACCTCCGACACGCTGGCACCCGAGACCGCAATCTCGCCACTCACCGCGCGCGAAAAGCGCGATCTGCAGCGCGCCCAGCTGCGCCCGCTCTCGAACCGCCGACCCGAGCTCTACGAGGAGGACGAGTATTCGTCTGCCGAGTACGAGCAGATGATGGATATGTACAACGGGACGCTCGCGTCGATCGAAGAAGGCGAGATCGTCAAGTCGAAGGTCCTGGATATCCGGGATAACATGGTGGTGCTCGATATCGGATTCAAATCCGAAGGGACGATTCCGCTCGAAGAGTTCAAGGATATGCCGGACCTCAAGGCCGGCGACGAGGTCGAGGTGCTGCTCGAGCACCTCGAGGACCAGGAGGGGTCGGTCGTCCTGTCCAAGAAGAAGGCCGACTTCATGCGCGTGTGGGAACGGATTCGCGTGGCGTACGAATCTGATCAGCCCGTAGAGGGCACGCTCGTCAAAAAGATCAAGGGCGGGGTCGTGGTGGACCTCATGGGCGTGGATGCGTTCCTGCCAGGGTCGCAGATCGCGCTGCGCCGCGTGCCGAACATCGATGAGCTGCTGGGTCAGCGGTACGAATTCAAGATCATCAAGCTGAACAAGCGCCGCCGCAACATCGTCGTATCGCGCAGGGTCATTCTCGAGACCGAACGCGCGGGCAAGCGCGAGAAGCTCATGAAGGAGCTCGAGAAGGATCAGGTCCGCAAGGGCGTCGTCAAGAACATCACAGACTTCGGCGCCTTCATCGACCTCGGCGGCGTCGACGGCCTCCTGCACATCACGGATATGTCGTGGGGCCGCATCCAGCATCCGAGCGAAATGGTCGCCATCGGAGCGGAGCTGGAGGTCAAGGTGCTCGATATCGACTGGGAGCGGGAGCGGATTTCGCTCGGACTCAAGCAGCTTCAGAGCTACCCGTGGAAGGATGTGGCCGCCAAATATCCTGTCGGTACGCGCGTGTCCGGCAAGGTGGTCTCCATCACCAACTACGGTGCCTTCATCGAACTCGAGCCCGGCATCGAAGGACTTGTCCACATCAGCGAGATGAGCTGGACGCGCAACGTGCGCCATCCCTCCAAGCTGGTGTCCATTGGCGAGGCCATCGAGGCGGTCGTGCTGAAGGTCGATCCGAATGAGGAGAAGATCTCGCTGGGGATGAAGCAGACCGAGCAGGATCCGTGGATGATGTTGCCGGTCAAGTATCCGGTCGGGACGCGCATTCGCGGCAAGGTGCGCAACCTCACGAGCTTCGGCGCGTTCGTCGAGATCGAGCCGGGCATCGACGGCCTCATCCATATCTCAGACATGAGCTGGACCAAGCGCGTCCAGCATCCGTCGGAAGTGGTCAAGAAGGGCGATGAGGTGGATGTGGTCATCCTCAACATCGACAGCGACAACAAGCGCATCTCGCTCGGGCTCAAGCAGGCAGAAGAAGATCCCTGGCTCAAGATCGGCGAGACCTATCCGGTGGGAACCGAGCTGCGGGGACACGTGGTGCGTCTGATGGACAAGGGCGTGGTGGTCGACATCGGCAACAACATCGAGGGATTCGTCCCGATCTCCCAGCTCAATACCACGGGCAAGCCCATTCAGAGTCCGGTGGATATTGCCTACGAGACGATGATCCTCGACCTGCGGGTGCTCGAAGTGGATCCCATCCACCGACGCATCGTGCTGGCCGTGACGAATATCCCCGAGGAGCAGCCGCCGCGGCCGGAGACACCGTCGAAGGTATTTGCGGAGGAAGGCGAGCAGACTGCAGCCGACATTCCACCCGAGATGATCGCGCAGGCGATTGCCGAGGACAACGGGGAATAGTCGTCTTTTCCCTCCTATGTCCATGCGCGAAAAGCTCGACCTGCTCGAGAAACGCCGCGCGGAGTCCGAACTGGGCGGTGGCGCCTCGCGCCTCAAGGCGCAGCACGACAAGGGAAAACTCTCGGCGCGTGAGCGTCTCGACGTGCTCCTCGACGAGGGGTCGTTCACCGAGTTTGACCGGTTCGTCACCCATCGGTCCTCCGACTTTGGCCTGGAGAAGGAGCGCCCCTACGGAGACGGCGTGATCACGGGATGTGGCCGCATTGACGGCCGCATCGTCTACGTCTTCTCGCAGGACTTCAGCGTATTCGGCGGCTCACTGAGCGAGGCCCACGCCGAGAAGATCTGCAAGATGATGGACCTGGCAATGCGGAACGGCGCACCCATCATCGGGCTCAACGACTCTGGTGGCGCGCGCATTCAGGAAGGCGTCGTCTCACTGGGCGGGTACGCGCAGATCTTCCTGCGTAACACGCTTGCCTCGGGCGTCGTTCCCCAGATTTCGGCCATCCTCGGGCCCTGTGCCGGCGGCGCCGTCTACTCGCCCGCCATCACCGACTTCACGTTCATGGTGCGCGGCATCTCGTTCATGTTCGTCACGGGCCCGAACGTGGTGAAGACGGTGACTCACGAAGACGTCACCATGGAGGAGCTTGGTGGTGCCGACACGCATGGCGGCACGAGCGGCGTCAGCCACTTCACCTCCGGGAGCGAGATCGAATGCCTTGCGGGCATTCGCGCGCTCTTGCGCTACATCCCGTCGAACAACGTCGACGCGCCGCCAGCGGGCGCCGGCAGCGACCCGCGCGACCGGCGCGATGAGGCGTTGCTCGACATCGTGCCTGACAGTCCGAACAAGCCGTATGACATGCATGAGGTGCTCCGCCGGGTGATTGACGATGGTGAGTTTGTCGAAGTGCAAAAGGATTTTGCGGCGAACATCATTGTCGGATTTGCGCATCTTGGCGGACACAGCGTGGGGCTCGTGGCCAACCAGCCGGCGGTGCTTGCTGGGGTGCTGGACATCGGGGCGAGCGTCAAGGCAGCACGGTTCATCCGGTTCTGCGACGCGTTCAACGTGCCCATCGTGACATTTGAAGACGTGCCGGGCTTTCTTCCCGGCGTGGCCCAGGAGCACGGCGGCATCATCAAGCACGGCGCGAAGCTGCTCTATGCCTATTGCGAAGCCACCGTTCCGAAGCTCACGGTCATCACGCGCAAGGCATATGGCGGGGCGTACGACGTGATGAGCTCCAAGCACATCAGAGGCGATTTCAATGTGGCCTGGCCGACGGCCGAAATCGCAGTGATGGGACCGAAGGGCGCAGTCGAGATTCTCTTCAAGAAAGAGATCGCGGAGAGTGCCGATCGCGCCAAGGCGACCGATGCCAGGGTGGTCGAATACGCCGAGAAGTTCGCCAACCCCTACGTGGCAGCCGGGCGGGGCTATGTGGACGACATCATCGACCCGCGCGATACCCGGCCCCGGCTTGTCGCCGCGCTGGATATGCTTCGCGGCAAGCGCGACAGGAATCCGCCGAAGAAGCATGGGAACATCCCTCTCTGATTCGCGGCCCATCGCGGCGGGCAGTGTTTCGTAAAGTCCTCATCGCGAACAGAGGAGAAATCGCGCTCCGGGTTGTGCGCGCATGCCGCGAGCTTGGTGTCAGATCCGTCGCGGTGTACTCCGATGCCGATGTCCAGGCCGTGCATGTTCGCGAGGCGGACGAGTCCATTCGCATCGGCAATCCGCCCTCGAGCGAGAGTTACCTGCTTGGCGAGGTGATCATCGCCGCGGCGCTCACGAGTGGCGCCGAGGCGATCCATCCGGGATATGGCTTCCTGTCCGAGCGCGAGTGGTTTGCGCGTGCCGTGCGCGACGCGGGGCTCCAGTGGATCGGACCGCCGGCCGAGGCCATTGCCGCGCTCGGCAGCAAGACCTCAGCGCGCCAGCTCGCACTTGCGCACGACGTGCCCGTCGTGCCGGGCACGACGGAGCCGCTTGCGAATGCCGGC
>DASZZO010000107.1:0-1941 GCA_035544915.1 Gemmatimonadaceae bacterium | reverse complement strand
CGCTCCCAGTCCCTCGGTGACCGCCCTGAGCGCTTGGCGCTTCTGCGCGCATTTCGAGCAACCCGGCGCGGCAAACACTTCGATCAGGATCTTCAGTTGCTGCCTGCAGTTCGTTTCGTTCGAGTCCTGGCAGCTGTCCCGCGCGGCTCGGCCATCTCCGCGTGACCACGATGACGGTTCGCTTCGCGGCGATTTCCTTGAGCAGTTCGTAGATGAGCCATCCGATCTTCGAGTCCATCGTCAAGGGGCTGCGCGACGCGCCCTACGGCCTGCGCGACTTCGTGTTCGCCGATCCCGACGGCAATCGCCCGACGTCGGCGAGCGCCTGGAGCCGCGCCTCAGCGCGCGCCCGTGCCTTGGTTGGCGTACTCGTCGTGGCGGCGCCACCAGAGGCCTGTCTCGTTACGCCCCTTGGGGGCGCGGTCGAGCCACTGGTACATGCCCCAGAGGCCGTCCAGTCCGCGCGCATAGGTGGAATAGGCGTGGTAGACGATGCCGTCTTCGAGCACCAACGCGCTCATGCCCGGCCTCTCGCGCGTGTAGGTGGCCACGTCGGTTCCGGCCATGGCCGCGTTCCTGGCGACGGGCTCCGGGACCGCTGCTGTCTCGTCCATCGCGTGGCCGCCGTGCTCGTAGTTGTATTCGATGGTCCCCTTGCGCTGTTGCTCCTCGGTGAATGAGACGCTGAAGTCGGGGTTGAAATCGCTGCCGAACGAGGACGCCCAGGGAAACGTCCAGCCCATCCGCCGCTTGTACGCCTGCAGCTTCGCGAGCGGCGCCCGTGACACCGCCGAAAGCGTGACGTCGTGGTTGGCCAGGTGGACGGCGAAGCCGTCGAACCCGTCCGCGATCGTCGAGCAGGTCGCACACCCCGCTGTGTACTCGGGCCCGAACATGAAGTGGTAGACGAGGAGCTGCGAGCGCCCTCGGAAGAGGTCCGCCAGCGAGGCGCTTCCCTCGTCGGTCTCGAATCGGTACGCCTTCTCGATCCGAACCCACGGCAACTCCTGCCGCCGCCGCGCCAGCTCGTCGCTACGGCGCGTCAGCTCCTTCTCGGCCTCGAGCAGCTCCAGCCGCGCAGCGAGCCAATCGTTACGTGTTCCGGTCTTGTGGTCGGTCATCATTTTCTCTCCTTGTTTCATGGTCTCTCCCCTTTCGGACGTCGCACGGCGCGGACCTTTCCGCTCGATCCGCCGCCGCAATAGAAAAGGTCTGCCCCGTCGGACTCCATGCCGCTGACGCCGGTGCCGTGTGGCATCTCCAGCCGCTCGAGCACGGCGCCGCTCTCCGGGTTGATGCGTCGGATATCGCTCTCGTCGCCTTCCCAGGTACCGTGCCACAGCTCACCATCGACCCAGGTCACGCCGGTGACGAAGCGGTTGGACTCGATGGTGCGCAGAATGGCGCCGGTCGCGGGATCGATCTGATGGATCTTGCGATCGCGGTACTGCCCCACCCATAGGCTGCCCTCGGCCCAGGCGAGGCCCGAGTCGCTGCCGCTGCCGGGCGCCGGGATCGACGCCACGACGTCGCCGGTGGCGGGATCGATCTTGTCGATGCGCGTTTCCGCGATTTGGTAGAGGTGCGTGCCGTCGAAGGCGGTGCCGGCGTCGCCGGCGCGGTCGAGCGTGCGCGCGAGCTGGCCGCTCTCTGGATCGAAGGCGACCAGCTTGGATCCGGTGGCGGCCCAGACGTGGCGGCCGTCGTGGGTGACGCCGTGGATGCGGTCGGCGCCGGCGAAGGGGCCATACTCACGCACGATCTCGGCCGCGCGCGCTGGTGGTTGCGGTTTCGTCTTGACTATCCTGCCTCGGGTGCGGGTCATCGCCTGGCTCCTTGCGGCGGACTTGGGAACGGCGCCGCAAGACCAATCTACCCGGGCGGCAGCGCGGCGGGGAGTAACAAGATCGTCGTGAATCCGGCCAGCGGCGGCGACAGCCA
>DASZZO010000106.1:0-5899 GCA_035544915.1 Gemmatimonadaceae bacterium | reverse complement strand
GAATGGTTGTGTTCGTTGGCGTCGGGACGGGCGGAATACAACAACTCTTCGCGCGGCCCCTCGACGAGATCGGTACGCGACCGATCCCCGGGACGGTGGGGGCAGTCATGCCCTTTTTCTCGACGGATAGCAAATGGCTCGGCTTCTGGCTGAACGGGAGCCTGCGAAAGGTGCCGCTCGAAGGGGGCGCGGTAGTGCCTCTCGCCGATGTGGGAGGGATTTTCGGCGCGAGCTGGGCTCCGAACAATATGATCATCGTGTCGACCGGAAGTGGGCTCGCCACGATCCCCGCAGCCGGCGGCGCGCTCGGCCGGCTCACGACACCGGACTCGGCGAGGGGCGAGGAGGATCAGCGCTGGCCGCTCGCGCTCGCCGACGGCAAGACGGTGCTGTACACGAGCTGGGGCCATGGCGGTCTCAACGCCGCAAAAATTGGCGTGGCATCACTCGAGACTGGCCGCTCCACGATCCTCGAACTTCCCGGCACCTTCCCGCTCGGTGTCGTGGACGGGCTCCTCGTCTATGCGAGCGCGTCTGGCGCGCTGATGGCCGTGTCCTTCGACGCCGGCCGCAGCCGCGTTTTGGGCGATCCTGCGCCGGTCGTGACCGATGTGCTGGTCGGGCTGCTGGGCCCAGCCAAGGCGGGGATGTCGCGCAATGGCTCTCTCGTCTACCAGATCGGCGCCCGAGGGTCACAGCTGGTTCTCGCGGACGGTCGCGGTGTCACGCGACCATTGAGCACAGAGCGGGAGCGGTACTCCTTCCCTCGGTTTTCACCCGACGGCAAGCAGATCGCTGTCGCGATTCGCTCGTCGGCCGGGTCGGACGTGTGGATCTACGATCCGGCGCAGGGCACGACCGCGCGGCTCACGACCGATAGCAACAGCTGTTGTCCAGAGTGGACCCCCGACGGGAAACGGGTGCTCTTCGTCTCCCATTCCAACCGCGAAGAGCGAGCGGCTCTCTGGTGGCGGCCGGCCGATCGGAGCGGGCCCGCCGCGCCCTTGCTCAAACTGGACGGGGCTGACCTGTTTACGGGCCTCCTTTCCCCAGACGGTCAGACGCTGGTCTACGAGACGACGACGTACGAAATCGGGTACCGGCGCCTCACCGGCGATACCGCGTCAAAGCGCATCGCCCCCGCGAGCGCGATTGCGGCGACGCCGAGCTTGTCGCCCGACGGCCGGTGGCTGGCATACGTATCGAACGAGTCTGGAACAGGTCAGGTGGTGGTGCAGCCCTTTCCCGGCCCCGGCGCTCATGTTCAGGTGTCGACCGACGGCGGGATTGAACCCGTTTGGGCGCGAGGTGGACACCGCCTCTTTTACCGGCACAACCGACAAATCATCGCTGCCAAGATCAAGGCGGTACCGACATTCGCCGTCACGGGACGCGCGGTGGTGTTTGAGGGGCCCCCCTTCGCAGGGAGCAACATGCACACCCACTACGACGTCTCGCCCCGTGGCACGGAATTCCTCTTCGTGAAAATGGTGGGGGACGTGCAAACGATCATCGTGCACGATTGGCGCGACGAGCTGCGGTCACGGCTCGCGGCGAGGGCGGCGACGGCGGCGAAGTAAGAGAGCGAGAATGCTACGCCGTCCGTGAAGCGGGATCACGAGATGTTCATCAATCATGGCGTGATTGAGGCCGGTCGCGGAAATCGATCAGGTAATACGTGCCATCATGGAGCAAGAAATCCGTGGTACGGATCACCCGCCACCGTGGTATCGCGGTAAATCCCTGCGACATTGCCCGCGTCGTTGACTTCGCGCGCGCTGCTTGGGAAGCCGATCCGGTACACCAAGGACAGGTCCGGTGGCGTGTATCCGATCATGTAAGGCCAATCGCAGGGACACTCGGGTTCGTGACCCATTTATCTCCTACGGTGCCAGCCCGCAGTGATGCCCGCATAGCGAGAGCTTGAAGGTGTGGGCTGGCACGTCTCCCCGCGTGTTGATATTGCCCACCATAATCCGGCCGGAATTGTCGATACTGCGGAGGTTGGTGTCCCCGTTCCAGTTCGGAAAATCGATCGTGATCACCGGCTCGCCGTTCCCACGCAGCAAAAAGCCGTGCGTCTTGCCATCGATCGTGTCGTATTGTCCCACGATGTCGCCCTGGTCATTGATGCCCCAAGCCTCGCTGCTGGTGGCGTCATCGGTCGCACCGAATCCGCTGAAGGTCCCATCGGCGTGCCGGACATACGCGTGGAATGGGCCGCCGCATGGCATGTGCGGCCGCGCAACCCGATAGGCCCCGACGATTGCATCACTTGCGTTGATGCCGTGGGTGATCGTCATACACGCCCCAAACGAGTCTGGCAGATCGAATGAGGTGTAGACGCCATCTTTATAGATGTATTGATGCCTGGCGCGCTCGGGTGTGAAGTAGTCGCCCACGATCGTGCCCGCGTTGTTGATGCCGAATGGCTGGGTCTGTCCGCTCACCGGCGGGCAGACCGACGCTCGAAGACCTCCCCGCTTGCGGTCTGCAAGAACGCAGCGACTGACGATCACCGCCTGGTCATGGCCTGGGCGTGCCGTGAACGATCGCGCCTCCGCCGCCGACGGCCCACACATCAGACGCGCGCGAGCCCCAGATCCCGTTGAGGTCCTGATTTGTCCCGCTCGAGGCGCTCGACCAGGCCGTTCCGTTGTAATGGAGCATCGTTCCCATGCGACCCACGGCCCACACGTCGGACGCCGAGGCGCCCCACACACCGAGAAGGTATTGGGCTGACCCAATCGACACGCTGAGCGACCAGCTCGCGCCATTGTAGTGGGCGATTCCTCCGGGGTAGTATCCTCCACCGCCGGCAGCCCAGACGTCAGCCCCGGCGCTTCCCCAAACTCCGTAAAGGGGTATGAAGGTCCCGCTCGGGACGCTTGACCAGGCTGTGCCGTTATAATGGAAGGTCCGCCCGGAGTAGTAGTACCCGGTGTTGCCCACGGCCCACACGTCGGACGCGGAGGTTCCCCAGACTCCCGTGAAGAAAGTGTCCGCCCCGCCCGGGACAGTCGACCAGCTTGTGCCGTTGTAATGGAGGAGCGTGCCAGTGGTGCCACCGCCCACGGCCCAGACATCGGTCGCAGAGCTGCCCCAGACTCCGCTGAGCGGGGCCGTTGTCCCGCTCGCGACGCTCGACCAGCTCGTGCCGTTGTAATGGAGGATCGTCCCACTGGTGCCCACGGCCCACGCGTCAGAAGCTGAGTTGCCCCAGACGCCGTAAAGCGTCTCTGTTGCTCCGCTCGACACGTTGGACCAGGTCGTGCCGTTGTAGCGGAGGATTGTCCCCCTTGTCCCCACAGCCCATACGTCAGACACAGACCTACCCCAGACGCCGTTGAGCACCTCGGTTGTCCCGCTCGAGACGCTCGACCAGACCAGAGCGGACGTAGCCGCAATCGTCGTGACGGAGAACGTGACCGGAGTCGCACCCCGATCGGATGGAATGCTCGCCGTGGCGGTATTCAGGCTCACCAGCGTTCCCGTGATGAACTGCGCCGCCGCCTTTCCGTTGGCGTCCGTCATCACCGTGGTCGGCGTGACGCGGCCGCTGCCCGCCGTGACGGCGAAGGCGACGCTCACACCGGCCTTGGGAGTGCCCAAGGCGTCCGTCACCCGCACACGAATGGAATCGCCAAAGCTGGCGCCCGCTGCAACGCTCGCGGGATCGGCCCCGACTTTGCCAATGACGGTCGCGGTCGGGGAAATAGTCGAGATGGAGAACGTCACCGGGGCGAGACCGGCGGCGGTGGCCGTGGCCGTATTCGTACCCACGGTGGTTCCCGTGATGAACTTCGCCGCCCCCTTTCCGTTGGCGTCAGTGAGCACGATTGCTGGAGTGACGTTGCCGCCGCCCGCCGTGACGGCGAACGTCACACTTACGCCCGCCTTCGGGTTGCCCGCGCCATCGGCCACCCGCACGCGAATGGAATCGCCAAAGCTGGCGCCCGCGGCGACGGTCGCGGGATCGATTCCGAGCTTCGTGAGGAAGATCGAAGACGCGGTCGTAGTGGTGGTGAACGTGACCGGGGCGAGACCGGCGACGGTGGCCGTGGCAATGTGCGTCCCCACTGTTGCACCGGTGATGAACTTCGCGGCCGCCTGCCCGTTGGCGTCGGTGATCACTGTTGCGGGCGTGACGCTTCCGCCGCCCGCCGTGACGGCGAAGGCCACACTTACGCCTGCCTTCGGATGGCCCGCGCCGTCGGCCACCCGCACCCGTATGGAATCGCCAAAGCTGGCGCCGGCCACGACGCTCGTGGGATCGGTTCCGATTTTGGCGATGGTGGTTACGGCCGGCGGGGTGACTTTGTCGCCGGGGCATGCGATGGCGGCCAGCAAGGACACAAAGATGAATGATCGTTTCAGCATCGGGACCATCCCAGGTATCCTCGAGTCAAAGCGTTTTCGCTGCGCCATCATTTGGCTTAACGCGAAAGCGAGCGCAAACCCGACTTGCGGGTTGAGCGCCCGGTCTGCGGAGGCGCTCGTCACCTTGAGTATGGCGCGCTAGTTGGCCGGATACATCTCTGCCCACTTAACTCCATCCCTCCACCCCGTCAACAGATCATCCGCTATCTGCACAATTACCTCCCGGGCCTCGACCCGTTCCACCCATCGCCCGGGAATCGCCGCTACCCCCAATGCGGCGCCGAGAATGCTCCCGCTGATCGACCCAGTGGAATCCGAATCCCCGCCGTGATTCACGGCGAGCTGCACTCCGCGCGCGAAGTCGCCGTCCGCCATGAGCGCGCAGTACACCGCAATCGCCAGCGCCTCTTCTGCAATCCGGCCTGCCCCCAGCTGCCGCAACAGCTCTGGCGACTGCGCTACGCCCGACTCGGCGAGGCGCACCGCTTTCTCCAGCGACTCGGCGACTTCCGGCGATTCCATGCGATGCGCGGCCGCTGCGGCGAGCGCCCGGTGCACGGCGGTGTCGAGAGCGTCCCCCTCAGTCAGGGCGCCGATGAGCACCGCCAGCACGCCAGCCGCCACGTACCCCGCGGGATGACGATGCGACGCGTGCGCCAGCGCCACTCCATCGTCATAGGCCCGCTCCGCTCCGCCGCCGGCATCGAACAGCCCCGCTGGCGCCGCGCGCATCACGCCGCCGCAGCCCTTGGAGTTGTTAGAGACGAGTGCCAAACTTGCCACGCCGGCGGAGGCAAGGCAGGTCTTGCCCGGTGCGCGCTGATGACGCAGCTCGGGCTGGTTCATGAGCCACCCAGAACCGGGAGTCTCGCTGTCGCCTTGATCGAGCTGCGTGCGCAGCCAGCGCTGATACGCGCGGAACGCCACCTCCTCGAGCGAACGAGTTCCGCTAACGCGGCGTTGCGCTTCGGCGCGCAGCATCGCCTCGGCGCTGAACAGCGTCATCTGCGTCTTGTTGGTGATCGCGCCCCGCGCGTCACCCACCGCGCCGCCCAGCAGTGAACCGCGGATCACGCGCTCGAGGCGCACGAAGTCGATCCGATTTCCCGGAGACGTTTGCTCGTGCCACGCCATCACGAACTCGCGCTGTTCGCCGTAGTCAGGTGACTTCCAATGCCAGATGTGCTTGGCCACAGTCTTCCAGCGCTCGGCGATGATTGCCAGCGCCTCGGTGCCTGAGCATCCGTGGCGTACGAGCCAGCAGCCGGCAACGGTGCCGGTGCGGCCGATGCCGCCGACGCAATGGACGTAGACCGTTCGGCCGCGCGCTGCGGCGTGGTCCACCGTATCGAGAATCGTATGCATCTCGTCGACGGTGGGAATGTGGTGGTCGACGACGGGGAAGTGGTGGACCTCGGGTTCGGTGGGTGGGACGGGTTCGGCGGGTTCGGTGGGTAAGGCGGGTTCGGTGGGTGCGGCGTGCGGAGGAGGGGAGGCGTTGGCGGGGTGCGGCGGGGCG
>DASZZO010000105.1:0-3772 GCA_035544915.1 Gemmatimonadaceae bacterium | reverse complement strand
ATCCGGTACGAAGCCATTGTCCACCATCGCCCGATGGGCGGCAGCGCGGAGGTCAAAAGATCCCGGCGCCACTACAGACGCCTCATTCGGCCCGTACCTTCGCGAGAACCGACTTGGCGGTCTCTACTATGTGGTCGGCCGTGAAGCCGAACTCGCGCATCACCAGGTTGCCCGGTGCCGATGCGCCGAACCGGTTCACGCCGATGATCGCGCCCGACGCGCCGACATAGCGCTCCCATCCGAATGGTACGGCCGCTTCGATGCTGACCCGCGCACGCACGGTGGGAGGAATAACGGAGTCACGATAGCCCTGGGGCTCCGCCTCGAACAGCTCCCAGGACGGCATCGACACCACACGGCACCGAATCCCTTCTTGTGCAAGTTTCCCGTGCGCCTCGAGCGCCAGCGACACCTCCGAGCCGGTGGCGATCAGCACGACTTCCGGCGGCGACGCGCCCGCCTCCGTCAGTACATAGGCTCCGCGTGCCACACCCGCCGCCGGTCCAAGAACGGTGCGATCGAGTACTGGCAGCTTCTGGCGCGTGAGCACCAGCCCGACGGGTCCGCCGCGGTGGTGCATGGCGATGCGCCACGCCTCGACCGTCTCCGTCGCGTCCGCGGGTCGCAACAGCAGCATGTTCGGCATCGCGCGGAGACTGGCGATGTGTTCTATCGGCTGATGCGTGGGACCATCTTCGCCGAGTGCGATGCTGTCATGGGTCCAGACATAGATCACGTGCGCCGCGCTCAGAGCCGCCAGCCGGATGCTGGGCCGCATGTAGTCGGAAAACGTCAGGAAGGTCGCCCCGTACGGGACGACGCCGCCGTGATGGGCGAGTCCCGTGACGATCGCTGTCATTGCGTGTTCGCGGATTCCAAAGTGGATGTTCCGGCCCGCGTATCCACGCACTCCGCCGGCCATCCCCTGCGTCGGCAAGGTCGGGTCCGGAGCGGGGGCACCCGGTGCCTCGAAATCGCCTTTGCCCTTCAGCATGGTGCGCGTGGACGGATCGAGATCCGCTGAGCCGCCGATCAGCGTCGGAACAGCGGCGGCCAGAACCTCCATGACCCTGGCGCCGGCATCGCGTGTTGCTACCTCCCCATCCTTCGGCGTGAACACCGGCAGCTTTGCATCCCAGCCTGCCGGGAGCTCGCCTGCCAGTGCGCCCTCGAAGTCCGCGGCCAGCGCGGCGTCAGCCGAACGAAGGCCAGCCAGCCGCGCCTGCCACGCCCGCTCCAATGCATCACCGCGCGTGTCAACCTTGCGAAACTCCAGGAGCGCCTGGTCGGGGACGTAGAAACTGCTGTCCTCGGGCCAGCCGTAGGCCCGCTTCGCGAGCCGGGCCTCTTCCGCACCGAGCGGCTCGCCGTGTGCCTGGAAGGTGTCCTGCTTTTTGGGGCTGCCGAAACCGATATGCGTGCGCGCGATGATCAACGACGGCCTGTCCTCCGAAGCACGCGCGGCCGTGAGCGCGGCATCGACCGCGCTGACATCGTGGCCGTCAATCTGCTGCACACGCCATCCGTACGCCGCGAATCGCGCACCGACGTCCTCGGCGAACGTCACGTCCGTGGTGCCCGACAGGGTGATCCGGTTGGCGTCGTACAGGACGATCAATCGCCCGAGGCGGAGGTCGCCCGCGAGTGACGCTGCTTCCGAGGCAATCCCTTCCATCATGTCACCGTCGCTCGCCAGCACCCAGGTACGGTGGTCCACGACCGTGTGGTCAGGGTGGTTGAAGGTGGCCGCCAAAAATCGCTCGGCCATGGCCATGCCGACCGCATTCCCGAAACCCTGTCCGAGCGGGCCTGTCGTCACCTCCACGCCAGGCGTGTGACCCCGTTCCGGATGCCCTGGAGTACGACTGCCCCATTGCCGGAAACGCTTGAGGTCGTCGAGCGTGAGGTCGTACCCGGTCAGGAACAACAGCGCATAAAGCAGCGCACTTCCGTGTCCCGCCGAGAGCACGAAGCGATCGCGGTCGAACCACCCTGGATTCCCGGGGTGATGGCGCATGTGTCGAGTCCAGAGCACGTACGCCAGTGTCGCGGCTCCCATTGGCATGCCGGGATGGCCCGACGCCGCCTTTTCCACCGTATCGATGCACAGCGTACGAATGGTGTTGATGCACATCGTGTCGGTGGCGGAGTCCCCGGCGCTCATCGTGTCTCCCGGTAGCGGTTGATCAGGGCATTGGTCGAGCTGTCATGGCGATTGCCGGCGCCGGTCTCTTCGGCGAGTTCCGAGCTGATGGTCTGCGCGAGTGCCTTGCCGAGCTCCACTCCCCATTGATCAAAGGAGTCGATGGACCACACGGCGCCCTGCGTAAAAACGCTATGCTCGTAGAGGGCCACCAGGGCGCCAAGCGTGGCGGGCGAAAGCTGGTCTGCCAGAATCGTCGTGGTCGGGCGGTTGCCCTCGAACACGCGGTGCGCCACGAGCCAATCGGGCACTCCCTCCGCCTTCACCTGCTCGGCCGTCTTGCCGAACGCCAGGGCCTCGGTCTGGGCGAACACGTTGGCCATCAGGAGATCCTGATGACCGTCCAGGGGATTGAGGGTGCGCGAGAAGGCGATGAAGTCGCAGGGGACGAGCTTCGTGCCCTGATGAATGAACTGATAGAAGGAGTGCTGTCCGTTGGTTCCGGGCTCGCCCCAGACGACGGGGCTCGTCTGGTAGTTCACCGGCGACCCTTCGAAGGTCACGTGCTTGCCGTTCGATTCCATCGTGAGCTGCTGCAGGTAGGCCGGGAAGCGCCGCAAATAGTGTGCGTACGGCAGGACGGCGACCGTCTCTGCCGCGAAGAAATTGTTGTACCACACCGCGAGCAGCCCCATGATCACCGGAACGTTTCGATCGAGGGGCGCCGATTGAAAGTGGTCATCCATCGCGCGGAAGCCGGCGAGCATCCCGGTGAAATTCTCCGGACCAATGGCGATCATCGTCGAAAGGCCGATCGCCGAATCCATGGAGTACCGCCCGCCCACCCAGTCCCAGAACCCCAACATGTTCGCCAGGTCGATGCCGAATGTCGTGACCTCCGCCGCGTTGGTCGACACCGCGACGAAATGCCGGGCCACCGCCTTGTCGTCCTGGAGCGCCGCCAGACACCATGCGCGCGCGCTCCGCGCATTCGTCATCGTCTCCAGCGTGGTGAATGTCTTGGATGCAACAATGAACAGCGTCTCGGCGGCGTCGAGGTCGCGCGTTGCCTCGACGAAGTCCGTACCGTCGACATTCGACACGAAACGGAAGACCAGGCTGCGATCGCTGTACCACCTGAGCGCTTCGTACGCCATCACCGGCCCGAGGTCCGAGCCTCCGATGCCGATGTTCACGATGTTCCGGATCCGGGCGCCGGTGTACCCCTTCCAGCTGCCGTCCCGGATGGAGCGCGCGAAGGCCGCCATCCGGTCGAGCACCTCGTGCACCAGAGGGACGACGTTCACGCCATCGACCGTGATAGCACCTCCTTTCGGCGCACGCAGCGCGACGTGCAGCGCGGCGCGCTGTTCGGACGTGTTGATCCGGTCGCCGCGAAACATCGCCGCGATGCGGCCGCGCAACCCGCATTCCTCTGCGAGTCTTACCAGGAGTCGCACCGTCTCACCGGTCACCCGGTGCTTGGAGTAGTCGACGTAGAGCCCGGCGGCCTCTGCCCTGAGCCGTTCTCCGCGCATGGGATCGTCGGCGAAGAGGGAGCGCAAGTGTACGCCGCGCACGCTTGCGAAATGACTCTCCAGCGCCTTCCATGCCGGCCGCTCCGTCAGC
>DASZZO010000104.1:0-5811 GCA_035544915.1 Gemmatimonadaceae bacterium | reverse complement strand
CCCTCGGTGGCACGCTGCTGATCCTCGAATCGGCGACGGTTCCCCCTGTTGTGGCCACCGTCCTGCCGCAGCACGCTGATCAGACGCCCGGGACGTCGGGGAACTCCCGACCGCCAACCCGCGGACTGCCCGACGCAGGTTCAGGTACTTCCGGACTGTGGCCGCTTCTCCGATTCCCGAATCTTCAGCCGTGAGTCGCACCAGTTGCGCAAAGAAGCTCCCCTTCACCCGACACGGACCTCGCACAATGACAAACCGCATCTCGATTGTTCTCTTCACGACTCTCACCCTGCTCGCCCTGTCCGCGTGGAGCGGCCTCACGGAGCCGTACGCGTTGAAACCGGAAAGCCGCCTCTGGATCGATGGCAAGTCGACGATGCGCGACTTCACGTGCAAGGCGCCCGCGCTCACCATCGTCATCGAGGCAGCCGACGCGGCCGTTCCGGCGTTGCTCTCGGGCGAGCGCGCGTTCCGCACCGTCCACCTCGACGTCGCCGCTGACCGCATGGATTGCGCGAACGGCACTATGAACGGCCATATGCTCAAGGCGCTCAAAGCCGCGGAGCATCCGCTCATCTCGTTCCAGCTCGGAAGCTACGACCTCACCAAGGCCACCGATCTCACCAAGGCCGTGCTGACCGGCACGCTCGATATCGGCGGAGTCCAGAAACCCGTCACACTGCCCGTCGATCTGAAAGACGCCGGCGAAGGCGCGCTCCGCGTCACGGGCTCGTACGAGCTCAACATGCGCGACTACGACCTCAAGCCGCCGTCGCTCATGCTCGGCACAATGAAAGTACGCGACAAGGTGATCGTGAACTTCGATCTCGTTCTCAAGAACTGACTGCAAGCTGCACAGGGACTGGCCACGCACTGAACCGCCTTTCATCCCAGGAGCAACACCATGCGCACCATCAAAGCCATCACGTGCACGGGCCTCGCAGCGCTGTTCGCCGCGTCCGCCGGCGCCCAGAGTAACGGCGACAAGAAGCCCGCTGCCGAAAAGACCGCCGTGTCCACCGACAGCGTCGTCGCACCCGCGCCGAGCGCCATTTCGCCCTTCCGCTCGATCGACATTCAGCATGTGCGCCCAGCCGACCAGCGCGGCATCAACGTCTTCGAATGGCCGAAGAACGACGCCATGCAGTTCAAGGGTTTCGCGCTCTCCATCGGTGGGGCCTTCCTGCAGGACTTTCAGAGTCTCACGCACGAGAACTCGGCCACGCCGAAAGTCACGGCCGGCGTTGATGCGAATCAGCTCATGGCCATCAGCCCGGGCTTCAGCAACTCCGTCGCGAACCTTTTTGTAAATGCGCAGCTGGCCAAGGGCATCCGTGTCTCCATGACGAGCTACCTCTCGGCGCGCCATCACAACGAGACGTGGGTCAAGGACGGCTACCTGCTCGTGGACGCGTCTCCCATCGACGTGCCGGTTCTCAACACGCTCATGAACTATGTGACGCTGCGCTTCGGCCAGTTCGAGGTGAACTATGGAGACCAGCACTTCCGCCGTACCGACAACGGAAACAGCATCGACAATCCCTTCGTCGGCAACCTCATTCTCGACGCGATGACGACCGAGACCGGCGGCGAAGTGTATTTCCGCAGCCACGGTCTGCTCGCCATGGCGGGCATCACAGGCGGCGAATCCAAGGGCATGGTCACCAGTCCGACCAAGCGCTCCGCCGCGTACCTCGCGAAACTCGGCGTCGACCGCAAGTTCGGCAATGACCTCCGCGTCCGCCTCACGGGCTCGATGTACACGATTGCAAAGGCCTCCAACAACGTGCTGTACTCGGGCGATCGCGGCGGCTCCCGCTACTACGACGTCATGGAGAACAGCGCGTCCAACGAGACCTCCAACGCCTGGTCCGGCAATATCCAGCCCGGATTCGGCCACAACATACAGGCCTTCGTCGTCAACCCGTTCATCAAATACCGCGGCCTCGAACTCTTCGGCAACTTCGAGACGGCGTCGGGCCATCAATGGACGGAGGCCACCAATCGCACGTGGCGCCAGAACGCGTACGAGGCGGTCTACCGTCTGGGGAGCGGCGAGAAGTTCTACGTCGGCGGTCGGTACAACAAGGCGACCGGCCAACTGCCGGGAATCGCGAACGACGTCAACGCGGACCGCGTGCAGATGGGCGGCGGGTGGTTCGTCACGCCGAACGTGCTGTTCAAGATCGAGAATGTCACGCAGCGGTACTACAACTTCCCGGTCACCGACCTCCGCAGTGGGGGCAGGTTCAAGGGCCTCATGATCGAGGGCGTCGTAGCGTTCTAGTACCCGGCGATTACTCGCCGCGTGCGTCCTCCGGTCCGTCTCGTGCGGGCCGGGGGACTGCCGCGTCCGGATCTGCGGGCAGGCCGTTGAGATTTGCGGCGAGCGCATCATCGTCCGCAACGATCGGCAGCGTGAAGTAGACGCGCGTTCCCTCACCCGGAGTGCTTTCCATCCAGATCCGGCCGCCGTGCCCGCGCACGATCCCGCGCGCGATCGTCAGGCCCAGGCCAGCGCCGCTACGATTCGTCCGCTTCGATTGCCAGAAGCGGTCGAAGACCCGGGGCAACTCGTCCGCGAGAATGCCCACGCCCGTATCCGCCACCAACACCCGCAGTACGTCACGCTCCCGCAACGCCGAGAGCGTAACACTGCCACCCTGCGGCGTGTACTTGATCGCGTTTCCAACGAGATTCGAGAGCAATTGCATCACGCGGCCCGCGTCGACGTCCACCGGCGGCAATCCTCCAGGGATGGCCGAGCGCAACGCGACACCCTCCTCCGCGGCGAGGGGCGCGAGCGTCTCGAACGTTCGCGTGACCAGCGTGGCGAGCGGAATGGCTTGCGGCAGGATCTGCAGCCGTCCGGACTCGATCCGCGTGACGTCGAGCAGGTCCTGAATCAGCGCGTCCATCTGTTCGGCCGCGCGAACCATGGTGCTCGCATACTCCTTCACTTCGGGCGGGAGATCTCCGTGGGCGTCAGGACGCAGGATGGCCGACGAGAGCATCTTCACCGCATTGACAGGATTGCGAAGGTCGTGCGACACGATCCCCAGCACCTCGTCGCGCGCCGCTAAGGCACTCTGGAGGTCGCGCACGAGTTGCGCGCTGACCGCCTCGATGCGTCGCCGCTCGGTGATGTCGCGCAATACGACTGAGTACGCAAGGCCCTCGCTGGTCTGCACGTGCGCGATTGCGGCCTCGGCGGGAAACTCCGTGCCGTCCTTGCGCACGCCGGAGATCTCGCGGCGGTCGGCCATCGTCCGCGCGTTCACGGGCGACCGGCCGAACCCCGCTACGTGGTCCGCGTGGGCGCCGCGGAAGCGCTGTGGCAGCAGAAGATCGAGGGGCTGGCCGACTACCTCCTCCGCGGAGTAGCCGAAGATATGCTGCGCGCCGTCGTTGAAGAACGTGATGCGCTGTGCTTCGTCAATGCAGATGATCGCATCCGACGCGATCGTAACGGTCTGGCGCAGAACGGAATCCGTGAGTTGCTGGGTCACCGCTCAATTATGGCGCCCCGACCGCCATTCGTCGCGGGCCTGCCCAATACGGAGCAGGGGCCAGCCCCGGCGTCGGGGATCGCCTGACGCGCCCGTGAGGCCGGCGGCCCGAGGATGGTTCGTATTTCCCGACAGAGGCAGGGGGACGAAAACTGTAGACTGCGTAGCAGACACCGCACACGCACTCCAATCCTGATCCCCCATGAGATCCACAGTGGACGACCGCCTGGCCGTTGCGACGAGCCGCCGCAGCTTCATTGGAACCGCATCGCTCGGCGCACTGACGGGCGGACTGCTCGCCGCGTGCACCGCGCCGCGGGCCCGGACCTTGGCGGCCGTACCAAAGTCGCCCGCCACCGACAGCGATCACTCTGGTGGCGCGATGGCCGCGAACCCCGCGGTCGTGACCTCCCGAACCGCCGCCGACGACATGGACCGCATGCACCAGGCCGGCATCAAGGCGTTCCCCGCGAAGACCGCGGGCAAGGGCAACCAGTTGATGGCCCCGACGCTCGTTGGCGGCGTGAAAGTCTACCAACTCACCGCGCGAGCGATCCAGTGGGAGACCGCGCCCGGCGTGCATGTGGAGGCGTGGACGTACAACGACCAGCTGCCCGGCCCACAGATTCGCGTGCGTGAAGGCGACCGTGTGCGTGTCGTCCTCCAGAACGAGCTTCCGGAATCCACGGCGATCCACTTCCACGGACTCGAGCTTCCCAACGACCAGGACGGCGTGCCGTTCATTACTCAGCCGCCGGTCAAACCGGGCGCGACGTTCACCTACGAATTCACCGTGCCGAACTCGGGTTCGCACATGTATCACTCGCACCACAACTCGGCAAAGCAGGTCGGTCTCGGGCTGCTGGGCGCGTTCATCGTTGAGCCGCGGGAAACACGGTTGGCCGACCGTGTGGACGTGGACCATGTGCTCATTCTCAACGACGGCATGCACGGCTACACGTTCAATGGAAAGGGCTTTCCCGCCACGGAACCGATCGTTGCGAAACTGGGCCAGCGGGTGCGCATCCGCTTCATGAATGAAGGGATGATGATCCACCCGATGCACCTGCACGGCATGCACATGACCGTGGTGGCGAAGGACGGCTGGGACACGCCAGCGCCGTGGAAGTGCGACACGCTGAACGTCGCCCCCGGTGAGCGCTACGACGTCGTCGTGCACTGCACCAATCCGGGGACATGGGCATTCCACTGCCACATCCTCCCGCACGCGGAATCCGACCACGGAATGCTTGGCATGGTCACCGCGCTCGTCGTGCAAGGCTAACCCGTTCAACCGGAAGATTCTGCGATGTCGTACCAAACAGCGCCCGCGCGTGCTACCGTTCCGGGGAACGCAGGAGCGAGACAGATGCCAGGTGACCTGATTCGCGTGGTGCTCGTCGACGACCACGCCGTGGTGCGCGCTGGACTGAAGGCCGTGCTCGGCGGCGCCAAGGACATCGACGTTGTCGGCGAGGGGCGCAACGGGCGCGAAGCACTGGAGCTCGCCGAACGCCTCAAGCCCGATGTGGTGGTGATGGACCTCTCGATGGACGAGATGGATGGCGCGGCGGCGACGAAGGAGATGGTGGCGCGCGGCCTGCCGGGCCGCATCCTCATTCTCACGATGCATGCCGAGGACGAGTTTCTCGTCCCCCTGCTCGAGGCCGGCGCGAGCGGCTATCTCGTCAAGAGCGCGGCGGACCGCGAACTGATAGATGCGGTGCGCGCGGTGGCGCACGGCGACCGGTATCTGCAGGCCGCTGCGGCGCACGCACTGGCGAAGGAGTTACGCCGGCGCGATGCGCAGTCCGGCGAGCGCGAGCAGTATGAGAAGCTGTCGACGCGCGAGAAGGACATCTTGCGACTCATCGCCGCCGGGTTCAGCGCGCCGGAGATCGGCGCGCAGCTGAACATCAGTGCCAAGACCGTCGATACCTACAAACAACGGATCCAGGAAAAGATCGGCGTGGCGCACCGCAGCGATTACGTGCGGTTGGCAATGAAGCTTGGCCTCCTCGACGCGTAAGCCGCCGCGAAGGCGCACAGGTTCCCGGCTGGTGCTTCCAGCCGCGGCGGCCGGCGCGATCATCATAGGCATCGGAGCGCGCGTGGTATCGGGCCCGTCGGCAGCCGGCGCAATCTGGCGCGCCGAACTTGGCGGTGATCGTCAACGCGCTGCGGACGAGCCGCGCGTAGGCCGCCCCCGGTCAGCCGCGAGCGAGGACAGCCCGGGCCGGCGACCCATCGATGGTCCGCCAGATCAGGAACGCAAAGGTAGACGCGCCCGTGCCTGATATTA
>DASZZO010000103.1:0-14602 GCA_035544915.1 Gemmatimonadaceae bacterium | reverse complement strand
CGCAGGGCACGCTCGCCTTCACCAATCCCAAACTCGCCCCCGACCAGTCAATCATCGCGACCTACCGCAATGGCCAAGGCGACATCGACGTGCACGGCCTGGATTTCGCGATGGACTACCAGCTGAACGACAACTGGCTCGTCGCTGCCACGTATTCCAACCAGGACAAGATCGTGTTCCCGGAGCAGGGCGGCGCGCTTAACGCTCTGATGTCGAACACGCCGAAGCACCGCGCTTCCACGACCTTCCGTTATTCGAACGAGACCAGCGGGTGGACCTTCGAGACGGGCGCGCGCTATTCCGACGCGTTTCCGGTGAACTCGGGCCTGCTCAACTCCTTCAATCCCAACACCAATCCCGTTGGCGCAAAGCCGTACCCCTCTGTGCCGGCGCAGACGCAGTTCGACGTTGCCACGTCCTATCGCTTTCCAATTGCGCAGAAGGTGACATGGTCGCTGAGCGTCAGCAATCTGGCTGACAATCGAGTGCCGACGTTCGTCGGCACGCCGGCGATCGGACGGCTGATCCTCACCAAGTTGCGGTACGAATTCTGACGCACACGGACGGCGACGTACGGAAGGCAGACAGCCTGATGCGCTGTCTGCCTTCCGCTTTCTGCCTCACGCTATCTTTGTCTCATGATGCTCCTTCTGGACCCCGATGCGCAGCCGGTGGTGGCGCATAGGGGAGACTCGGCGCACGCCCCCGAGAACACGCTGGAAGCCCTGTTGCAGGGCGCCGCCCTGGGTGTCGATGCGCTCGAATTCGACGTACGGCTCACGCGCGATGGGCACGCGGTGGTGATTCACGACGCCACTGTGGACCGCACCACCGACGGCACGGGTCCGGTGGCCGGTCTTACGCTGGACCAGATCCAGCGCCTGGACGCTGGCTTCGGCTTCACGCCGGACGGGGGACGCTCTTTTCCCTGGCGCGGGCGCGGCGTCACAATCCCCGCACTCGACAGCGTGCTCGGTGCATTTCCAGCCATGCCCATCATTGTCGAAATCAAGGCGGTTGCGGCGTCGCTCGAGACGAAGCGCCTTCTCGAACGGCACGACGCGACGGGCCGCTGCGCAATAGGATCGTTCAGCGACGCGACGGTCGCCCCATTCCGCGGCTCCGGTATCGCGTTTTTCGCTGTTCGGCGCGACGTAGTGCGGCTTTACGCGCGTGCACTTGCACCGGGTAGCCCGAAGCGCCTTCCCTACGATGCACTCTGCATTCCCCCGGCGTTCCGCGGGCTGCCGCTCCCGGTGCTGCGCATGGCGCGCATGGCGCACCACTGCGGCGTTCCAACGCACCTCTGGACCGTGGACGACCCGGCGCGCGCGCGCCGTTACTGGGACGGCGGCGTGAACGCCATCATCTCGAACGACCCTGCCGCCATTCTCGCCGCGGCCGGACGTTCGCGCGGCGCTCACATCCCGGTTCCAGTTTCCTGACCATGGCTGACCCCGCCCAGAAAAAGAAAAAAAAGATCAACTACGCCAACGCGTGGGCCGAGGCGCGTGAGTTGATGTACCGGCACCGCGGAATGCTGGCGCTCGGGCTCGCCTTGACGCTGGTGAGCCGGCTGGCAGGCATGGTGCTCCCTTACAGCACCAAGTGGGTGGTCGACGAGGTGCTCACCAACAAGCGCATCGAGTTGCTGGTGCCCATCGCGATCGTTTCCGCGGTTGCGACCTTGATACAGGCCGCCACGTCGTTCGCTATCTCACAGGTGATCAGCGTGGCCGGGCAGCGGGCAATCACGAATCTGCGCCGGCGCGTGCAGGCGCACGTGCTGCGCTTGCCGGTGAGCTTCTTTGATGCGACGCAGAGCGGCATCCTCATCCAGCGTGTGATGAGCGACGCCGAGGGGGTTCGCAACCTCATCGGGACTGGAATCATTCAGCTCATTGGAGGCGTGGTCACCGCCGGGCTCGCGATGGGGATGCTCTTCTACACCAGCTGGCGGCTCACGACGGGCATCCTCTTCATGCTCGCGCTGTTCGGCGGCGTGATGGCGTATGCGTTCAACAAGCTGCGTCCGATTTTTCGCGAGCGGAGCAAGATCAACGCGGAGGTATCCGGACGCCTCGGACAATCGCTGGGCGGCGCCCGCGTGGTGAAGGTCTACACCGCGGAAAAGCGCGAGGAGATCGTCTTCACCAAGGGTGCGAACCGGCTCTTTCGCAACATCGCGAGCACCATTACCGGGACATCCGCCCTTTCGGCATTCTCAACCGTGATCGTCGGGGCGGTTGGCGTGCTGATCGCGATTGTGGGCGGCAAGGACATCCTCGCGGGCCGCATGACGCTCGGCGACCTTTTCCGCTACGTGTTTTTTGTCGGGCTCGTGACGTTCCCCGTCATCCAGATGGCCGCCATCGGCACGCAGATCAGCGAGGCATTCGCGGGGCTCGACCGCATTCGCGAAATCATGAGCACGCCTACGGAGGACGCGGAGGATCCCCAACGGGCTCCACTCGAGTCGGTGGATGGCGCTATCGCCTTCGAGGACGTGTGGTTCGAATATCGTGAGGACGTACCGGTGCTCAAGGGTGTGACTTTCACTGCACCCGAGGGGACGACGACCGCGCTGGTGGGCTCGAGCGGCTCAGGAAAAAGCACGCTCATCTCGCTGATCATGGCGTTCAGCCGTCCGAAAAGCGGCCGCGTTCTCGTGGCAGGCCGTGATCTCGCGACAATGAGGCTGCGTGACTATCGCCGGCACCTCGGGGTCGTGCTCCAGGACAACTTTCTCTTCGATGGCACGATTACAGAGAACATCGCATTTTCCAAGCCCGGGGCTACCACCGAGGAGATCCGCGCCGTCGCGCGCGTGGCGCACTGCGACGAGTTCGTCGACGAGTTTCCCGAGAAGTACGATACGGTCGTGGGTGAACGCGGCGTGCGGCTCTCGGGTGGCCAGCGCCAGCGCATCGCAATCGCACGCGCGATCCTGGCCGATCCCAAGATCCTGATCCTCGACGAAGCCACATCGAGTCTCGACTCGGAGGCCGAACAGCATATCCGCGATGGCCTGCGAACGCTGCGCGCCGGACGGACGACGTTCGTGATTGCGCATCGCCTCTCCACCATCCGGAGCGCGGACCAGATTCTCGTGCTGGAGCACGGTGAGATCGTGGAGCGCGGCAGACACCACGAGCTCCTGGCGCATGGCGGGCGCTACAAGCAGCTCTACGACAAGCAGTATCAGGCTGAGCGCGACCAGTTCATCAATCCGGGAGAGGATTTCACGCTGCCGAGCGGGCAAGCGGGGAGCGCAGCCGGAGCGCCGACGAACACGCTCTGACAATGGAATAGTCGAGAGTCGGGAGTCGAGGGTTCACCACGATCCAGCCCCACTGAAGTGCCGCCCCTCTTGACAACCAGGCGATCAGGTGGCGTAGAGAGATAGGGGGACTGCGATCGGTGCTCTCGTAGACCCGGGGGGCTCTCTCTCAGGCGGCGGCGCCGGGGAGCCTCCCTGGCGGGTCGCTATTGCCGGCCGTGGCGACCCTTTCCAGGGCAGAGCTGAAGCTGTCTTGGGCCGCGGCGACGCGGACCCCACACCCCCGGCATGGAATGGCTCAGCGCGCACCGGCGATCACGGATCGCGTGCCTCCGATCAGGATCTGCGGACGTCCGATCACGCACCGGGCGCCGACGATCAAGAAACGCGCACTGCTAATCACGGTGCGCGCACTTCTAATCACAGTGCGCGCGATTGGAATCACGCAGCGCCGAGTCAGGATCGCGGTCCGCGCACTCGGGATCGCGGTCCGCGCACTCGGGATCGCGGTCCGCGCGACGGCCTCCGCACCGGCCGCACCGGCCCCCGACGAACCCGTAGCGAGCGCCGCCGACCTCGCGCCCGCCGCCGACGAACGCGTGGCCGGTTCAGCCGACCTCACGCCGGACGCCACGCTCCTCGGCTCGGGCGCCGATGAGCCCGCGGCCGATCCCAACGGCCTCGCGATCGGCGCCACGCGACTCATGGCGAGCGCCAACGACCGCTGACCGGGCGCTGACGCCCCCGGGGCGAGCGCCGATGGACTCATGGCGCATCCCAACGGACTCGCGGCGCATCCCAACGGACTCGTGGCGCATCCCAACGGACTCGGGCCGCCCCCCAATCACCCCGCGGTCCACTCTAACAGGCTCGCGGCGCTCCGGGCCGCCCGGTCCTTGATCGACCTGTTGTTGGAGCGGATCGAGCGCCATCGTTCATGGCCGCACCAAGAACGAGAATGCGACCCGGCCACCGATGCCCGACTATTCGACGTTGCTCAAGCTCGAGGAATTCGAAGCGTCCGCGGCGACCTGTCTTCCGCGGATGGTCTTCGACTATTTCGCCGGCGGCGCCGGCGATGAAGTGTCGCTTCGAACATCACGCAGCGCCTGGGATGGCATCGCGCTGCGGTATCGCGTGCTGCGCGACGTGTCCGAGCGCTCGCTCGCCGTCACCGTTCTCGGGGACGCGCTGGCCTGGCCGGTGCTCATCGCGCCGATGGCCTTCCAGCGCCTCGCGCATCCTGACGGCGAGCTGGCGACCGTGCGTGCCGCCGGTGCGATCGGAGCGGGAATGATCCTTTCTACCCTCGCGACGACGTCCATCGAAGAGGTCCGAGCCGCCGCGCCCGGTCCGCTCTGGTTCCAGCTCTATATCGATCGGGACCGTGGCCTCTCCCGCGCGTTGGTCGAGCGCGCCGAGCGAGCGGGTTGCACCGCGCTGGTACTGACGGCCGACACCCCGCTGCTTGGCCGCCGCGAGCGCGATGTGCGCAACGGCTTCCACGTGCCCGACGACACTCCCGTCCCCAACCTGTATGGCGATCCACGCGCTACACTCGCTGACGCCCGCGGTCTTACGGGCGCGTCGGCGCTGGCCCGATTCGTGGATGAGTCCTGGGATACTTCCATCTCGTGGCGAGACCTGGCGTGGCTTCGGTCCATTACGGCGCTGCCGATTCTCGTAAAGGGAATCGTGCGGGGGGACGACGCTCGCCTGGCGCTCGAGCATGGCGCCGCGGGCGTCATCGTCTCGAATCACGGCGGGCGGCAGCTCGACACCGCCATCCCGACGGCACGCGCACTTCCCGAGGTGGCTGATGCGATGGCTGGTGCTGGCGCTCTGCTCGTCGACGGTGGTATCCGGCGCGGAACGGACGTGCTGAAGGCGCTCGCGCTGGGCGCGCAAGCGGTGCTGCTCGGGCGTCCCGTGCTCTGGGGACTTGCCCTGGGCGGTGAACAGGGCGTCCGCCGCGTGCTCGAGCTTCTGCGCGACGAATGCAGCCTGGCTCTCGCGCTCGCCGGCTGTTGCTCGCCTGCGGAACTCACTCGCGACTTTCTGGCCTGAGTTCTCTCTCACGCGCCATAGACAACCCGTGCCCTGGCCTCAATCGTACAACCCGCTCCATTCGCAATGGCTCTCCACGCTCGTTGCATTGACGCCCGTCCTGGTGCTGCTCGCTCTTCTGGCCTCCCGCCGCGTGCGCGCACAATGGGCGGCGCTCGCGGGGCTCGCCATGTCGCTGACGATCGCCGTGTTCGCCATCGGCATGCCGGCAAGGATGGCCGTGCGCGCCGCTCTCTTCGGCGCGGCGTACGGCCTGTTTCCGATCGGATGGATTCTTCTCAACGTGCTCTTCCTGTACCAGCTCACCGTGGATCGCGGTGCGTTTGGCGTGCTGCAACGCAGTATCGTGCACCTCACGGGCGACCGGCGCCTCCAGCTCGTCCTCATCGCGTTCTGTTTCGGCGCCTTCTTCGAGGGCGCCGCCGGATTCGGCACCCCGGTTGCGGTGACCGCCGCGTTGCTCATCGGACTCGGCTTCGCTCCGCTCGAGGCGTCGGGCCTCTCGCTCATTGCCAACACCGCGCCAGTGGCATTCGGCGCGCTTGGTACGCCGCTCATCGCCCTTCAGGGTGTCACCGGCCTGGGTCTGCGCGAACTGTCAGCCGCGGTTGGGCACCAGCTTCCCGTCTTCAGCGTGATCGTGCCCTTCTGGCTGGTAGCGGCGTACACGGGTGTGCGCCGCATGCTGGAGGTGTGGCCCGCACTCGCGGTGGCCGGCGTCGCATTCGCAGTGCCGCAGTTTCTCATTGCCACATATCACGGGCCCTGGCTGGTAGACGTGGCATCAGCCGTGATCTCCATGGCGGCGCTCGCACTGTTTCTGCGCGTGTGGCGGCCGCGGGAGGCTCGCGGCGCACCGCTCGGCCCGCAGAGCGACGGCACGACGCCCGCACGCAACGCGGTGCTTCAGGCATGGATGCCATGGGCACTCCTCAGCGTTGTTGTTTTCGCCTGGGGCACCCCCCAGGTGAAGGGCTGGCTCAATGCGCTGTCGGCGCCAACGATGAAGATTCCCGGATTGCACGAGATGGTGATGCGTATGCCGCCAGTGGTGCCATCGCCCCGGGCCGAGAGCGCGATATTCCTCTTCAACTGGCTCAGCGCCACGGGTTCGGGCATCGCGATCGCAGCGGCCATTGGCGGGCTGCTCATGGGCTTTCGTCCTCCGGAAATGCTTCGCGCATATGGCGCCACCCTCAGGCGGATCGGCCCCTCGCTGCTCACCATTTCGGCAATGCTCGCGCTGGGCTACGTCACGAGATACTCCGGCACGGATAGCATACTTGGCCTCGCATTCGCGCACGCGGGCGTCCTTTATCCGTTCTTCGGTACGTTGCTCGGCTGGCTGGGCGTGGCGCTTACGGGCTCCGACACATCATCGAACGTGCTCTTCGGCGGCCTTCAAGTGGTCACCGCCCAGCAAGTGGGAGTGAGCCCTGTGCTCATGGCGGCAGCGAACAGTTCCGGCGGTGTGATGGGCAAGATGATCGACGCGCAGAGCATCGTCGTGGCGAGCACAGCGACGCATGCGCATGGGCAGGAGGGTGCGATTCTGCGATCCGTGTTCTGGCACAGCCTCGCCCTCGCGTGCCTCGTGGGTGTCTGGGTCATGTTGCAGGCGTATGTACTATGAGCTTCACCGTACTCGGAGCGCTGCGTGACCTCGACGAAGACCGCCATCGAGCCGAGCTGTACCGGGCTTGGGGAATCGGACTCGGCGCCGGACTCACGAACCAGTTTTCACTCGAGCAGATCGGACGAATCGGGTTCCCGCGCGTGGAGGAAGCGCGGAGATACCTGCTGGTGGGCTTGCAGCAGCAACGCGCGATCGGACCGCTGGTGAAAGCGCGCCCGAACCTGTTTGATCCGTTCGACGCCGCGATCCTTGCCGCCGCCGATGACACACAGAGGCTTTCGACACTGCTCGGGCTGCTGGCGGACTACTACGCGCGGGAATATCGGCGGAAGCTGAAAGTGCGCGGGTTCATGGGGTATCTGGTCTTCCTCGGAATGGTTGGAGCGTTCAGCCTCACCATCCCGTTCCTGCACCGCGGCGGAGCCCAGGCGTATGTGAAGGCCGTTGTCGCGGCGATCACCGGATTTCTGCTGCTGGGAGGCATTCTGGTCTCAATCGCTGCAGCAATCATCGCACGGAGGCACGTGTACGCATTGCCGCGCTTCGCGCGGGCGCTCGCGGTCGGTTTCGCGGCGGGGATCCAGCGCGGCCGGGTCGTGCAACTGGCAGTGGATGTCTCCGGAAGCGCCGAGTTGAAGCGACACACCGCCAAGCGGTCGGAGCGGGAGCTGAGTCTCGTACCAATGGCGGTACTCTTTCAGGAGTGCCGAGCAGTTCCGGCAGAGCTGCTGGGACAAATGAGCGTCGCTGATGCCTCGGGTGAGTACGCGGCCGTGTTCGAGCGATACGCGTTGGGCCTCGAGGACAAGAAGTAAGGGAGGTATGCGCGTCGTCCGGCGCAGGCGGAGGCGTGCGGCGACTCCGCCATGCCAGCACTCAGGGGCGCCCGCCGGCCTTCCACGCGGGCTTCTTCCCGTCTGCCAGGATTCTCGCCGCCTTGGCGGCCGCGTTGATCACTCCGGCCATGTGGACGAAATCTGCTTTGCTGACTTCGTCGGATACCTCGTGATAATCCGCGTGCAGGTTGAAAGTCGAGAGCGTGTGCGCGACGATTCCTCTGCGCGCGAACGCAATATTGTCGCTCCGTTCGAAGAAATGCTCATCCCGCCGTTTGTCTGGCACGATCGGGATTCCTTTGGCGGCCAGCATTTCGCCGAGCGTTGATCGTTCGTAGCCGGTGAGCCACGCCCGGCCCGAACCTCCCGCCAGAGAGTCGGGACGGTCGATCATTTCGATTTCAAGGTTCGCCACCATCCTGGCAAGCGGAATCGGGGGGTGCTGGATGAACCATCGCGTTCCCAGCAGCCCGGCTTCCTCGCCTATCGTCGCCAGGAAGATCACCGTCCGCTTCGGCTTCGGTCCCTCGCCAAGTTGTCGTGCGATCTCCAGTACGGCCGTCACACCCGATGCGTCGTCGTCTGCGCCATTGTAGATCGAATCGCCGCCGGCGCTCGGACGCCGCATGCCCAGATGGTCGTAGTGCGCGTCGATCAGGACGACCTCATCCTTGAGCTGCGGGTCCGAGCCGCGAATCACGCCCAGTATGTTCGCGGCCGGGCGGTGCCCCGCGCGCGGGAGTCTGTCGAGTTCGCCGAGGCTCGCCAGCAGGCGCAGCGAGTCGCGCCACACGCCACCCACCATGGCCGAGTCGCCCGAGATCGGCACGCGCTGGTAGTATCCGGAGTCCCCGAGCGGTGCGAGCCCGATTCGTCTCATCTCGTGCGCGATCATGCGTGCCGCCCGCCACGCGCCCGGCGTGCCGGTGGCGCGGCCCTGCATGGAGTCGTCGGCCAGCCCGCTCAGGAGGCGCCTCACGTTGCCGGGTGTGGTGGGCTTCTGGGCTGCAAGCGGCGTCCCCAGGGCGAGCGAGAAAATGAGCAGGAATCGGGGCATGGGACGAGACTCCCTGGTTCTGGTTAAATGGCCCGCCGGGCACGATCGACGGACGCTATGCCGGAGACCTTGCCCCGCGCCACTCTCGCCGCCACAATCCGGCGATGCCCGCGCGACTGCTTACGCTGCCGGTGCTTGGCGGTCAGGTGCCGAAGCGGGGGAACGCACTGTCGCGCACCCTCGCCCTGCTCGCCCTGAAGCTCACGGGATGGCGCATTACAGGCGAGTTCCCCAACGTTTCGAAGTTCGTGCTGATTGTGGCCCCGCACACCTCGAACTGGGAGTTTCCGCTCGGCGTGATGGCCATGTACGCGATCGGCCTTCGCGGCGCGTTTCTCGCCAAGCACACGCTCTTTCGATGGCCGCTTGGCGTGGTGATGCGCTGGCTCGGGGGAATCCCGGTGGATCGGTCGTCTGCACACAACGTGGTGTTCCAGACGACGGCCTTGTTTCGCAACCGGCCCCACCTCATACTCGTCGTCACGCCAGATGGGACGCGCAAGAAGCTTGCCAAATGGCGAACCGGATTCTGGTACGTGGCCAGGGGCGCCGGCGTTCCGATCATGCCGATCGCGTTCGACTACTCGGCCAAGCTGTTTCGTTTCCTTCCGTTGTTCTACCCGACCGACGACAGGGAGGCCGATTTCGAGGCGTTGCGGGCGAATTTTCACGCGGGAATGGCGAAGCATCCCAATCAGTACTGACCCGAGCCGCTCCGGCTGAGTCGCGCGCAGCATCCACGCCACGTATCATCTCCCCATGACCTCCGATCGCCGCGACTTCCTCAAGCACGCATCCATGGCCGCCGCGGCCGTCGTCGTCTCGGGCGGTGCCAACGCAGCCCGGGCTCAGCCGCGCGATAGTCGCACGCTGAACCCAACGCTTCTCACCGCGCTTGCCGATGCCGTGCTTCCCGATTCGCTTGGTACCACAGGCCGGGCGCACGCGGGGCACTCGTTTGCGGGCTGGCTTGCCGGCTACAAACCGGTGAGCGAGGAGATGCACGGCTACGGCAATCAGGAGATCACGTACACCGCGAGTGACCCGGCACCGGGCTGGAACGCCCAGCTCGAAGGGATGGACACGCTCGCTCGACGCAGATACCGGCGCGGATTTGCCGCACTCGCTGTGGCCGCCCGGCGCGACCTGATACGCTCGCAGCTCGAGCGCCACCGTGGAAGCGCGCTCCCCGCCAACCCGCTCGCGGCAACGCACGTGGCCATCGCGCTGCTGGCGCATTGGGCCGACTCGAGCGAAGCCACCGATCTCGTCTACGGTGCGCAGATCGCCAAGGACCATTGTCGCGTGCTCTCCGACTCGCCCCGCAAGCCGCTTCCGCTCGCGCCCCGCGGGACGCCGTGACGCCGAAGCGGGTGGTCGAGACCGATATCTGCATCATCGGGTCGGGTATCACCGCGGCAATGATGGCGGCGAAGCTCGCCAACGAACGCAGGGCAAGGATCACGGTGGTGGAGGCTGGCGGCACAAGCGCGCCCCTGATCGAGCGCGCCATGCGGCGCGCCCGCTGGAAGGCCTACGGCGAGTCGCCGTGGCCACACGACCATCTGGACGACCAGAACGCACTCGGCGCGGCATACGGATTCTCGCCTTCGATGAACGTTGGCGGTTTGGCGATGCATTGGGGCGGCGTCACACCCCGCTACTCACCGGAGGACTTCCGGGTGAAGTCGCTCTACGGCGCAGGAGACGACTGGCCCATCAGCTATGAGGATCTCGATCCGTTTTATCAGGAAGCCGAAGAGCGCATGGGAATCTCCGGCGAGCAGGGTCCTCCGGACCTCGATCCGCGTTCAAAGCCGTTTCCGATGCCTCCGCTTCCCCTCTCGTACAATCTGCAGTTGCTGCGCGAGTGGACGGCCAAGGCGGGCATCCCGATGTGGAGCCAGCCCAGCGCCAAGAACTCCGTGCCGTACGGTGGGCGGACCACATGCCAGCGGTGCGACAGCTGTTATCCCGTTTGTCCAACCGGTGCGAAATATTCGCCCGATTTCACCTTCGACGGGCTGGTGAGGAGCGGCCGCATCGAACTGCTCACCAATATCCTCGTGCGACGACTGCACTCGAACGGGGCGGCGGGACGAATTGTGCGAGCGGCGGCAAACTCCACCCTGCGACCCGACGACGAGGTGGAATTCCACGCCAGGACGTTTGTGCTCGCTGCCGGGTTCGCCTGGAGTCCGCACCTTCTGCTGCTCTCCACGAGCGCCGCATATCCAGCGGGAATCGCAAACCGCTCCGGACTGGTCGGCAAGTATCTCTGCGGACACCGCAACGTGGCGGCGCAGATCAGGCTGCCCCTGGAGCTCTACCCAGGCATCAACGTGCAACACTCGCTCGTCACGAAGAAGTTCATGCGTCCCGGGAAGGTCGACCGCTACATTCGCCACGACTTGCGCGTGTGGGAGTCATCCTTTGGCCGGACGGCACGACTCCGCGACGCCAAGGGCGAGTTACTCCTTGGCGATGCACTGCTCGCAGACTGGCGCGAGCGCCTCAAGACAGGCGTCGCCCGCGTCCGCGCCTACTACGACGTGCTCCCGGCGAAGGCGAGCGAACTCACGCTGGACGGCAGCGCGAAGAACCACTGGGGTGACCCCATGCCGCGCCTCCAGTTCCGCGACGCGAGCGAGTCGCTCGCCCTGCGCGCTTTCACCGAGGACACCATCCGCGCGCTTTTCCGCGAGATGGCCCGGGCGGGTGACGGCCAGGTGATCTCGTCCGAAAGCGCTGCCGGAGACGTCGGACAGGAGCACCCCGGCGGTGGCTGCCGGATGGGCGCGGATCCGCAGAGCAGCGTTGTGAACTCCTGGGGACGTGCGCACGACCATGAAAATCTGTTCGTTGCCGGCGCACCCACGAACGTTACCGCCAGTTGCTGCAACGGAACTCTCACCTTTGCGGCGCTGGGCCTGCGCGCCGCGGCGAAGATCGGAGAGGAGTTTCCAAAGGCGTAGGCCGCGGGCGCACCCGTACGCGATCGCTGCACCAACACGCACAGGAGAACCCGCACGATGGCAGTTCCTCTTGACTCCGGCAAAGCCCCCGACGCGCTCGGGCGCCGCGAGTTCGTGCAGCGTTCACTCGCTGCCGGGACGGCGCTCGTCGCTCCCCAACTGGCCGGCGCTGGGGCTCCGGCGGCGGGTGCCCGGCCGGGACCGGCCGCCCGGCAGGCCGCGCAACGCGACGATATCCTTTTCGAGAAGAGCATCGCCGAGTTGCACACGGAGATGGATCGGGGTGCGCTCTCCTCGCAGGCGATCACCCAGCGCTACCTGGCCCGCATCACGGAGATGGACAAGCAGGGTCCCGCGATCAACGCCGTGATCGAGCTGAATCCGGATGCCCTGATGACAGCCGAACAGCGCGACGCCGAACGGCGTGCCGGAGGAGTTCGAGGACCGCTTCACGGCATTCCCGTGCTCATCAAGGACAACATCGACAGCGCTGACCGGATGCGGACGTCCGCAGGTTCGCTCGCACTCGCCACAAGCACACCGCCGAAGGACGCGTTCATTGTAGAGCGGCTCCGACAGGCCGGCGCGGTATTGTTGGGGAAGACGAACCTCAGCGAGTGGGCCAACTTCCGCTCGACGCGCTCCACGAGCGGATGGAGCGGCCGCGGGGGCCTCACGCGCAATCCGTACGTGCTCGATCGCAATCCGTGCGGTTCGAGCTCGGGCACCGGGGCGGCGATCGCGTCAGACTTCGCCACGGTCGGCATCGGCACTGAAACCGACGGATCGATCATCTGCCCTTCATCCATTTGCGGCCTTGTAGGGATCAAGCCCACAGTGGGACTCTGGAGCCGGTCGGGGATCATCCCCATTTCCAGGTCGCAGGACACCGCAGGCCCGATGGCCCGCTCCGTGGCCGACGCGGCCGCGCTTCTTGGCGCCCTCACGGGCGTGGATCCTCGCGACGCCGCCACGAAAGCCAGCGCAGGCAAGAGCGTGGCGGACTACACTCGCTTCCTCGATCGCGGGGGGCTCAAGGGTGCTCGCATCGGCGTGGCGCGCAATCTTGCGGGCTTCAACACCGATGTGGATGCCATATTCGAAAACGCAATCGCTGCCCTCAACGACGCGGGCGCCGAAGTGGTGGACAAGACAAGTCTCCTGACGGCAGGCAAGTTTGACGATGCGGAGACCATCGTGCTGGACTACGAGTTCAAGGCCGGCCTCAACTCCTACCTTGCCTCGCTTGGCCAGGCAGCGCCGGTAAAAACGCTTCTTGAGCTCATCGCCTGGAACGATCGCGCGAAGGAGCGCGAGATGCCCTGGTTCGGCCAGGAGATCTTCGTGCGGGCGCAGAAGCGCGGGCCGCTCACCGACAAGAAGTATCTCGCCGCGCGCGCGAAGTGCGTCCGGCTGGCGCGAACCCAGGGGATTGACGCGCTCATGACGAAGCACGGGCTCGACGCGGTAATCTGCCCATCGAACCAGCCTGCGTGGACCACGGACCTGCTGAATGGTGATCATTTCACGGGAGGCAATACCTCCTTTGCCGCCGTCGCCGGATATCCGAGCGTGACCGTGCCAATGGGACTCGTACACGACCTTCCCGTCGGCCTGTCCTTCGTCGGGCGTGCCTGGAGCGAAGGGCAGCTCATCAAATACGCGTACGCCTTCGAGCAGCAGGTTAGGGCGCGGCGGCCACCGCGTTATCTGACGACGCTGGCGGGCTGATCTCCACCGGGATGACGCAGCGGCAGCACTTTCTTGCGGGCCGAGCGGCCTATCTGGCAGTCGTTTTAATTGCCACTCTGTCCGACCTCCATTTCTCGGGCGACCTTGCCGCCGCCTCCAGACGTTTCGCCCGCGCGCTCACATTCTCGCTGGAGTGGCGCGACGCCGTCGACGGGCTTCGCAATGTCGCACTCTTTGCCGGACTCGGAGGCGTGTGGGTCGCCACGTCGCTGCCTGGGCGCGAGCAGAACGAGATTGTTCGGGCGACGCTGTTGGGGCTCGCCGTCAGCATTACCGTTGAGGGACTGCAGTGCTTCTCGCCTGTGCGCACCGCAAGCCTCGTGGATGTCACCACGAATACCGTCGGCACACTCGGCGGCGCACTCACGGTCGCCTTGCTGATCGACACCCTGCGGCGGGCCAAGGGGGCGAGATCCTACCTGGGCATACCGGCATTTGTCCTGACTGGCAGCTACGGCCTGGCCGCGCTCTGCGAGGCGCTGACGCCCCTGTTCCATTCGGAACCTCTACCGAACATTGACGGCGGGCCACTCGACCGTCTGGGCATCGTGCTCCACCTGGCGCTTCCCCTGTCCTGGGCTCACGTACCGTGGCTCGACGTACCGCTGTTTGCCCCAGCCGGGTTCCTCGCCATCATGCTGCGCCGCGAGTTTGGGCTGGAGACCGGACGAGTCTGGCCGGCGGTCGCATTTCTCGGCGCGATGCTGGTGCTCGCGGGGCACGGCTGGCACGGGTTGGCTGGACTTCCGGTGCGGTGGGAGGCATGCATGACGGACGCATGCGCCATCGGATTGGGTGCGTGGGCGGGCCACTACTGGCTCGCTTCGCTGACGCAGTCGTTGCGCGGCGCGATGCGCGCGCGCGCCGCGATCGTCTCGTATGCCGCCGTGCTCTGCCTCTGGGGATTGCGCCCGCTCTCCCTTGAAACGCGCGGAGACATGATTCGCGGGCAGTTCTCTGCCGCCCGCTTCATCCCGCTGGCTTCATTGGCAGAGCGCG
>DASZZO010000102.1:0-16838 GCA_035544915.1 Gemmatimonadaceae bacterium | reverse complement strand
GTTTTCGAATTCCGGCAGGGCGAGCCCCGTGACTGGACGCACTTGCGAGATGTCACCCAGCACCGCGTACACGAATCCGTCCTTCACCGTCGCGGGCGGTGGCGACGGGAAGACGAGGGACGCGATCGTGGTTTGAGCCGTGGGCGCGGGAGACCTCAGCGCGGGGTCCGATTGCGCACTGGCCGCTCGCGCGCATGCGATAGAGATCACGGCGAGAGACGCCGCACCGGCTGCGAGATGCAACGAGCGGCCGCCGCGCCACTCCGTGACGCGGCCGGCCCTCCCGTTCGTCGTCCCGCCCGCGGGGTTACGCATTGCGATCAAGGCAGCCGTGGAAGTTCGGGTTCGTCAACTCCGCGTCGGGCACCGGGAGGTTGACGTCAGTGCCGTACGTACCGCCCTTGAACCAGTTCCCGACGGGGAACACGTTGTCCTGCGTACGGCCGTACTGCCGGATCAGTCGCCGCAAATCGCCAAGCCGGAAGCCGCGGCCAAACTGCCAGAATGCCTTCTCCCGAAACAACAGGGTGAGGGCCGCATCCTTTGTCGTGGGCGCGTTCGTCAGTGCAGGCATCGCGGGAATCGGCAGTTTGCCGATCGTCTGCGGCGATGTCCGAAGGGCATTGAGCGTGGCGAACATGCCCGCGAAGTCAGCCGTGTTGATCCTGGCCTCGGCCTCGATCAGCCGCGCATCGATGCCGGTCAACACGGGAAACGGATCGGTCTGGCCATAGAGCAGCTGACCGACCCACGGTGTGCTGCCATCGAACGCTTTTTTCGTATTCGAAGTTGATCCCGCGACGGGAACACGCGGATCGCCCGCCGACGCGAACGGCAGTGCGTTCTTGATCAGGCTCGGGGCACCGTTGATAATGGCGAAGCTGTCGCCGACCACGAACCGCGACGGTTGAGTGTAGTTGAGCAGGTAGAGTTCCGGGCTTGTTGTCGTCAGCGAGAACGTCAACAGGTACTGGTAGTTCGTGGGTATGTCGGCCACCAGCGCCGCGGCGCCTGCGTAGTTCCCGAGGTCGATCTGGGCGCGTGCCTTGGCGATCTGGTTCGCGCGATGGATGGCGATGCTGGCCGCATCGGTCCCCGTCACCATCGCCAGCGCGGTGTCGAACCGCGCCGACGCGAGCGTAAAGCCTGCAGCGTTGGTGATCGGCTGCGTATACACCGGAACGCCGTTCGCCATGGAGCCAAAGGGAATACCGTTGCAAAGGGCTTCCGACATCTGCAACTCGGCCATCCCCATCGCAAAGTACAACTCGCCGATCTCGGCGGCCGGAGGCGGTGTCACATACTGGGTGAGGGCCTGGATTGCCGTGAGTGCGAGGCCACGCGCCTGCTGGGCGGCCTGGTAGGCAGAAGACAGCACGCCGTTGCCAGTCCCCACCGTGCGATCGTCGGTCTCGTTGTGCTGACTCTGGGTATCACCGCTGGCCCACACATCGGTGAGCAGATCGCTCAGCATGGGCAGGTTGGCGAAGTTGACCCCGCCGCCCGCGAACCACGCCTTGAACGAGCCCAACGCGCCGACCCGCAACGCCTCGGCACCCGTTGGGCTGGCCACACTTGCCGGGCCAATCACGCCGGGCTGCTCTGGCGAGATGAGTACTTGTTTGAGGTCACATGCGTTCAGAAGCACCAACACGAGCGCCACCGAACCCACTGCCGTCCATCGCACGCGATTCATCGACTTCATATGCGTTTGATCCTCGAAGAGTGACTAGTAGTGGAGGCTCAGTTTGACCGTGTAATACCGCCTCGATCCCTGGCTGAACGTCGTGTTCTGCACGTCGTTGCTGAAGGCAAAGATCGGGATGCCGTTCTCCTCCACGTCGATGCCACGGTAGTTGGTCCAGGTGTGCAGGTTGCGAGCGGCGAAGGTGACGGTCCCCGTCTCGCCACGTAGCCAGTTCTTGACCACCCTCTGCGGCAAAAAGACCGTGGCTGACAGTTCACGAAACCTCCAATACTGCAGGGGCTCGAGGTAGCCGACAGCGGTCGTGGACTGGCCGTTCGTGAAGGGGCCGATTAGCGCAATCGCCGCTGCCTGCCGGGCCAGTGGGGAGTTAACCGTCGAGACGTCGGCGCACGGCTTCGGCGTGCTGGAGCACTGAAAGGACAAGTTGGTGTTGACGATCATTCCTCCGCCCTTGTAGTCGAACAGGCTGTTGATGCGGACGCGGTGGGAGAAGAGATCGAAACCGTTGGCTACCGAGGCGAGGTCGCGCGGCGACGAGTACCCCCTGAAGGAAACGTTCGGGTCGACGGTGACTTCATTGGGGGTGATGAACCCGTCGCGGTTCGCGTCGTTGTAGTGGTGCGCACGGTAGAAGAATGCGTTGATCGGCAGGCCCACCGAGTCGCGGATCGAGCCCGTGCCGATCGTCTTGTTCGGAACTCCGGTTGGATCGAGCCCGAGGCTGACCAACTTGTTGCCCGAGTGCGAAGCGCTGGCCGTCACGTCCCACCCGAAACGCTGTGTGTTGACAAGCGTCGCCTGAATCGTGGCCTCGATGCCCGTATTCTGTACCGACCCCAGGTTCCTCAGCACGGTGGTGGAGGCCGGACCAACCGACGGTGCGATGACTTGGCTGATCAAGGCGTCGCGGGTGTGCTTGTTGTAGTAGGTGACGTCGATGTTCATGCGATCTCCTAACGCGCGCGCTTCGAAGCCGACCTCGGTTTCAACCGATAGCTCGGGCTTGAGGTTTGGATTGCCGAGCGCACTCTGGCGGAGGCCCGGCGTGTCCGTGCCGGACTGATTGACGGCCACCACCGGTTGGTTCACGGTAGTGGACGAATAGGTGATCAGCGCCGAAGTGGCACCAGGCTGCACACCGGAAGCTCCGTAGGCGCCGCGAAGGCGAAGCTGGTCCAACCCTCTGATCTTCGGGAAGAACGGCTCGTCCGACAGAAGCCACGACACGCTGAGCTTCGGATAGACAACCTTCTTGAAGTTGGTGCCAAAGGCGCTGTTTTCGTCCGCGCGAACCGCACCAGTGACGAAGAGGCGATCGCGGAGCGCGACCTGCTCCTGGGCGTAGTAACCCCACGTTTTGGTCGCCGTCCAGAGGACGTTGCTCGCGGCCGTTACCGCGGCCTGCCCTACCGACTGCGCACCCGGTGGCAACTGGGTGCCGCTTGCACTGGTTCCGTCGTTCTCGACATTGGTATAGTCCGAGCCGAATGTGGTTTTCAGGCTCATCCATGGCTTGGCCTGCCAGGTCGATGTGCTGATGACCTTCATCGAGAATACGCGATCGTTGGTCGTGGTCGATGAGGTGGCGCCAAGGCGAAGCGTTCCCGCTGCCGGGCACTCGCCAAAGCGACACAGGAAGATCCCAGTGCGGTTGTTCCAGTCGACGCCTGCACTGCCGTCGTTCTGCATCCACGCAAGGGGGCGCCAGCTCGCGTGCAGCGAACCGATGAGCCGCTGGCTCGCGTTCTGGTTCACGTCCCGGAAGATTTCGGACGGGACATAGCTGTTGTACCCGTTGAGCGCCTCGCCGAGGTTGCCGATGCCCGTATACCCGGGTCCCGCCGTCCGGAACCCCGGGCCCATCATCGACTGATAGGTGGGGCTGAACGTGTTGTTGTTCGACTGCGGCAGCCCTTCGTCCACCTTCGAAAAGCCGGCGGTGACATCGACGTCGAAGGCCGGACTCAACCTCGTCGACAGGTTCGTGTTGAGATTGAGCTTCTGGTAGTACTCGGGGCGGTTCCACTCCGACCGGACTCCACCGGCCACCGAGTCCAGGCGCTGCACG
Source organism: Gemmatimonadaceae bacterium (assembly GCA_035544915.1). Classification (GTDB taxonomy): domain Bacteria; phylum Gemmatimonadota; class Gemmatimonadetes; order Gemmatimonadales; family Gemmatimonadaceae; genus Fen-1231. The sequence goes on along the minus strand of DASZZO010000102.1, from coordinate 13,062 downwards.
GAGAAGCCGGGCATCTTCTCCGGGCCAGTTTCGTTCTCGAGGCCGCCGCTGACGAAGTAGCGAACCGCCTCAGTACCGCCGCTGACTTGCAAGTTCCACTGATTCCGGTACCCGGTAGCGAGCGGAGAGAGACCCGTCTTGTCCTTCAAGATGTTCAGCGACGACGTGCTGTCGGCGATGCAGGAGCCCGCCGAGATCGTGTACGTGTAGCAGCGGATGGCCGCGGTGGACCCTGGCGCATGCCCCCAGATCATGTACGCAGTCAGATAGTTGGATTTGTCGCTGATGCTGCCCTGTTCGGCGCTGAAGGTCCACCGGTTCCGGCCGACCTTCCCCTTCTTGGTGGTGATCAGAATGACACCGTTCGCCGCGTCAGTGCCGTACAGCGTTGCGGCCGACGGGCCCTTGACGACTTCAACGTCTTCGATCGTCGACGCATCGATGTCGTTGAGCACGGAGATAGCGGCCGTCAAATTGCCGCCATTTGACGACGACCCGCCGACGTTCATGCGAACGCCGTCAATCACGAAGATTGGGCTGTTGTTCAGCGAAAGCGAGTTCAGCCCGCGGATGTGGATATTCGGGGCGCCATTGGTGAAGGCCCCGGGTATCACCGTCATGCCGGGCACTTTCGCGACGAGCAGGTCACTCATGTTGGTGATCGACGTCTGCTCGACACGCTCGGACACGTTGCCAAGCGTCGAGACGGCGCTGCCAAGTTCAATCCGGCGCTGCTCGCCTGTGGCGGTCGTCACGACTTCATTCAGCATGACCGGGGCGGCTGCGAGCTGGAAGTCGAGGTTGGTGGTGCCGCCGTTCGTCACAGTGACGGTCCGTTTGAGCGGCTGGTATCCGATCCGAAGAACCTCGACCTCGACGGAGCCCGCGCGCACGCCGATCAGGGTGTACTTCCCGTCCTGGGCGGTGTTGGCCGCGGCGTTTGTGCCGAGCGCCAGCACGCGGACGCCGGCGATCGGCTGGCTGTCGCTGCGCGCCGTGACGTGGCCTGTGACCGTTCCCTGCGCCCATGCCGCGGTGCCGGCGAGGCACAGCGCGCCCGCCATGAGGATGAGTGACGCAGGTCGTGCGAATCGTGCGATTCCCATCCTATATACTCCTCGCATGTGAGTGGCTCTCTCTGGGACCCGATCGGACGAAGCAGACAGCGTAGCTAGGCGTCGGCGCCGACCCGTCGTGGATGACCGCGTTCATCGGGGCACCGTTAGAATTGGAAAGTACGCTTTCCATGGGCCTACTGGTGCGTCGTACTGACGGGCCATTACTCGTGCCACCTGACTGACGTGGCTCAGGTCATGCAGCACCCACGTGGCGAGGAGCTGTCCCAGTGTGACTGGACCGAGCTCTGGATGCAGGCCCGGCTTGGCAAGGTCGGCGACAGTAACGCGCAGATCGGTCAACTGTGTCAAACTCTGCGCCCGCAATTCGGCGAACGTGTCAAGCAGTTGACGGAGCGACTTCCCCTGCGAGGCGCGAAACATCGCTTCACGATCGAATGGTTCGAAGGCGAGGCCATCACCGAATCGGAGGAGGTGACGGACCCTGGGAACCCAGTCCGTTCGCTCGCCGTGAATGAGATGGCCGACGATGTCGAAGGGACTCCAAGTACCCGGGCCCTCAGTGGCGCTGGTCCACGCCTCGGGCAAATCGCCGAGCAGAGTTCGGAGCACCGCCGGCGTGCGTTCAAGCACAGGAAGAGCATCCTCTAAGCGAAAATCCATCCGCACCTCCGAGGCCAGGAAACCGCGTGGTTGAGGACATCCCTCCGTCGAAATCCATCGATGGAATATGCTCTTGCCCGGTGGTTGCGACCATCTGCGCCAATCGAAGGCAACGGCCTTGATTGCCGCTCAAGCGATCGACGCCTACTCGTACACGTCCTTGCGATCGCCTGCGGCTCGGATCTCGACCACGCGCGCGGTGTCGTCCACCTGATAGATCACGCGGTGGACGCCAATCCGAATGCGCCAGAGGTCGCGAGAGCCACGCAACTTGCGGCAGCCGGTCGGGCGCGGTGTCTCCGCGAGCGCCTCGATTCGAGGGAAGATTCGATTCAGGATTGCGTCGTCAAGGCGCTCAAGGTCTCTCCGAGCCGAGCGGACGAAGCGGACAGTGTAGCTAGGCACTCCGTTTTAGCCGTCCGGCGCGGACGAGACGAGCTCGCACGGTGGGGAGACTCTCCTTGGGCTCCCGAGCGCGCTGGTTCGCCAGTGCGACGTCTGCAAAATCCTCCCAGAGGGACCGATGGCGGCGGAGGTCGATCACAACGGCCGTTCGGCGGCCCGCCGCATCTCGGAGGTACTTCACACCACGGAGCGTTTTCATAGCACGAAATCTACAGGAGTCCGTGGCCAGTGACCAACTCGCGAACACCTGCGCGCGCGAGCTCTTCAAGGCTGATCCTGCCATTGCTCTGCATGTCAAAGGATTGGGCAAGGCGATCGGGCTCGATGCGGGAGCCACCGAGCCGTTGGGCGACTCGACCCAAGTCGTGATATTCCGGGGCGAGGAAGTTGTGGCAGACGGCTCTTTGAATTTGACCTTCGGATCTAGGGCGGGGGGCACATTTCTGTGCCTGTGCCTCGCTGGCACCCCCAACCCTCTTGCCGTACATTCGCGCCTCGGGCATTTGAGAGCAGCTTCAACGCTGTTCAACCTTCACGAGGAGCCTCCGATGGATGTTCCTGTGTCCTCACCGTCCCGGCCGCTGAAAGCCGATGAGATCCTGCGCATTGGCGCCGCGCTAATGCCGTGGAGTGTCCCACACGATGGGCCTGTTTGGCTGGCGATGGCGATTGACTTGCCGAATGACGTGATTGCTGTGGAGATCTCAGAGGCCAAGGCGCGGGAGGCCATCAAGAAGCAGCCAGGCCCTGCGGGATACGAGGTGTACGGTCCTTTCATGCGGCCGAATCGCGCCGCATCCCCGGCGCGACTCTCCAACGACGATCCGGTCGCACACGACATCTGCGACCTTTTTCGCCCAACGTACTATGAGGAGGCGATAGAGGACGGTTCGCCGCTCCCCAAGCACGAGGATCTGAAGGATGTTCAGGTGACGCTTACATGGGTGTCGAAGGGCGGGAAGGAAATCAAAAAGGTTTACGATTTCGGAAAAGCCGTTGACGCGATCTTCATCACCACCGGCGCGCGATATGTGTTCGCCTACCCCCGGTACCTTTCAATCTTTGGTGATGAAATGCTGAAAGCGAAGAAGAAGCAGCTCGGCGATCCGGCACTGACAGTGCTATGACTTCGATTAGTCCGTTCTAATGAGTCGGTCGAACCGCGGCGTTCCATGCAGGCGATCGAACCAGGGCAGCGCCCTGATCACCGAGCGCTTGGCTGGGTCGCGGGTTACCGTGCCCTCGAGCAGGGCGATGGCGACTTCGTTTTCGCCGAGGATGGTCCGCACCTGAGCTTCGTTCATCCCGAACTCGCCCTCGTGGCCTGTCGATCGCAGGCGGGCACGCGTACGCGCCATCACCGCGCGCGCGCTATCGGACAGACCGGTTCGTGCGAGTACGGATGCAACCCAGAAGCGGCCGCTGGGGAACATGTCAGCGACAAGCGGGAAGACACCCGATCGCTCAGTCTGTCCGAGGGCGCGCCACGTGGCCACAACATCCTGCGCGCCAGAGCCATACCAGCCAAGGACCGTCAGCTCGCAGCTCTGCACGTAGGAATCTCGAGGGAAGCGTGTGCGCGCGCGAACGCACTGCGAGCGCGCCGAGTCGCCCTGCCGGTCGAACAGGCTGCGAAACATCAGCATCATCATCGTCCGGCCTGCGTCCCGCTCGTAGCCGTCGACCTCGAGCGCGCGGCGGCCCGCGAGGACACTCCCCGCGCTGTCGCCCTTTCGGTTGAGGACGTCGCTGAGCGTATTCCATGCGCGGGCGAGCTGGCCGTCGCTCGCGGTCGCGGCGCGCAAATCAGCTTCTGCACTGTCGCCCAGGATCGGAGGTACACCCGGGACATTCTTCCACCGCTCTGCTTCGATGACTCCGCGAAGTTCGAGCCCGCGCGCGCTTCCCGGCCAGCGCGTCTGGTCGAGGCGCGAAAGCGCCATCGTGGAGTCCAGCAGTGACGCCTGCCTTGCTTCAGGCAAGAGCCGTGACCGGCGTACCTGAGCCCAAGCGCGCTCGACGACAGGTTCCTCCCACGACGCATCGGCGGCAGACGCGAGCGTGAGGAGCGATTCGGCGCTGACGAGCACGTTGAGCTGGGGAGTGAAGTCCGTCGGCCTGGTGGGCAGGTCAGCGGCGTACTCGACCATGTCGCGCGCCCGTTGCCGCAACTCCCACGCTCGCGTCGACCGCGTTTCAGATCGCCACGCGAAGGTCTGGGCATCCCGGCCGATCCTGCGCAGCAGTTCCCGTGCGACTGCGCGAACGACTGAATCACGCATCGTCACGGGGGTCGTGAGGTCGTAACGTCCGCGGACGGCGCTCCTTTCGACAAGAGAGCCGGCGTCGACGAGTCGGAGATCGAGCTGGAGAGAGTCGGCCACGCGGTCAAGAGTACCGGTGATCACGGTGCCGGTGCCGAGCGCGAGCGCGACTGAATCCGGCGCTGCGTAGGGACCGAACCTCCGGATCCCTGCCTCGGAGATGATGTGTAGGTCGGGCACACGCGCGAGCGCATAGATGAGGTCCCGCGTCAGCCCGCGCGCGATGGTCGTGAGAACGGTGTCAGCTGCCGGTGCGCCGACGTAGAGGACTGCGATCCTGGTGGGATCGGCGGACCGGGCCGACCAAGGGCCGAGGCGTGACTTCCGGGCAAGCGTCGCACCAAGCATTGCAACCGCGGCGACAAGCGCGCCCACGACGGCCCGGCGACGCCACGGCCGCACGCGCCGTGGCTGCGGCAACTCTGTTGAGGGCTGGTCGATTGTCTCGATAAGCTGGCGCGCGCTCTTGAATCTCGCCGCGGGGTCCTTCGCCAACATGCGCTTGATCGCCCGCTCAGTCGCCTCGGGAACATCGGGCCGCACCACGCGAACAGGCGGCGGCGGCTCGTTGAGATGTCGGGCGATGATGGCGCGCGCCGTGGAGCCGCTGAACAGCGGAGTGCCGGTCAGCATCTCGTAGAGCACGCAGCCCAGCGAATAAATGTCGCTACGGCCGTCGATATGCTTCTCGGCGGCTGCCTGCTCGGGGCTCATGTATGTGGGCGTCCCGAGCGTGAGTCCGGTGCTCGTCACGCTGGAGATGTCCGCTGCCCGCTCTATCGCGCGCGCGATACCGAAGTCGGTGACTACGGCACGGCCCGACGTGCGGTCGAGCAGGATGTTGTCGGGCTTGATGTCACGATGCACGATGTTCTGCGCGTGCGCGTACTCCAGTGCCTCCGCCACGTCGCGCGTGATGGCCATAGCGCGCTCCAGTGGCAGCTGCTTCTCGCGCTCCATCACCAGCCGCAGCGAGTCGCCGTCGATGTATGGCATCGTGAAGTAGAGTGAGCCATCGGCTTCCCCCGCATTCAGCAGCGGGACGATCCGGGGATGGTGCAGGCGCGACGCGAGCTGGATTTCGCGGCGAAAGCGCTCGAGGTCGACGCCGGCGGCCAAGTCGGCGGAGAGCATCTTCACGACGAACTGCCGGCCGTGAACGACATCCTCGGCCAGGAAGACCTTTGCCATACCGGCGCCGAGCTCGCGGCCCAGGCGCATGCCATCCCCCAAGCTCCGCTCCAGGATACTACGCAGCTCGGCAGACACCGCAGCGCGCTCCCGCGTCGGAATGGGCGAACCGATCAGCTGACGGCAGGGCTAATCTACAGGTGCTCTGGAGGTCGTGCCACGGCGGCAGGAGCTGAAGGGGTGCTTACGGAGGGCTCGTGCGCGAACTCCGGCAGCGAACTTTGTCTTTCGTCATTCTCGGAATAGTGTTATTCGCTATAGCGCTTCTCATGGAACGCAGGAGATCTCGTGCTTCATGATCCGGTAATCTTCGCACTCGGCGCAGTTTTTGCCGCATGCGCTATCGGCGTCGCGTACTGGTACTACGAGCTCCGAAAGATGGAGCGGAAATCCAGGGACTCCCGCGCCCCGAAATAGGCGGCCTCAGGCGCCTCCCGGATCCGCCCCCGGCACTGGCACGCCCAAATCCGGCACCGCATACAGCTGGACCCACCTTCTGTAGTATGGGTCCTCGAACACGTACTCCCCCTGCTCCCGGCGGTGCAGCACCTCGTCTTTGGTAAGCAGCTCCAGCGACCGCGCCACCGTACTCTTCGCCCCAAGCTCGAACCGCTCGAGCGTGTCACTCGCCGTGATCGCCACACCCGGCACCCCGGCCAGCACCATCAGCGCGCGCTGCTGAGTCCGCGGGAGCTGCTGCCAGAGCCTATCGTGCAATGGCGCCTGCTCAGCCACGAGCGCGTCGAACGCCGACGCCACGGTTGCGACTGTCACCGGCTTCCGCATGGAGGTTGCCATGTCCCAGACTTGACGCGCGAGCTGCACCACGTCGCGCGTACGCGGACCCGCCACGCGGAGCATCGCGCACGCAGGCTCGACCTCGAGTGTCACACCGGTGGCCTTCGCACGCGCTCGCATCCAATGCACGAACTCCGCGTCCGGAATCGGCCCGAACTCGAGCGCGTCCACCGCCTTCCAGAGGCCTCTCGTACGATCCTTCAGGAACTCACCGATCAGCGTGCGCGACGAACCGGTGAGCGCATAGGCGATGTGCGTGTGCCGCTCGATCGCGTGCTTCAGGGCCCAGCCCGAGTCGTCGCCGCCCCAGCGGAAGAGCCGCTGGAATTCGTCAATCGCAAGGCCCACCACGCGGCGCCGGCTCGATAACTCCTTGTCGAGGGCGTCGAGCGTCTGCGGCAGCAGGGTGGGGGACGTTGCGGCATCGGCCATGGAGACGGAAAAACTGAAGTCCGGCAACCCATGCGGCGTCATCGTCCACGAGACGGTGGCCTTGACGGCCGACGCCACCCGCTCCAGCGACGCGCGCCACCCGGCGCCGATCTCGCGGTAAACGGCGTCGAGCACACGGCGCGCTGCGTCGTCGCTGCCCGTGGCGACATTCAGGTCGGCCACCGCCACCACGCGGCCGCGCTTCCGCGCGCGGACGGCGGCCTCTTCTACCGCCGACGACTTCCCCATGCGCCGGTCGCCGTAGTAGACGAGCCGCCGGTCCACGTCGGTGAGCGCCTGCTCCAGGCGCGCGACCTCCGCCGAGCGGTCGGCCAAGGCCACGCCGGTGGCGAGGCGGCCAATGACGAAGGGGTTGCGGGGGGGAGAGGCGGCCATGGGTTCCGGTGCGCGGTCAGGCGGTCCGCATAAAGGCGGACCGCAATATTGCGCACTGGTGGTCAGAAGTCAAAGCCGGTAGTACACATGGCCCAGCAGTGGGGAGCGGTCAGTCACCTTGCGCTTCTACATGCGAATCACTACCGTCGTCCGCGTCAAAGCGAGAGAGAAAGACAATGCTGGCCGATCTGTGGAGCGCCCTCCGATATCGCGTGCGAGCCCTGCTCGCGCCAGGCGGCGTAGAGCAGACGAAAGAGGACGCACGCGACGCACGCGGCACGCTGCTCCTCGAGTCCATCGTCCAGGATCTGCGGTTTGCCGCGCGCGGTCTCCGCGCCAGGCCTGCGTTCACGGCCGGGGTTGTGCTCACGTTGGGGCTCGGCATTGGCGCCAATGTCGCCATGTTCGGCATAACCGATCGCCTGCTGCTCCGTCCACCGGCCTATCTGCGCGACGCGTCACTCGTACATCGCGCGTACATGGGCTGGACGAGCGTTGCCGCCGGCCGCGACCGGCTCGTAGCGGGCACATCATACGCTCGCTATCTCGATTTCCGGCGGTGGACGCACGCGTTCTCCTCCATTGCCACGTTCGCTACCTGGAACAAGGCCATAGGCGACGGCGAGAGCGTGCGCGAGATGCCCGTAGCGGGAGTGAGCGCCAGCTATTTCGACTTCTTCGACGCGCGGCCCGCGGTCGGCCGGTTTTTCTCGACGGCGGAGGACAGTGTGCCCATGGGTTCGCCCGTCGTCGTGCTCAGCTATTCGTACTGGCAGCTGGCGTTCGGCGGGCGGGCTGACGTGCTGGGCCAACAGGTGCGCATCAATCAGACGCTCTGCACCGTCATCGGCGTGGCGCCACCAAACTTTATTGGCGTGCCGGACGAGCGGGCCCCCACGATGTGGATTCCGATCACCACGTTCCTCTGGGATGCTCGGCCGCGTGATTACTCGAACAACTATAGTTGGCAAGGACGGTACCTGATCGTGAAACGCAAGCCGGAGTTCAGCGTTGCTGCCGCAACAGCGGACTTGACGGCGGCGTTTCAACGGAGCTGGATTGCCGAGAATGCGATTGCTGCGCCGCAAGACGTACGGCCGATCGTCCGGGCGCGGCCGCGCGCGATGCTCGGCCCGATCCAGCTGGAGCGCGGCCCGCTGGCCGGACCGGAAACGAAAGTGATCACCTGGGTGACCGGCGTGGCGGTCATCGTTCTGCTCATCGCGTGCGCAAATGTCGCCAACCTGCTGCTTGCACGCGCCGTGACGCGCCGCCGCGAGATTGCATTACGTCTGGCGCTCGGGGTGAGTCGAGGCCGCCTCGTCGGTCAGCTTGCCATCGAAAGCCTTCTGCTCGCCGCACTCGGCGGGGCTCTCGGTCTGGGCGTGGCGCAATGGGGCGGCGCCGCGGTTCGCACGCTCTTCTTGCCCGGCGATGCGGGAACCGTTGTGCTGAGCGATCAGCGCACGCTGGTGCTCACACTCGTCGCCACCCTCGGCGCCGCACTGCTCACCGGACTCGCACCAGCCGGACAGGCGCTGCGCTCCGATCTGGCCCGTTCGCTCAACGCCGTAGGGCGCGACGCGGGCGCGCATCGGTCGCGGGTCCGAATGGGACTGGTGCTCTTTCAGGCGACGTTGTCCGTCGTGTTGCTCATTGGGGCGGGGCTCTTTGTTCGCAGCTTGGTGAAGGTGCGCGGCATGCATGTGGGCTATGACATAGATCCCGTGGCCGTGGTGACAGTCAACAAACGCGGCGTGAAGTTGACGGAACCCGAACAGATCGCGCTCGACCGCCGGCTGGCCGACGCCGCGAACGTGACGCCGGGCGTGGTGGCCGCCACGCCGGTCCCGACGGTGCCATTCTGGAGCTACGAAACGCGGTCGCTTTTTGTGCGCGGAGCCGACAGCGTCGAACGGCTCGGCAGTTTCACGTTACAGGCGGGGAATCCCGATTACTTCCGGACCGTCGGCACGCGCCTCGTGCGCGGCCGTGCGTTCACCGATGCTGACCGCGCCAACACGCCGCTGGTGGTCGTCGTGAGCGAGGGCATGGCGAGGGCCGTGTGGCCGGGAACAGATGCGATCGGCCAGTGCATTCGCATGAACGCGGACACGATGCCGTGCATGACGGTCATCGGCGTGGCCGAAAACGTGCATATGCGGTCGTTTTCGGGGGAACGGGAGTTCACGTATTACATCCCGATCGCCCAGTACGCGCGCCCGGCTGCCATGCTCCTGGTGCGCGGTGCGACCAACGCCGCCGAATATGTGGAGCCGTTGCGGCGCCAGCTGCAGCGGGTCATGCCGGGTGCCGCGTATGTCACCGCCGTGCCCTTTCGCACGATCGTCGATCCGAACATGCAGAGCTGGCGACTGGGCGGGACGATGTTCGTCGCCTTTGGTGGACTTGCGCTGGCACTCGCTGCGATTGGCATCTACAGCGTTGTCGCATACGGCGTAGCGCAGCGCCGGCAGGAAATTGCCGTTCGCATCGCGCTCGGCTCTCCGCGCGCGCGGGTTGTGCGTCTCGTCATGCGCGGAGGTCTCAGGCTCGTCGGCGCCGGAGTCGTGCTGGGCAGCCTCATCGCCGTGGGAGCGGGGCGGCAAGTGGCGCCGCTGCTTTTTCAGGAGTCACCGACGGATCCCGTAGTGTATTTGTCGGTGGCTGCCGTGCTCGTCGTAGCGGCGCTCGTCGCCACAGCGATGCCGGCCTGGCGCGCGTCACGTGTGGATCCAAACGTCGCGTTGCGGGCGGACTGAAGGGTCGATGATGGTCGAGCGGGCGTTTAGCGGCGCAGGAGCAGGTTGACGACCGCGGCGCCGGTCCAGAAGACGAACATCCATCCGATCAGCTCGGACTTGGACGTCGCGATCTTCTCCACGAGGTCGGATTTGACCTGCCCGAGTTCGGATTTGACCTGCGCGAGCTCCGCGTCCGCCTGCGCGAAAAGCTGCTCAAGCCTCGCGTCTACCTGCGCAAGGCGCTGTTCGAGCTTCGCGTCTGCCTGCGCAAAACGCTGCTCGACTTTCGCGTCGAATCGCGCGAAGTTCAGTTCGTTCAGTTCTCGCAGGTCCGCCCGGTACGTAGCGTCCACGTCGTTGAACCAGTTCACGAGCTCGTTGGCGAGCTCGTCGCCGAATTTGTCATAGAAGCGTTGCGACAATCTCGCTGTGACGCGCACCGGAACCTCGCGGAGTGGACACCAGTGCCAGTGTAAGAGTACGCTCGGCGCCCGGCGTCATCAATCCTGCGCATCGCCAAGCGTACGACGGCCTTGCTTACGCAGGTCGGAGCCGCGCCGTCTTTGTATTATTCGGTGTGTCACTGCACCAGGTCCTGACAGCCATTCACGATCTCGAGATGGCCGGCGTGGTCGAACGGTACGCTATTGGGGGAGCGGTAGGCGCTACGCGATACCTCGCTGCCGTGTCGACGGAAGACGTGGACGTATTCGTGACGTTCAAAGGTGCGTCCGGGGCAACTCTCAACCCACTGGCACCGATCTACGGCTATCTAAAGCCGCGCGGTGCCAAGGTTAGCGAGGGACATCTCGTGATTGGTGGATGGCCAGTCCAATTTTTGCCGGCCGCCGGACCACTCCTCGAGGACGCGATCGCCGCCGCCGTCCATCTGGACGTTGACGGCGTGCCCACGCGAGTATTCACGGCCGAACACCTCACGGCGATCGCCCTGCAGGTAGGGCGTGCCAAGGACAAGCTTCGGGTCGTCCAGATGGTGGAGGCCAAGGTGCTGGACATGCCGCGTTTCGAGGCGATACTGGAACTACACGGCCTCAAGACAAGGTGGAAAGATTTCTCACGAGCGCTGCTTGGCGGATGATGAAAAAATTTGATTGGTTGAAGGTGCGCCGCGACAAGGATGCGCTCCGTGCGCGCAACGCGGGCTTGTCTTTCGCAGAGAAACTGCGCCAGCTCGACCGGCTCCGCGAACGGTCGCAGGCGATGAAGGCTGGCGTGCCCATAGACTCGTCACGAGCGGCGGGGCGAACCAGGTCCGCGGTCGCGCGGCGAAAGAAGTAGCGGCGCGGACGAGACCGGCGGCAGTTCGCACTGGGAATCGCATGCGCGCCTCAGGGCGGCTCGGCTGACCTGCAGCCGTTCAGCGGCCCAGGGCTGCCAATGGCTTTAGTTGATCATCGAGCAGATCCGGCGTGCACCTGCTGCGTTGAACGTCCGCAGCAGGGCACGCGGCGACTTTCCATCACTTCCGATCCTACACGTGTGATCAGTTCCAGTTGTCCTACTGCTGGCGAATCTTGAAGCTGGCCTGGTGCGTCGTCCCATCGACCAGCGTGAGCGTGAACACTCGGCACGTTCCGGCCCACGCCTCGTCCGTCCGCCACAGGTAGACGTACCGACCGCTCGCCTTCTTGAACTGGAGGCCGGGGCCCGTGTCCTCCACCTGGCTGATCGGGTTCGTAACCGCCCCAACGGGGCACGTGATGGCCTGCGACGTTGGCGATCCGGCCGCGAGTACCGCGAGACCCCGGTCACCCGCCAGGCTGAACCACATCGGCATGGATTGCCCGACGTCGATGACATTGAGGGTCGGCGGATTACTCACGGGAGAGAAAAACCCGGTAAAGGCATACAGTACGTTGAAACTCTGCGTGACCTGCGGCGCCGCGAGGTAGTTCGGCGCGCCGGCCTGGTCGAGCGCGATCGTGCACGCACCCACCGCGATGAACGCGGCGACGTTGTTGGCCCCGACCGGACACACGCCGGGCGTCAGCGAGCTGACTTTAATGGGACTGCCAGACCCGCCTCCGGTCGCGGTGATCGTGTAGCTGCCGTCGAGGAGCACCGGCTGCGGCGGCGAGGACGTGATGGTAATGGTCTGCGGCGCCGGAGTGATCACGAAGCTTCGCGTCACCTGCGCAGCGGGCAAGTAGTTCGCACTGCCGGCCTGGTCGGCGGTGATGGTGCACGTGCCGACGGCGACGATGCTGACAGCGCCATTCGACGTGGTGCACGTCGCGACGGTTTGTGACATGAAAACCACTGGGTTCCCGGACGCACCGCCGCTGGCGCTCAACGCGAGCGATGGACTACCATACACGCGAGGGGAGAGCGGGCCGAAGGCGATCACCTGAGGCGCTCGCGCGATGGCAAAGCTCTGCGACACGCTGGGCGCCGCGAAGAAGCTGGCGTTTCCAGGCTGGTCGGCAGTGATGGTACAGCCGCCGGCTCCGGTGAGAGAGACGGTGCTCCCCGCGACAGCGCAGGTGCCGCTCGCTGAGAAGGTGACGCCCAAGTTTGACGATGCGCTGGCGGTCAGGGCGAAGGGCGGGTCGCCGAACGTGCGACTGCTCAGTGCGCCAAAGGTGATCGTCTGGTTGGCACGGACGTTGAGGTTGAGGCCGGCCGGCACGGTCGCTTGACCTTGACCGCTCTCACCCCAGCAGACCACTGTCCCATCGGTCTTGACCGCACAGGTGTGATTGCCGCCGGCGCTGATTTGTGCCACCGAGACAAGACCGGCCGGCACGGCCGTCTGACCGGACCCGTTGTAACCCCAGCAGACCACCGTCTGATCGGTCTTGAGCGCGCAATTGTGAAAGTAGCCGGCGCTGATCTGTACCACCGAGGCAATTCCGGCCGGCACGCTGGCTTCACCGTAATAGTCCAGTCCCCAGCAGACGACCGTCCCATCCGTCTTGAGTGCGCACGTGTGAAAGAGGCGGGCGCTGATCTGTGCCACCGAGGCAAGGCCGGCCGGCACCGTCACTTGACCATAGATGTTGAAACCCCAGC
>DASZZO010000101.1:0-1506 GCA_035544915.1 Gemmatimonadaceae bacterium | reverse complement strand
GTCATGACGTGTCTCAAGAAACCATGGCAGGTCAGAGTAGCGCACGCTAGCGCCGGGGCGCCCGCACGACAAAAACGACCCGATCCGCGCGGAGGCCGATCGAGACGTTTCTGAGTCGAACGACGCTTCGTTCCGGAGCATAAGAGCACTACTTCGCCACTTTGTTGTGATTCAGAGCTGGCGCGATTCGTCGTTCCCATGGATTCCGCTGGAGCGAGCGGATGACGGCGCGTCGATCGCGGACGAGGGACTCCTCTGCTGTTGGGAGCAGAGTGGGAGCAGGAGATGGCGTCATCCACCGCTCCATCTCCTGCTCCCAATCCGACACCGCGTCGGACCAGGCACGGTTCTGCGATTCCCGCGGAGTCATCCGCTGGCTCCAAAGAGATCTACTGGGCCCGCGACTTATGCGGGCTCCCCACCACGGATGGAGTTGGCGAAGTTGTCCTGGGGACGCGGTTGCCCCTGGGTAAGCCACGCGGGCTCGGGACACGCAATAGCCGTGCTCGATTGACTTGGTGCCGAGGTGTCGTTAGTCTCTGGTAGAATGGCTACTAGAACTACCGGTGATCGCGCGACGATCCTCCAGGGCACGCTCGATCTCCTGATCCTCCGTACACTCGCGCTCGGGCGTCACCACGGTCACGGCGTCGTGCTGGCCATCCAGCACTCGTCCAATCACATGCTCCTCGTTGACCACGGCTCGCTCTATCCGTCGCTCCAGCGCATGGAGACAAGAGGATGGATTCGCGGCGAATGGGGCGTGTCCGACAACAACCGGCGCGCACGGTTCTATGAATTGACCAAGGCGGGCCGAAAACAGCTCGCGAAGGAAGCGATCGAATGGCGTCGGCTCGCCATCGCCGTGTCCTTGGTGCTCGGCACCGACGCCGTGGGAGGATAAGCGATGAGGTGGATATACTGGCGCGGCCGGTCGACCGGCGATTTCTCCGAGGAAGTCGACTCCCATCTCGCGATGGAAACGGAGCGGCTCGTTCGCTCCGGCATGACACCCGAACAGGCCGCCTTCAGCGCGCGGCGGGCCTTCGGAAACACCACTGTCGCGCGCGAGCGATTCCGTGAAGCGCGACCGGCGCAGTGGCTGGAGGCTCTCGTTCAGGATATGTACTTCGGCCTCCGCTTTATGAGACGGAATCCCTGGTTCACGCTGGTGGCCGCGTTGACGCTCGCACTCGGCATCGGCGCAAGCACCGCCGTATTCAGCGTCGTGAAAAGCGCGTTGCTCGATCCTTGGCCGTACGCGGCCTCCGATCGTATCGTTACGACGCGTGGAGAGTTCCCGAAGCTCGGTCAGCGGAGCTTCGATCTGTGGTCCGTGGCGGAGTTCGGCGATCTCAGAGCGCGGACGGACATCTTTGACTACGTGATCGCCGGAATGGGGCGAAGTGTAAGCCTTGTTCAGGACACCTATGCGGAGCGCATCAAGGGCGCGCAGATGACCGCCGACGCGTTTCAAATGCTGGGCGTGAAGCCGCTCCTCGGCCG
>DASZZO010000100.1:0-5421 GCA_035544915.1 Gemmatimonadaceae bacterium | reverse complement strand
CGAGGCGATGCCCGCCGGCCTAGGTGGGGTCGCAGTCGATTGAGGGATAGGAGACGATGGACGAACGGGCGGATCTGCCTTCTTCCGCTTGACCCGGCGCCCGCGTGCCCTTATCAACATGACAAAGGAGACGATCGCCGTCAGCGCCAGCAGGATATAGAGATAGTTAATTGGCATCCGGTGGAGAGCCTCCCTTTGGCCGAATCCGGCTATTTATCAATTACGAAAATCTGGTGCGACGCCCATGTCGGGCTCAGTCGGCAACCGCGTAATTCTGAAGTATGGCAGCCGACCTAGTTCGGTCAAGTTCGCTCCGATCCAACCAGAAGCGACCCCCTGCGCGCTAGTGTCCCGGTCCGGAGGTTCGGCCGAAAGTCGCCGGATCGGCGCCCGAGCTCAAGGCGCCGGCGAGCAACGCAGCGCGCATGTCGCTAGACCTGTAAGCGAGTAGCGGAGCCGGCAACGCGGAGATCGGGCGCCTAGCCGGATGAACCCGAAGGGTGCCACGGGCACCGCGCAGCGCTGCCCCTGGCATTTCGGTCGCAACCTCCGGAGCGGGACGCTAGACCTTGCCTTCGATGACGAGACGGCCCGATGCCACCCCGGGGACCGTTATGTTCGCTTCGAGCGAGTGCGCTCCCGGGCCCAGCGGCTGGCCGGTGACCACGTAGAGACGCTGCGGGCGCCCAACCGGCATGTCGAGCCGGCGCGGAAGCGGCGCCCGTCCCGCATTGGTTTCAACCTGGAGGTCGTGCCTCGCGAGCACCACGCCGTCGAGGCGCAAGCCCATGACTCCAGTGAGCACCGCGGGTCGGGTGCGGTTCTCGAGGGCGAAGCTCATCCCATCCTCCTCCGGTCGGAGGCTGGTCAGGTCGGCGAGCCGTTCAGCCAGGTACCGAGCAAGCTCCGGACGCTCCCGAGGCGGTGGCAGGCTCGATGTCATGGTGAATCGCAGCTCGGAGCGATCGATCAATCGCCCGGACACGGTGAGGGCAGCTTCCAACTTGTAATCACCCTCCGCCGGAAGCGGAAGGCTCAAAGTCGTGACGCTGACGGCGGGCTCGATCGCCGTCGGCACCTCGAGGTCGACGCTGCCCGCGTACGACCTTCGCTGAACGACATCGCGAAGACGTCTCACGCCGCGGCGGCTGCGCTTGCGCTCGCGCGCCACCGACCAGCGCACCACGCCCGGCCCAGACAGTTCCGGGTCGTCGTTGACGATAATGAGCCGCGCGCTGAATGGCACGTCGGGTTTCTGCAGAAAGCCGAATGGACGATCCGGCTCGAATGCCAGCGATTCAACAATCACGCGCGTCGCTTTGAAGGCGTGGGTCAACGCCTCGAGCGCGGGCTTGGGCCGCCGCGCGCCGTCCACGAGCCCAAAGCCAATGGCCGGGAAAGGATCGACAAGGTGGTACACGAATGCGCCCCAGCACGACTCGAACTTTCGTGCGCGAAGATGTTCCGCCGCGAGCCTGATGACGCCGGCCTGGTATGCCTGGGAGGAATCGGCATAAGACTGGAGGCTCTGATGCGCGGAGGGCAGACCCACGCCGCGCTCCGCCCAGTTGACCGGTTGGAATCCCGCGTAGCGCCATGATGGCTCGTCGTCCGCGACCGGCCATCGATCGCCGATCTGCTTCCAAACCGGCGAGTCGACCGGCGGCAGCGACTGTGCTCCAAAGGCCGTGACCATCACCGGCTCGGCCTGGGCGAGGTCCCGCCACGAGCCGGCGGTCCAACCGAGGAGGAGGTGCTGATCGACCTCCCCCGAGGCGGCAAGCGCCGGTCGCGTGGGATCGAGACGCTCGAAGTTCGATTTGAGCTCCATGTCGATGGAGTGGTTCTGCCGCACGGTGTGCACATCGCCGAGGTCGGCGTTGCTGGGCAGCCACGGGGGCTCGTCGTGCCCGCTCCACAGCGCGACCGAGGGCCGGTTGCGGAGCAGCTCGACCATCTCCACTTGCTGCTCGCGCGCTGCGGTGTCAAAGAACCGCGAATCGTCTCCCCGAGCGTGATAGGCGTAGGCGCCGGTCAGCGGGAGATCCTGGAAAAGCAGCATCCCGGCCAGATCAGCACGCCGGTAGAAGTCGTCGGGCAGCACGTTGGCCACCACCCGCAACGCGTCGAGGTTGGCCTCCCTGGCGATTTGAAGATCGCCGTCTATCCGCTCTGGGGTCAGCTCATCCATGCGATACGGCGCCGCGTAGCACGCGCCGCGCAAAAACATCGGACGGCCGTTGACAGCGAAACTCCACCGGCGCGGCCCGATGTCCCATTTCAGATCGCGAAATGCGAAACCATCGTCAACCCGCGCCGACTCGGCCCCCCCGGCGACATTCGCAATCAGTTCCGCTCGATACATGGGCTGTTCGCCGAAGCGCCAGGGCTCCCAGCGTTTCGCGCCCGGGAGGGCCAGCCGCATCGATACGGTTTGCTCCATGCCGCCCGCGAGGCGCACCTCCCTGCGGAGGCGCAGCGCATCTCGCCCTGGGGCGGAGACCACCAGCTCCATCTCGCCCTCCATCTGGCGGCCGTCCAGGTTGCGCAACCGAGCCTCCACCTCGAGGCGCCCGTCGCCCGCCTCGAATTGCGGCTTCAGACGCATCCATTGGACGACGATCGGGCCCACGTACTCCAGCTCAACCGCACGCCACAGTCCAATCGGCACCTCGGCGCGGTAGGGCTCGGGCAGGCTCGAGTACGCCGATGCGGGATAGGGCTTCAGCTCGCCGTCGTTGAACAAGCCCAGGATGTGGCGCTTCTTCTCCGGCTGCGGCTCGACCGGCGATTCGCAGCAGATCACGAGCAGGTTCTCGGGCTTGAGGTAGGGCGTGAGGTCGAAGCCGAACGGCGCGAAGTAACCGTAGTGCGAACCCAGCAGCTTGCCGTTGAGCCACGCGTTGGTGGCGACGAACGCTCCCCCGATACGGAGAAGGACGCGACCGGCGTGATCGGGTCGAGCAAACTCGGCACGGTACCAGACCGACTGACGTCCTTCATGGGCGGCCAGCTGGCGCGGGACCTCGATCGGTTTCCAGCCGGCACCCGTGCCGGTGGTCAGCCGCTCCGCTTCGCCTTCGCCGAGCGGCATCCACAGCGCTTCCCAGCCGCTGAGCTCGCGTATGCCTCCCGATCGCTGCGGGCGCGGGAGAAACAGGCAGTCGCTCAAGCGTCAGTACGGACAAACGCGCCGTCGGCAGTCGCACAGACGATGACAGGCCGCGCGACGCCCTCAACTAGGGCTTGTTCGCGACCACGTTCGACGAGCGCGAGAATGCTGCCGCCGAAGCCGGCGCCCATGATTCGCGCGCCAACGCATCCCTTCACCGCCCACGCCATCTCCACCAGCGCGTCCACGTTCGGGGTCGAAACCTCGAAATCGTCGCGCAAGCTCTGGTGTGACTCCTTCAGCAGCGTGCCGAGTCGGTTGAAGTCGCGGCGCTCGAGCGCATCCACGAAAGCGTGCACGCGCGCGATCTCGGAATCCACGTGGCGGCGCCGCTTCGGCTCACCGGCCTCGGCTTCGCGCCGCCGTTGGTTGTACGGCGTGTCCGCAAGCGAGCGATGCTCACCCGAGTCGATGACCGCGATGAGCAGCTCATCCGGAAACGGAATCGGCTTGTAGTCAAGCGTGGTGCAGTCGAGGAGGAGAGCATGGCCGCGGCGCCCGAGCGCAGAGGCGAACTGGTCCATCACCCCCACCTGCACACCAGTGGCGCGCTGCTCGGCGCGCTGGCACGCAAGCGCCGCCTCCACCCCGTTCATTTCAGGCCTGAGCCCGGCAGCTGCGGCCACGAGCAGCGCAGCAGATGAGCTGATCCCAGCACCGGGCGGTACGTCGGACGTCACCCGAACCGCCTGAGGAGGCGCGCCGAGCTCCTCACCAATGCACCGGAGGTAAGCGAGTCCACCATCGATGCCGCTCTCGATCGACCAGTCGCTCGCAGCGTGACCGGTGAGATAGGTGTGCCGGTCCACCGCCGCCGGCAGTACCACGCCTCCCATGTAGTCCACGTGCTCGCCGATGAGATTGACCCGCCCGGGAGCGCGTCCGTGCCAGTGCCCGGCGGGCGCGCGATGCACCAGCTCAGAGTCCACGCAGCTCCACGGCCGTGTCCTCGGCTCGTGCGTCGAGGATGAATGCGCCTGCGCCCAGCTCCGACCCCGCCAGGTACTTGAGCTTGTCGCGACTGCGGTTCGGCGGATAGAACTCGATGTGAAAGTGGTGCTGCCCGCCGCCGCGGCCGGGCAGCTTCTGGTGCATCGCCATCACGTATGGCAGTGGGAGCTCGAAGAGGCGGTCGTACTTCTGCAGCAAGCCCTTCAAAATGTGTGCGAACGACTCGTCGTCTTCAGGGTCCAGGTCGAGGAGCCCGCCACGATGCCGCACGGGCGCGAGGTGCACTTCGTACGGCCAACGCGCGAACGGCGGCACGAATGCAATCCACCGTTCGTCGCGCAGCACTGTCCGCTCGCCGCCCTGCTCGCCCTCGAGGACGTCGCAGTAAAGGCAGCGTCCGGTCTTGCGCTTGTGCCGCGCCTGAGCGCGAAGCTCGCGCTGGATCACCGGCGGCACGAACGGGTAGGCGTAGATCTGGCCGTGCGGATGGCTGAGGGTAACCCCCATCGCTTCACCGCGGTTCTCGAAGATGTAGACATAGCGCACGTTGGGAAGCCGGCCCAACTCCCGCGTGCGGTCGCGCCAGACCTCGATTAGGTCCTTGATGTGCTCGACCGACTGCTCGCCTAGCGAGGAGTCGTGCACGGGCGTATAGCAGACCACCTCGCAGCGGCCCTGCTCTCCGTTGAAAGAAGGAAACCGGTTCTCGAAAACGGCGATGTGGTAGTCGGGCTCAGGGATCTCTGTCTCGAGGTGGCCGGGCCGGGTCGGACACAAAGGGCAGTGATCGGCAGGCGGGTGGTACGTGCGGTCCTGGCGCCACGGTGCGACGGTGACCCACTCCTCCAGCAGGGGATGCCAGCGGAGCTCGCTCAAGCCTTTTCGAAGTAAATGAGATACCGCCCGTCGGGCTTGATCACCACGCGCTTCTTCAATCGCGAAGCCGGAGTGGGACGGCTGGAACGTCGTGGCATCGACCGAAAGTCTAGTGGGCAAGCGCACCACGCCATGGCCGCTGGTACACTCGCGTGGAAGTTCACTGCCCGTGGGGCAAAGGAGGTGAGGCGGAAGCTTGGATAAACCGAATCGTGGTGCCAGCCGCCTCGTTTGCCAGCCGGGAGCTCGGGAGGACGTGAGCCTCTAGGGCTTCCATTTCCGGATCCGGCTCCTGGAGTCGGAGGCGGAAGCACTGCGAACGTCGACAGCAAGGGCCCGGAACTTCCGGGCCCTTGTCTTTTAATAGGATTCCTGCATGAGCCAGGACTTTTCTGCGCGCTTGAACGAGCTGCCCGAAGGCT
>DASZZO010000099.1:0-10273 GCA_035544915.1 Gemmatimonadaceae bacterium | reverse complement strand
TTGCGGATCCTCGATCATCGCGCGGATGTACGCGGCCGGTCGTCGCGAGCCCACGGACGTGAGCGCCGGCGCGCTGCGCCCTCCGTCACCGTCGAGTTCGTGACAGCCAAGACACGGGAGCTGCGTGCGCAGGAGTGACCGCGCCTTCGCCTCGTCGAACGCCGAAAGCGTCTGCTGAGCCGCCAGCGGAAAGGCGAGCGGGAGCAGCAGGAGGAATGCGGCTCGCAAGCGGTTGATGCTATCGCTTGCGAATCGCCGTCGAGTCCGGCACGAACTCGAACGGCTGCTGTACCACCTGCTGGACGACCTTCCCGTTGCGCTGGGCCGGCGTGTAGCGCTGCAGCCGGATCGCGCGACGCACCGCATCTGAAAACGCTTCGTGCGACGTCATCACGATGCTGAACGTATCCATCATGACTTCACCACTCGCGTTCACGACGAACTCGGTGAGCACCTTTCCGGGAATGCCGCGGTCGAACAGCGAATCCGGGTACATGGGGTGCACGGGATTGCCCTCCTCGATGCGCGCGGGAACGTCCACCTGGCTCGCGGTGAACACCGAGTTCTGCTCCACGAGTTGCGCGATCTGTGCGGCCGCCGACGGCTCGCCATTCTTGCGCTGCTTGACGCGCAGCTCGCCCTGCCTGGTCCAGAGGACGATTGTTCCGCAGGAACTGTTGCCGACAATCTGGTTGCCCTGAAACTCGATGGGAACACTGGCGGAACCATTGTAGACCTCCACCCCGGCGAACGTGCGGGGGTCCACTGCATCGAGGTCGTACTCCCCCGCGTAGAGCGGGAAACCGTCGAGCCAGGTGAGCGGCGGGCAGCGCGCGTCACGAAACCGGACCCCGCGGTTGGACATCCCCTGCCCCACGACACGAACGCCCGGCGTCATACGGAGCACGTCCACCATGTTCGCCTGGTTCTGCTTCTCGAGATCTTCACGGGTGAAGAAGTGACCGACTCCGCGCGCCCTTCGCGCATAGAATCCCGCCAGCTGTCCCGTGAGCTGCTTCCTCCCCTGAACGACGACAGGCAGGAGCTCGAGCGCGAACCGATTGAGCACGATCTCCACAGGTACGTACTTGCCCGGTGGCACCGAAACGATGCTGGTATCCGGGCGAAAGCCGATGCGTCGCACCTGAAGGGTCACCGCGCCCGCCGCGGTTTTCGCCACCGAAAACTGGCCGTGATCGTCGGTTTCGCCGCGCATCGGGGAGCCAACCAGAAAGACCTGAGCCCCGATGATCGGGGTGCCGAACGCGTCTCGCACCGTTGCCTTGACGCCGCCCATCGCGCCTCCGCCCGCCTGCGCCCACGCTGCAGGGGCGAGAAGCATCGACAGCAGGCCCCCCAGCGGCGGCCCGACCCTCCGCGGCGTGTTCACTGTGCCACCTCCTCCGAACCATGAGCCTGCGGCCAGCCCTGAACTCACCCTCACGTGCGCTTCTTACGAAACAGCCTCCGGTGCGGAATGGGAAGTACCTCCGGGCATCCGCTCGCGGGTTTGCGGCAGCTCCACGCGGGGCCGGCGAGTCGCTGGCGGCACTCTACCGGACATCGTATATGACGTCATGCGATTGAGCCTCGCCAGCGTCGATTATCGACGGCATCCCGCACCAGCGACCGTCATGGCTCTGAGCGCTCTCGCGCTGGGATTTGCCCTGGGCGCCGCAACTCATCGGTGGCCGATCCCGGTGCTGCTCGCCGCGGTGCGTTTCTTCACACCAATCGGCCAGCTCTGGCTCAACGCGCTGCTGATGATCACGCTGCCGCTGGTCCTCTCGCTCCTGATGGTGGTGGTGGTTGGGGCAGGCAAGTCCCGCCAAGCCGGCAAGCTTGGCGGCTACACGCTGTTCTGCTTTGTTGTCATGCTGTTGGCGACGGGGCTAGGCACCGTGGCCGCCGGTTCAGCGCTGGTGAAGTGGTTCCCCGTGAACGAAGCAACGCGGATGGCGACGCAATCCAGCGTCGATCCCGGAGCGAATCAGGCGGCCTTGCGCGGTGGTCCTCCGGGTTCACTCAAGGATTGGCTGGTCAATCTTGTTCCCACGAACCTGGTGGCGGCGTTGAGTGGCGCCGAGGTCCTCCCGGCCATCGTGGCTGCGCTGCTGTTCGCATTGGCGATTCGCGGGATAGCCGAGGAACACCGGTTGCTGCTTGAACGGCTGCTCCGGGCTGTGTCCGAGACGACGCTGACGCTCGCAGGTTACATCCTCAGGGTGCTGCCGCTTGCGGTGTTCGCGCTGACATTCGCGGCCTCCGCCAAGGCGGGTCCCGCGATTGCAGGCGGAATAGCCTACTACGTGACGGCCGTTTCGGTCTTACTCGTGATCACCACGCTCCTTCTGTACCCGGTCACGTGGTGGCTTGGCGGAATCTCGCCGGGCCGGTTCGCGAAGGGAGTGCTCCCAAGTCAGGGTGTGGCCGTGGCCAGCCGCTCGTCGCTGGCCGCGCTTCCGTCGCTACTCGATCGCGGCCAGAAGGACATCGGGCTGCCCGCACCCGTGGCGACTTTCGTGTTGCCTCTCGCAACCTCGGTATTCAAGCTGAATCGCACGATCTCGAGCCCGCTCAAGGTGATCATTCTCGGGCATCTCTACGGCGTTCCCGTGGATTCTTCGCTGAAGTTGTTCTTCGTGTTTGCCGCCACACTGCTGAGTTTTGGCTCACCGGGCTTGCCAAGTGGCGGGGCGCTGGTGACGCTGCCGTTCTACCTTGCCGCAGGTCTGCCCATTCAGGGAATCGTGCTGCTGAACGCCGTGGATTCGATCCCCGATGTTTTCAAGACGTTGCTGAACGTGACTGCCGACATGAGCGTCGCAACGATCGTCACACGGGTTGCGGGCTTCCGTCTCGTGCCGGTTGACGCTGGGCCGGGAACCGCCTCCGTGAAGCCCGCACCGCTCGGCGCTGGGCGACAGCGTGGATGATTTTTTTCGTCGCGCCGCACGAACAGATCTTCCCGATGGAGGACTTCCTTCGTGGTGATGAATCGGGCGCGTTGCGGGACCGGATCCGCGTGCTCACGTACGAGGAAGTCTTTGCGCGGCGCGCATTGCCGGTGGGCGCATACATCTTCTCGGCAATCGACCAGCTCACGCCCACCGGCGCGGTGCTCGTTGCCCGTTGCCGGCACGAACTCGCGCGCGCCGCGCAGGGAATCGCGCTCCTCAACGACCCGCTCGCGGTGCGCCGGCGCGGGGAACTCCTCCACGCGGCGTTTGAGACGGGCCGGAATCTTTTTCGCGTAACGCGCGCCGACGGCTTCACGCTCCGGCACCGGTATCCGGTCTTTGTGCGATGTGAACGAGAGCACACGGGGAGCCTGACACCACTGCTCTGGTCGCGATGGCGGCTCAACCTCGCGCTGCTCGCAGCCTGCGCGCGCGGGTACCGGCTGCGCGACCTTCTTGTCGTCGAGTACTGCCACACCGCCGATGCCGGAGGGATTTTTCGCAAGTATTCAGCTTACATCGTGGGCGACCGGATAGTCCCACGATCCCTGATACAGAGCCGGGAGTGGGTAACCAAGGATCACGACCGCCTGTTCACCGAGGAGGCGGCTCGGGAGGAGTTCGACTACGTCACCACGAACCCGCACGAGGCCTGGCTGCGAGAGACCTTCCGGTTGGCGCGAGCCGAGTACGGCCGGGTGGACTACGGTGTGCTCGATGGCCGGCCGCAGGTGTGGGAGGTCAACCTGAACCCAACGATCGGACGGCGAGCGTATGCGCACGCACATGCGCCGGCACATGCGCCGGCGGATTCGCGGCGAACGGAATCGCAGCGAACGGATTCGCAGCGAGCGCTGGTGGGGCCGGCTCGCGCGCATTTCTATCGGTCCTTTCGCGCGGCGCTCGAGAGGCTGGACTGCGGGGAAAATCCGCGGAGAGCCGTACAGGTTTCCGTGTCGGCTGCCGACGACGCAAGGCTGGAATCGGAACGGCGGACTCGCGCCCGGGTCCTGTCGCGCCAAACCGCCGTATCACGGCTGCTGCATCCACCACTTCGGCTTCTCAAACGGGCGATCCGGCGCTGATCGCCCGGCTGCGCTACCAGCGATAGTGCGCGAACGCCTTGTTGGCCTCGGCCATGCGGTGCGTGTCTTCCTTCTTCTTGACACCGTTGCCCTCGCCCTTTGACGCTGCGATCACCTCGGCGGCGAGCTTCTCAGCCATCGACTTCTCGTTGCGCTCACGCGAGTACTGAATGAGCCAGCGCATGGCGAGCGCCGTGCGGCGCTCCGGGCGCACCTCCACCGGCACTTGATACGTCGCACCACCAACGCGGCGGCTCTTCACTTCCACAACCGGCTTGAGGTTGGTGAGGGCCTGCTTGAAGACATTCACTCCAGGCTGCGAGGTACGGCTCTCGACCAGGTCCATGGCGCCATAGAAGATACGCTCTCCCGTCGACTTCTTCCCCTGATACATGAGGACGTTGATGAACTTCGAGACTGTCTGGCTATCGTAGCGCGAATCCGCGAGGATGGTGCGCTTGACGCTCTTTTTGCGGCGGCTCACTTGGTGCCTCCCTTCGGCTTCTTGGTGCCGTACTTCGACCGGCTCTTGTTGCGGCCGTTCACGCCGGAGGCGTCGAGCTTGCCGCGCACGATATGGTAGCGAACGCCCGGCAGGTCCTTTACGCGGCCGCCGCGAATGAGCACGATCGAGTGCTCCTGAAGGTTGTGACCTTCGCCTGGAATGTAGGCGGTAACTTCGAACCCGTTGGTGAGGCGCACGCGGGCGACCTTCCGGAGTGCGGAGTTAGGCTTCTTGGGCGTGGTGGTGTAGACGCGGGTACAGACACCGCGTTTGAAAGGGCTCGCCTTGAGCGCCGGCGCCTTGTCCTTGGCGGCCACGGAGCGCCTGCTCTGGCGAACGAGCTGGTTAATAGTCGGCATTTACAGCGACGGTGTTCGTGTATCTGATTCTACGTGGATCGCCCGGCGGGCGGCACGGAACAAGTCATAAAAGTTAGCCGGGCGGGGGGCTGGGGTCAACTGTGGAGGCAGTCGGGCGTTCACCCTCCCTTGATGGCGTTCACCCTCCCTTGATAAGGTTGAGTGCCATCCAGTCGCGTTTCTCGTCAGTCACTTTCCGGAGAATCCAGAAGCTCGCAATCACCATGAGCAGCAGCGTGCAGATCGCAAACGCCTGCCCGGTGAGCTCGGGCATGCCGCCGCGCTCCACCGTGATGTAGGTGGTCAGTCCCCAGAGCAGCGGGCCGGTGACGGCGGAAAAACGGCCAACCATTCCGTACAGGCCGTAGAACTCCCCCACCCGGTCCGGCGGGGTGAGCCGCAGCATGAGCGGCCGGTCGGAGGCCCACGTGCCACCCAGACAGATACCGGCGGCGCAGGCGACCACGAAGAGCCATCCGATGTGGAGGTGCAGGAATCCGACACACGCAGCTGTCACGAACGTGGTCATCCAGAGCGACAGCACGATGGTGAGCGTGCGCTTGGGCCCGATCTTGTCCACTACGATCCCCCAGATGATGCCGCCAAAGATGGCTGCGGTGATGGCGGACATCAGTACGAGCTGCGCCTTCTTCTCGCCGTCCTGGGCCGTCAGGCCCGTGGAGATTGCCACGTTCACCGTATAGAGCGACATGAACGACACCACGGTATTGATGGCGTCGGTGTAGAACATGCGCCCGAGGAGAAAGCGGAGCAGCCCCGGATACTTGTTGCCCGATTTCAGCGTGTGAATCGTCTGCGTTGCGGATTCGGTCACCGCAGACCACGTGAAGATGGGACGCGGGTGCGCATTCCCCCGCTCAGGTACGAACAGAAAGCAGGGGAGCGCCAGTGTCAGGAATGCGCCCGCGATGATCAGGAAGTACGTGGGGAAAGGGAAGGGATGGTCCTTGGCGGTCAGCAGCAGGCCAATGCCGACCGCGACGTACGAACCGAGATACCCGAGTCCGATCGCGAGTCCATTGATTCGCCCACGGTTCGTCTCCGTCGTGACCTCGGGCAGAAGCGAATCGTAGAACTGCACGCCGGCCTGGTAGCCGCCATTCGCCACGACGAATAGCAGCGCGCTGATCATGAACGGCCCGCGCGCGATGAGTGCCGTACAGGCGCAGCAGAGGATCGTGGCCCAGGCAAGAAACGGAATGCGCCGCCGCGCCCGGTCGGTCATCGCGCCGAGCAGCGGCGAGAGCAGGAACATGATTCCCATCGAAACGGCTGTGATCAGGCCGTAGACGCTGTCCGCGCGCTGCGATCCGACGGTTTCGCGCACGTACAGCGAGAAGTACAGCGAGATGACGCCCATCGAGAATATCACGTTCGCGAGGTCGTACAATATCCAGCTCGCGACGGCACGCTTCGGGATCACCCGGTCATCGGTCATGGTCCGGAAGCTGACCGCCGACCATAACAAAAGCGACCCCCCGGGGTCCGGTCAGAAGTTCGGGATCAACGCGCTTCCCCCGGTTTCATTTCGGAATGTTGGGATTGTTGTTGAACTCGGTGATCGTGATCGGAAAGCATGTCTGGGTACCGTAGGTCTCGCCGGACGTCGTACCCGGATAGGGGCCCGAGGAGAACTCGTTCACGTTGTGGAGCGCGAGGTACCGACGCATATCGCCCAGGCGGTGCCCATCAAGAAAGAAGTCGCGCCTGCGCTGATCGCGCAGGTCGGCCATCAGCGCGTCGCCGGCGGCTGTACTCGGCGCCTGGCCGCCGACGGCCCGCCTGCTGTTCACAAAGTCCAGGGTCGCCTGCGTCGGTCCCTGCGCCTCGGCAATGATGTATTGCGCCTCGAGGTAGGAGGCAAAGCGCATGGTTGACGACTTCGTAAAAAGGGCCCCGGCGAGTGTTCCAGCATATGTACTGAAAGATTCGGGCGCACTTGGTACCGGCACGGAGTCTCCCCTGGTATCCATGGCCGGAAGCCGGCGCGAGGGGACGCGCACGTCGCCCAAGCCCTGAAACTTGGGCTCGAGCGAAATCCAGGTGCTTGCCACGCCGAGCGCCGCGGCGTTTTCGAACGGGTTGTACTCGCGCGCGCTGTTGTCGGAATGCAGCACACGGAACTCGAACCCGACCGGTACCTGCGTGGCTGCGGCGATTGCCTCGGCATTCCTGCCGATCTGCAGATAGGCACGCGCCAGCCCAACGTTGGCGAGGTTCACGAGACTGTCCGCGGCCGCCCTTACGGCTGCAGATGCCTGGGCTTGCGCCTTGGCCGCCGTCGCCACGACTATCGCCTCGCGCAAGCGCGGCAGCGCGAAGTTGGTGATTTGTCCGGACGTGTACAGCGCGCTGACGTTCACCGGCGAGCTGCACAGGTATTCCCCGAGCATGATGTAGTTGTACCCGCCGTAGGCGTCCACTCTGGCAAGGCGCACGTCGCGAACCGCAGAATCGCCGAGCATCACTTTCAGGCGGCCGGCAACGCTGTCCGCCAGAAAGCGGGAGCGGTGAATCGGATTGTAGACCAGCAGCGCCATCGTGCCGTTCTCCATCGCCACGGTGCGCTTGTCGAAGTCGCGATTCTCGAAAAACACGTGATCGTTCCGGAGTTCGTCGGAGAACACCCCGCCATAGAGCGCAAGGTTCGACAGCATGGGCTGGAACTCGCCAATGACCCCGTTGACCATGAGCGCGATGTTCTGCGGGTTGTTGAGGTTGTCGGCATTGATTGCGCCCGGGTTGGTGACCTTGAGAAAGTCACTGCAGCCCCCGAGGACGGCGGTGGCCACAAGAACGCACAGCACGTTCCGGCACACGCGCGGACTGTGAGCGGAGGGCATCATCATGGTCGTCTCCCTCAGAAGGTGGCGTTGAGCGCCAGCGTCCAGCGCCGGAGCATGGGCACGGTGTAAGTGTCCGCGCGCGCGAACAGACGTCCGCCATAGCTGTTCACCTCGGGATCGGCACCGGTATAGTCCGACCAGAGGGCCAGGTTGTGCCCTGCGAGCGTAATCGTGACCTCCGACGCCCCCATGCGCCCGGACATCGAGGAGGGCAAGGAGTACGAGAGGGACAGGTCGCGCAGCTTGGTGAAATCGGCCTTGGAGATGAAGGCCGCCGGGATCTGGCGGTAGACGGCAAGTTCCTTGTTCAGCAGCGTGTCCGCGGCCGTCTGCGGGAATCGTGCACGCGGATTGTTCGTGATCCAGCAGTTGTCATTCGCCGCCTGGCACTGATTTCGCAGCCGCTGGTTGAACAGGTAGTGACCGCCCTTGTAGTCGAGCAGCCAGTAGACCCGGAACCCTTTGGGAAGCGTGACGGTGTTCGACCAGGCGATTTCCCGCGTCGGCGTTGACGGTCCCACAAAACGGAAGTTCGCAACCGCCGTGTCAGTGAGGACGGTCCCGCTGGGGGACGTTCTCGGCGAGCCATCAGGGTTGCGAAGCACATTGGGCACCCAGTAGCCGCCGAGTGGATATCCCATGCGATGTTCCTGTAGCACGGCGTACGCCTGACCCGAAATTGACTGGCGATAGCTTCCATTGCCGAGGTCGACCAACCGGTTCCGGTTGGACGCGACGTTCACCCGGGTATCCCAGGAGACGCCATTCCACTGGACGGGCGTACCGAACAGTGAAAGTTCGACTCCGCGGTTCGTGACTTTGCCCAGGTTGGAGAGAATCGAGGCTCCACCAAAACCCGCCGAGCCCGGAATGCCGACAAACGCGAGCATGTCGCGCGTCGTCTTGTCGTAATAGGTGAAATCCACGCCGAGCCGGTTCCGCAGAAACCCGGACTCAAATCCGATTTCGCTCTCCGTGCCTCGCTCGGGCTTGAGGTTCGGATTCCCGAAAGCGCTCGTGCGCAATGCCGATGCGGTGCCGGATCCAAGCGTGACTTTGTCCACCGTATATGTCTGGACCGCCTGGAATGGACCGGGCGCAGTACCCGCCTGTCCCCACGCGTACCGGAACTTGAAATTATCGGCGTGAATGAGGTCGAAGAATCGCGCGAATCGGGGTTCCTCGGACATCACCCACGAAAGCGACGCTTTCGGATAGGTGATCACTCTGAAGTTCGACCCGAAAGACGAGTTGTTGTCCACCCGCTCCGCGAGCGTCAGGAACATCCGGTTGGCATGGCCAATCTGTTCCTGCACGTAATACCCGACCGAGTTGTTCTCCGAGAACGAGTTGCTGCCCGTGACGAGCGCCGCCGTCTGGATCAGTACGACGTCGCCCGCGCCGAGGCCCGTGCCCGTTCCAAGGAGCGATTCGCGACGATTCGCGATCACCTGGAGGCCGCCCGACGTCACGAGATCGAGCCTCCACCGGGGAATCGAGCTTGTGACATTGCCTGCATAGTCGAGCGTGTAGAGGTATTGCCGGGTGATCGCCTCCGCGGAGAATCCCGAGGGCGAGTCCGCGGATCCTGGCGCGGAGATGATATCCGCCAGTCCATCCGTGTAGTCGACGCCCAGCGTGACGCGATTGCGGAACCACGACAGCGGCTGATAAGTGCCCGTGGTGCCGATGGTGAGCCGGTCAGTGCGGGCCGCATTGTAATAGGCGTTCGCCAGCAGCGGGTAAATCGTGCTCCATCCCGCCGAGAGTTTTGTGGTGTCGCGTCCCGGCTTGCCGCGCGCGGCGCTCAGCGTGAGGCCGTTTCCGGTTTCATCACTCACCGGCAGGCGCAGACGGTTGCTGGCGTAGCCAAGACTGAATGCAATATCCGTCTGGCTGGACGGCATGAAGGTGAAGTTGGCGCGCCCGCCAGTTCGTGAGTTGTCGCTGTTGTACATGACCCCCTGCTCCACATCGCGATTGGCGCCGAAGAAATACGAGTAGCGGTCGGCCCCGCCCCGGACGGAAGCCGACAGCTTCAGAACGTTTGCGTTTCGGAGCGCAGTGGGATCACGCTTGAGCGGATTGTCGATGAGCACGCTATTTCGCGCGACCGCGGCGCATCCGGGCC
This sequence comes from Gemmatimonadaceae bacterium, assembly GCA_035544915.1. Taxonomy (GTDB): domain Bacteria; phylum Gemmatimonadota; class Gemmatimonadetes; order Gemmatimonadales; family Gemmatimonadaceae; genus Fen-1231. The sequence continues at coordinate 366 of DASZZO010000099.1, read as the reverse complement.
ACAACGCAGGTGCCGATTGCTTGAGCGAGTCGCAGGTGGTGTAGTTGTTCGCCGCGTCGAGGTGCCAGGCCTGCTGTCCGGACTCCAGCCGGGTATTCCATCTGGTGCGCTGCTGCGCCCGATTCCCCTTTTTCGTGATGATCTGTATCACGCCGTTGGCCGCGTCCGCCCCATACAGCGTAGCAGCGGCCGGTCCCTTGATGACCTCGATGGATTCGATGTCCTGAGGACTGATCAGGTTCAGCGCCGAGGTCACCTGCGTCGACTGTCCGCTGAGGCCGGCCCCGGTGGGATTGAAGTTGCCGACACTGGACATGTTGTAGCGCACGCCGTCGATATAGACCACCGGCGTATAGCCCGATATTG
>DASZZO010000098.1:0-2427 GCA_035544915.1 Gemmatimonadaceae bacterium | reverse complement strand
GGCTACCTGAGCCGCATCCTGCGCGCCTTCAAGAAGCGTGGCTTCATACGCGCCACGCCCTCGGCGACGGACGCCCGGCAAACCCTGCTGGCGCTCACGCCCCGCGGACGCAAGGAGTTTGGCGCACTCGATACACGGTCCAACGATGAAGTCGCCACCATGCCGCGCACACTCTCGGCGGCCGAGCAGCGGCGACTGGTCACCGCGCTGGGGGATGTCGAGCAGTTGCTGGCCGCCAGGAAGGCGCCGAACTCCGAAGCGCCAAACGGGGAACCATGCGTGCTGCGGTCGCACCGGCCCGGCGACATGGGCTGGATCGTTCACCGGCACGGAGTGCTGTATCATGAGGAGTACGGTTGGGATGCGCGCTTTGAGGCACTCGTGGCCAAAGTCGTCGCGGAGTTCATCGAGCACTTCGACCCCGCGCGCGAGCACTGCTGGGTCGCAGAGCGGGCCGGCGAGATCGTCGGCTGTGTCTTCGTGGTGCAGAAGTCCAAGACTGTCGCGCAACTGCGGCTTCTGCTGGTGGAGCCTTCCGCACGCGGAATGGGCCTGGGGGCGCGACTGGTGGAAGCGTGCATTCGGTTCGCCAGACAGTGCGGGTACCGCAAGATGACGCTTTGGACGAACCAGGTGCTCCACGCAGCACGACACATCTACGTCAAGGCGGGCTTTGCGCTGGCCAGCGAGAACCGGCATCATATGTTTGGCCCGGAACTCGTGGGACAGACGTGGGAGCTGGATCTCTGAGATACGGTCGGCGCCTCCTGCTCTTCCTTGGATTGCTCGCGCCCTGCGGCGCGATGCACGCGCAGCGGATACGCGGCGATGTGCTGCTGGCCGACAGTGCCACTCGCGCGGCCGGAATGATCGTGGTGGTGAGCGGCGCCGCCGGCGAAACCATTGCCCGCGCGCTCACGGGCGCGCACGGTGACTTCGACATCGCACTGCCGCGCGCGGCACGGTATGCGGTGCGCGTCCTGCGAATCGGCTACCAACCAACGCTGGTTCCACCCTTCGACGTCGCCGCCGGCGAGTCGCACGCGCTGCGCATCGTCCTCAATGGCGCGCCGGTTGTCCTTGCACGCGTGACCGTGCGCGGGGAAAGCAGTTGCCGCCTGAGCAAGGACTCCGGCCAGCTCGTGGCGCGCGTGTGGGACGAGGCCCGGAAGGCGATGACCGCGTCTCAGCTCGGGGCCATGGACGTCCCCCTGGTGGCCCAGTGGATCGAGTTTGAGCGCACGCTGAGTCCGGACGGGCGGGTGGTTCGCCGCCAGCTGATTCGTTCGACCCGGGGGGCCACAACACATGCATTCGTAAGCTTGCCGGGGGACAGTCTTGCGCAGGTGGGATACGTAGTGGCCGAGACCGATGGCACACGGTACTTCGCGCCGGATGCGGACGCGTTGCTGTCGGAGTCGTTCGCCGCGCTCCACTGCTTTCACGTCGAACCAGGGCCCTCGGGGCACGCGAACCTGATCGGCGTCGGCTTTCGTCCGGCGCGTGAGCGCGAAGGCATGCGGGACATCGAAGGTACGTTCTGGCTCGACCGGGAGACCGCAGAGCTGCGCTGGCTCGACTATCGGTATACCGGGCTGCACGCGGTCGCCGCCGATGCCGGGGCGGGGGGGCGCGTGGAGTTTCTCCGCCTCGCGTCGGGCAACTGGCTCATCAATCGCTGGCACATCCGCATGCCCATACTGCTGGCCCCTCCCGGGCGCGCGCGGAATCCGTTCGGCACGTCAATGAGCATGGGCCAGCCGCGGCTTCGCGCGATCGAAATGGACGGCGGCGAGGTGACGCTCGTGTTGCGCAAGGACTCCGTGGTGTACCGCGCCACAGGGGCAACTCTGCTCGCGCGGATCACATCGGGCGATACGCTCGTGGGCACTCGGGGCGGGGTGATGACGGTCGACGGCACGAACTATGGCGCGCCCGTGGATTCGACGAGTGTCGCGCGCTTGACCCCTGTGCTTGCCGGTCCGTACCACGTGCGTGTCAGGACCGCCAGCATGGAGAGCATGGGTGCTCCGCCGGCCGAGTTCGACGTGGAGGTGAAGGACGGTCCGCCCCGCGAAGTCACCCTCACGCTGCCCGGCGCAGTGGAACTTCTGCGCGGCGCGTGCGGGGAACAGTCGACGAAAGCGGCGGAAGCGCTGCTTTACGGCACCGTGCGCGATACCGGGGGCCGGCCTGTCGCCGATTCCAAAGTGACGGTCTCCTGGCAGAGCAGGTTCCTGGTTGCGCCCGGAGGTGGGTATGCGGTGTTCACGCAGGCACGTGACCTGGTGACCGATGGTCTTGGCCGCTGGCGCCTCTGCGGCGTACCGCGCACGCTGCCGGTCACCGCGCGCCTGGTGGATCACGCGGACGATCAGCGAAAGGCGACGGCCGTTGTGCGGCTTGAACAGAACCAGCCGCTCGTCG
>DASZZO010000097.1:0-21381 GCA_035544915.1 Gemmatimonadaceae bacterium | reverse complement strand
GGAGTGCACAACGACGTACACGTCGTCAGCAGCGATATAATCGACTGTCTCGGCCGCAATGAACACATCGCGATCGCGGACGCGCGCCACGAGACGATCGATTTGTGGGACGGCGCGATCGGGCCGCGCAAGCATCCGGCGCACGCGCGCCAGCGCGATGTCGAACCGCTCCTGCGTCAACGGTTTCGTCAGGTAATCAGTCGCTTCAGCGTCGAACGCGGGAAGCGCGAACTCATCGAATGCCGTCACGAAGACGATGAACGGCCGCGTGCCCTCCGTCCGCGCGCGTGCCACATCGAGTCCCGACAGCTCGGGCATGCGAACGTCGAGAAAGACGAGGTCCAGGTCGAGGGTATCCATCGCGGTCCTGGCCGCCTCCCCGTCGGCACATTCAGCGGCGATCTCCACGTCGGCATGCGAGCGCAACAGCTGGCGAACCGTACGCCGGGAAAGCGGCTCGTCGTCCACGATGAGCGCACGGATCATCGGGCCGTCACCGACTGGCCCGGGATGGCCGGCTCCGACTCGGGCATCTCGTGGTATGGAAGCAGGATTGTGGCCGTGACTCCGCCTGAACGCCCGGCTCCATTTGCGATCAGGAGTTGCGCAGCGGGTCCATACATCCGTGCCAGCCGACCGCGCGTGTTCGACAGGCCCAGGCCGTTCTGCTGCCGTTCAGCCCAGTCAGGTGCGAGGCCCCGGCCATCATCTTCCACGGTAAGGCGCAGCAACTCGCGTTGCCGCGCCGCGGCGATGCGTAGCGTGCCGCCTTCACGCCGTCTCATTATGCCGTGACGCAGCGCGTTCTCCACGAGCGGCTGCACGAGAAAGACGGGGACCGCGGCGCCACGCAGATCATGGGGCACGTCGACGACGACGCGCAGCCGGTCGGCGTACCGCACTTGCTCCAGTTCCAGGTATCGCGTGATGAATACCAGTTCTTCGCAAAGCGGCACCTCGTGCGCCGCGCTGGTGGCCAGTGTCGTGCGCAGAATCTCGCCGAGCGTCGAGAGCGCGGCCACGGCGCGCTCGGTCTGCTGATCGCGAACGAGCGCCATGATGGCGTTGAGGCAGTTGAACAGGAAATGCGGCTGCAGCTGCATGCGCAGCGCAGTGAGCTGGGCCTCGGCGAGCTGCGCGGCCAGTTGCTCGGCGTCGCGCTCGCGCACGCGCAGCCGCATCGTACTGAGCAGCGCATGGCTCACACCCAGGACAGCGAAATAGGCGAGCGTCGTCGCCGGCAATCCGGAGAGGAACCAGCCGCGGAGCGAGCCCGCGAAGCCAAGGCGCGACGGCCGGACGAGCGTGTTCGCGCTGGCGTTGATGATGGCGACCAGTGCGCTCGCTCCGAGGCTGGCCAGCGCGTGGACGAAGATCGACCAGCCGCGGCCCTGCCGCCGGTCGAGCGGAAAGCGCCGCCCCAGGTAGATAACCGCAGGGGTCAATGCCGCCCACGCGTACCATCCCGGCGCCTCCGCCAGGAACGCGCGCCATAGTGTCATCGGCTGCGGGCCGCCTCGCGTCAGAGTCACCGTTTCGAATGTGGAGAGCACCGCCGGCACACTCCACACCGCCGCGATGAGCCAGTGCGAAATGCGCGGAGTGTCTCCCTGGCGTGGGCGCGCACCGGGCATGCCATCTTGCGTGGCGATCACACGACTCATCACGCGAAGATAGCTGCCCTTGCGCTCCTTTGCGGTGACGGGTCGACGACGCGCTCGCGGCGCGCGCACTGAACTACGTGAAGGAAATCAGCCTGGTCGAGGTTCGGCACCCGATTCTGCGGCCGGATTCGGACTGGGAAGCGCAAGACGTGCGCTTGCTCCCGGGTACGATGCGCGCTACTCGCCGGCGATCCTCCGCACGAGCGTGCTCCCATTCGGCTGATGGACGACGATCCTGAAGTCATTGGGGATGATCGGCTCCACGCGCAGCGTCACGCCGCCCAGTGTGACGAACACCTGAGTACAGGCTACGCCGCTCATCAGCTCGCCAATCACGGTCACGTCAATCTGCGCCGGGACGCGCGTGGTCCGGAGTTCCTTGAATCTGTAGCAGCCGCTGGGTCCCACTACGCCCCAGAGCCGCGACTCGAATGCGCCGCCGCCAGAGACCGCCGTGGGTCCGGTGATGGAGTCGACCGCAATCGTGAATTCCGCGCTCTTGGAGCCCGTGACCGAACCGCAGGCCATTGAGGCGACGGAGAGATAAGACCCAACGACGAGCCTGCCTGATGGCCATGTGACTTTCATTCGACTTGGTTCCGTTTCAACGTGACAGAATGACGTATCTGATTATCTGGACAACGATGTTCAGGTAGTACCAGTCCCGGGGAACCGAATGAGCAATAATTGATCAGTTCCCGGGGAGCGCCGACAGTGTGACTCCGCCGCCGACCTTGTCGAGAATAACGACGGTCCGCGCGGTGTTCGCGCCGATCGTCAGAACAAGTCTTGCCAGCGCAAGAGTCCGCGGATCGGCTTCCCCCGGGGTTGGCTGCGTTGCAGGCGTCACGATTACCTCCCACGCCCCCGGCGTGCTCTGGAGGAACGACGATTGCGCAGTGTACGGGAAGGGAAACATCGTCCGGATGGGCGTCTGGTAGTCGGGCTGCGTGCGCCACACATCGAGACGCGGCGCGCCCGAGGCGAGATGGATGACCCGGAGCTTGGACATTCCCGGTGCGGGCACGGCACCCGTGTCGCTGACCACGTTGGCGACCAACGCGCCCAACGCACTGGCCTGTGCCGCGACAAAGGCCACGCCAGCCGGTCTGATCGTGACCTGCGCAGTTGATGTGCCGGAAAATGTGCCGCTCCCGATCGCCTGCAACTCTACAGAGTGTGCGCCTTCCGGAAGATCGATCGCCGCCGAAACGGACGCCGGTTCGAGCAGCCCGATACGTGTGGTACCGTCGACAACCACTCGCACGGCTCCCGGGGCTCCATTGATGACGCTGAGCCCGGCCGCGTTCCCCTTGCCGATTGGGCCGACCGCCCCCTCGGAGGCGCAGGCAGCAAAGACGGTTGCTACAGTTGCCAGCGCGAGAATTGGGGCGCGCTGACGGGTGCGCGGAGCGAGGCATGGCGATGAGGCAGGCATGTGGCAGATCCCGTCACTGGGGTATGAGAACGCGGCTGCGTACGTGCGGCACGCTCACTGTTAACAAACGACGTGACCCTCGCGGGTCACATTCTGGCGTTGCGGTCCCAAGGGCAGGTCAATGTGACGAACCCACCTGCGAGCGGCTTCGTAATTAAAGGAATGTCCGTTGTTCACCTGCGCACGCGCCCGCCCGCCGAGGACGATCGTGAGAGCGATGCCGCCGTCGTGCATCGCGTTCGCACGGGGGACATCGACGCGTTCGGCATTCTGGTGGAGCGCCACTATGGGCGCTGCCTCAAGTTCGCCGAGCGCTTTCTGGGCGACCGCCCTGACGCGGAGGACGCCGTGCAAATGGCGTTCGTCCGAGCGTACTCGGCGCTCGGCCGGTACCACGAGCAATCACGTTTCGTCGCGTGGCTGTTCGCGATTCTTACCAACGAATGCCGTGCGATTGCGAGCCGGGAGCGCCGGCACGCGAAGTATGTGGTGGTCGACGAGGAGGCGTTGCATCGCGCATTTGCCAGCGAGCCGGCAAGCGACGATTTGGGAGACCGATTGGCTCGCGCGTTGGAGAAGCTCGAACCCCTGCTGCGCGAAGCGTTCCTTCTCCGTCATGTCGAGGGGCTGAGCTACGATGAGATGATGACGAGCACCGGTGCCCGAGAATCGGCGCTCAAAATGCGCGTCAAGCGAGCGTGCGACGCGCTCCGCTCCATGCTGGAGGAACCATGAACGGTTACGGACAGGGCGACGAAACTGACGAGGCAATGCCGGCGGTCGTAGCGTCTGCGGTTGGACGGCTCGCCCCCGCCGCGCCGCCCGCACGACAGGACGTGGAACGTGTGATGAGCGCGGTGCGTCAGCGGCGCAAGGCAGTCAGAGGCCGCCGTGCAATACTGACCATCGGAGCAGCCGCAGCATCGGTGCTGGCAGCAATCGCCCTGGTCAGGGGTTCTCCTGGCATGCCGGAGTCGCCGGCACCGAACGCCCTTGGGCGACCGGTCGTTCACTTCCGGCTCGTCGCTCCGGAGGCGCACCGCCTGGCGGTCGTGGGTGATTTCAATGCGTGGGATGCGCGTGTCACGCCGATGACGCGCGATGCCACGACCGGCGCCTGGGTGGCCAGTATTGCGCTTGCCGAGGGGCGGTACCTTTATGCATTCATTGCGGACGGAAAGCGCTGGCTTCCGGATCCTGACGCTCCACTCGCCTCTACTGACGATTTCGGCGGACAGAACTCAGTCCTTGTGGTAGGCTCTCACCTTGCGTCCGCCATCACCCGATGATTGCCTCTCGCTCGACGTCGCTTGCCCTGATGATTCACGCGGCCTTGCCGCTTGCCGCCGCCTTGCATCCGGCTGTCGTCCAGGCGCAACCGGGCTCGCGGGCGCCCGCCCAATCGCCAGCCGCGCTGATTGCTGGCTGGCCAGCAGACAGTCGCGCTGAGATCACCGCCCTCCTCGATTCTGCGGCGAAGGCGGGGCTACCAATCGACCCGCTACGCATGAAGATCGCCGAGGGTATCGCGAAAGACGCCGCACCAGCGACGATCGTCAATGTTGTGCGGGCACTGCACGGCGGTCTGCATGCGGCGCGCCAGGCGCTCGGTGTGCGAATCACGGACGCCGAGCTTGTCGCGGCAGCCGCGGCGGTGCAATCTGGCGTCGCACCAGATCAGCTGCGCGCCCTCCGGGGAAGCATCCCTGCGGAGCGGTCGGGCACGCAGCTGTTCGTCGTCCTCACCGATCTTACGCATCGCGGCGTCCCGGTCGAAGAAGGTGTCGCGGGACTCACGCGGCTGGCACGCGCCGGAGCGGGGGACGCGGCGTTCGCGCAGCTCCGGCTCGATGTGGCCAGGGATGTTGCGAGCGGAGTTGCGGCGCAGGCCGCAATGGCCCGTCGTGAGCGTGAGTACATCTCACGTGGATTCGCCCCATCGGGAGCGATTTTCCCACCACCGGCTCCGTATGAGCACTGAACGAATGCGGCCACTCCGGGCGCTGGGAGCGGTGGCAGCGGGAGTAGCCGTAGCGGCCAGCTGGAGTTCGTTGCTCACTGCACAACCAGACGAACGCCGGATCCGCGACTCCTCGCTGACCCTCTCGGTTACGATGCGCGGTTGGCCAACGGCCGCCGGGCCCATTCAGGGGCCCACGGTTGGCCTGCACCTTCGCACGGAGTGGTTGTGGTTGCGAATGCACATTGACGCGAGCGCAGCGAACATCGATCGGGCAGGGAAGGGCTATGCCACCCCCTATCTGCTCGACGGGCAACTCGCGCTCTCCACCCAGCCGATGCGCTTGGGCAAGGCTGGAGCCGATATTTCCATTGGGCTCGCGCGCGACGCGTTCGATCCGCGCGCGGCGTGGATCCAGCAGAGCGGGTCGCTGCGTACGTGGTACGGGGTAGCCTCCCACGGTGTGTGGGCGCGAGCGGATGCGCATGCACCACTCGATGCGCACGCGACACCCACGTCGGCGGAGTTGCAGCTGGGGGGATGGATTGCACGGGGCACTACCGAGGTGAGCGCATCGGTACGGCACATCCAAACCGGCCGCCTGAAAGCGGTTGGCCCCGACTCGACGACGACTGATCTCTCGGCGTGCCGGCTCGACTACGACCGGAGCCGGGTGCTCCAGCAATATCGAACACTCTGCCCGCAACGCTTGCGAACGCTCGATGTCGGCGTGGGCGCGGCGTGGAGTGTTCACACGACCAGGATTCGTCTCTTTGCGGCGCACCGGGTGCTGGGACAGGCAGCGTTTGGAGCGCCGCGGGAGAGTTGGGCCGGTGGCAATATTGAATTCGGCTGGTCCGATGAGATGCGGTTTACGCTCGAGGCTGATCGTCGCCCGACCGACATCGTGCGCGGCTTGCCGGCGCACCGCCGTTTTGCCGTTGGTCTCCGTCTCTCCGCCGGGCTGCTCCAGAGGCGATACGCGGTTGATGAAGCGCGGACAGACTCGCTGCCGGCGCGCCGGGTCGGCGTGCTGCGACTCGGTGTGGCCGCGAACGCCGAGGTCCGCGGCGACTTCACTGACTGGCAGCCCGTGCCGCTCAAGTCCGATGGTGCGGGCGTGTGGATTCTTCCCTCGGGGATCCGTCACGGCGTATACATGCTGAGCGTGCGACTCGACGGCGGTGTCTGGCATGCCCCACCCGGCTTGCCGACGATGGCTGATGGATTCGGTGGAATGGTGGGGGTGTTGCTGGTCGATTGACGGAACGACAATGGCCGGAACTTGGGTGCCTACATGACGAAGGTCATCGAGCAACACATGGGACACGCGTCGCTCGCGAGCCACATCGCCGGCCCTGGGTGGTCTCGCGAACGCATCGCGCCCGCAAGATCAGGAACCCAATGACCTGCGCGCTCCGGCTATTGAGCCGTTCATGCCGGAACTGGTCTGGAACGTTCCCGACACCGAGTCGCCGGAAAACCGGAATCGGTACGTCACACTGAACGCGCGTCCGTCGTCCGCCTTCAGAACGTACTCGCTGCCCTCACGCCTCCACGATCGTACCGCGGGTGCATGGGCGCCCGCGCTGATCGAAGCCTTGACGGCGCCACTGGCCCGCCGAATCGTGAGCTGGCCCGCCATTCCCTCAAGCGACAGTTGATACACGCCGGTACGCACCGTGTCGGACTTCGCAACCGGCGTCGTGAGCGCGCCAGCTACCTGCGCGGTGGCTGTCGTGGATGCCGCGGAGGCGGTGGCCAACGAGAACGCGGCCAGGAGCATTCCTCTCTTCATTGGTGTCTCCAGACGGTGATTGATCCTTGAGACATGTAGATCCGCGCGACCGTTTGGCAAATGGCCGTTTTCCTCCGCAGTTACACTTTCCTGACATCTGCCGCGCTATTGCAGAGCGTCTGCGGGCATCGGGCGGAATTGAAAGTGACGCGGGCCACATCATGGGTCAGCAAGTCGGTCGAACCAGAATCGCGCGTGCTGCGAAACCCTTTTTCCCGACGTTCGATCTAATCCTGCAGTCTCGTTACCCGTTGAAGGACCGTCTTGACGAGTAGGAGGTATGAGCGTGTCTCGAACGCCCGCGCTGCTTGTAGTGATTATTATGGCTGCGCTGGCGGGTACCGCCGCCGCGCAAACCACCCCCATAATCGACGTATCGGGACTCGATCAGTTCTGGCGGATCGAGAGCGTTCTCGCGCAAGGCGGCGAGCCTGCGGACAGCGTCTGGGATGCGATGTGGGCGACCCCCGGGTACGCGATGTTGGAAAGCCGGGAGGGACGCCGCCGTCTGCTGACGACCGCAATGCGCCTGGCGCTGAATCCGGCCCGGGCGCGCGCCGCAGACTCCGCGATCGCCCGTAACGGCTGGCTCGCGATGGTGATCCCCCACCTGCGTCTTGTGGCGAGCCGTCGAGATACGCTTCGGCTCATCGAGCGGTCACTCGGATCTCCGGAAATATTCGCGACAGGCATTCGGCGGGCGCAGGAGTTCCTGCCGTCCGGTACGACGAGCCGCCTGCGCGTGCCGGACGTGTCTCTGATCTACTTCCTGGACGCTCGTGGCTACCAGCGGATCCTGTTCGATCCGTCGCACTTGATGGACCTGTATGATCCGACGCTCGTCCTGGGCCACGAGATGCATCACTACTACGGCAATCAGCTGGCGCCGGATAGCCGTCCATTTGGCGAAGACATGATTGCCTGGCGCGTCGCGACTACCGAAACGGAGGGAGTCGCCGGACTCGTCGACAAGCGCGAGGTTCCACGCCTCACGAAGGCACAGCTCGCCGTGCGCTACCGCGATTCAAGGGCCCGCCAGTACTTCGACGATTATCAGGAGGACTACAAGCGCTCAAACCAGTGGCTGGCCTGGTTCGATGACATTCTGAGACGAAAGGCGGCACACCCGGATTCCGCCATGATCCTGGGAAAGACTCTCGACGCCACACTGCCGGATAATGGCCGGATCATGGGTGCCTTCATGGCGGAGGTCATCGAAGAACATTTGGGACACGCGATGCTCGTGGACCACATCGCCGACCCCTGGGCGTTCTGGCGCAACTATAACGAGGCCGCCAGGCGGTCCGCCGGCAAAGCCTTCGTCCTCTCTGATTCTGCCATGGGAGCGATCGCCGACATCGAGCGGGAATACCGCAAGCCGGAGAAGCGGCACTCATCAGGAGCCACATCCGGTCCGCGCGGCCCGGGGTCGCCCGTACAGTAGGGCTGGCCGTTTTCGTCGACAGTTACACTTCCCTGACATCTGCCGCGCTAGCGCTGCGTGAATACGCGACGTTTGCCGCATGGAGCTACGGCGAGCACTTGGCGTCGCAGTTGTTCGCGATCACGCGCAACGCACTCGGCGCCGTGAACCACGGACTGGATTCGCGAGGAGGAGGAATCTCATTCCGGTGATGCCAGATGTAAGGGAATTGCAAGAGAGTGTCTTCTCTCCTTCCCCGGAGCGGAGAGGAGTGTGCCGCAGATATCCCGCGAACTCAGCGACTGAGCTTGCGAAACCTTTTCTGCGCCGCCTCTGTCAACGGTGCAAGTGCAGGCGCGGGCCGTTGTCTGCAGCGCCTCAAGCCGCAGGAGGTTGACCACACATGTTCAGATTGACATCCTTGGTGCCCATCCCGGCGAAACCAGCGCTGGTCGCTATCGTGTGGTGTGGCGGGTTTGCGATGGAACTAGCCTCGCAAACCTCGCCGCTCGCCGTGCCTCCTCTTGCTCCACGTCAGATTTATCGGAAGGCCGACACGCTGAGAAGCGCCAAGGCGTACGCAAGTGCAGTGTTGCTGTATACCCAGGCCGCGCCTGTGGGAGAGTTCAAGCGGTTCATCTCGGACACCTACTATGCGGCGGCGTACACCTACGCGCTGGCGGGCGACAAGGACAGTGCGTTCAAGTACCTGAACGTCGCATTCGACGCGGGATGGAATAACAGGCAGCATCTGCTGACCGACAGCGACCTCGATTCGCTTCATCAGGATCCGCGGTGGCGTGTGGCCGTGAGCCGGAACACGGACCCCAAGCCCGCCGGCACCGATCCCGCAACCGCACCATTCGTGACCTCGGATATCCGGAACTTCTGGAACGCCTATGACATGGCGGAGAAGGATCCTGCCAACCGGTTGGCGATCTACAAACGGGAATACATCGATCGGGGGTCCGTCGGACTCCAGGACTATTTCTATTTCAAGGTCTCGAGCGTGAAGGCATTTGTGGACGGGCATGACCGGCGTCCGCGTTTCTATGCGGCAATCCGGAAGAACACGCTGAGTATTGACGACAGGATATCGCAGTTTCGCGAGAGCTTGGTGAAGCTCAAGGCGATTTATCCCGGGGCGACGTTTCCCAACACGTATTTCCTGATTGGCAGCTTCTCTTCGGGCGGCACGACATCGGACCACGGCCTGTTGCTCGGCATCGACCAGGGTGTACGGACGCCGGATATTCCGGTGGACGAGCTGACGCTGTGGGAGCAGAACAACTTCACGCCGATCGAGCGGATTCCGCGTCTCATCGCCCACGAACTGGTACATTTCCAGCAGGACAGCCTGCGTCGCGAACGCACCCTGCTGTGCGCCGCCCTCGTGGAAGGGATGGCGGATTTCATTGGAGAGCTGATCTCCGGGGCAACGGCAAACCCCCGGATCCATCAGTTCGCCCGGGGCAAGGAGCGGCAGATCCTGATGGACTTCGCCAAAGAAATGTTTGACGACCGCGCCCGCAATTGGATTGCGAATTCCGACCAGGAGACCGCCGACAAACCCGCGGATCTTGGCTATTGGGTCGGTTACGTGATCTCGAAGGGATACTACAATCGCGCTGCAGACAAGAACCAGGCAGTGTGGGACATGTTGCATATCAAGGACTACAGGGCATTTCTCAAGGCCAGCGGCGTGGAAGAGCTCCAAGGGACCTGAGGTGGCCCTACTTGATTCTCGCGATCGCTTCCGCAAACAAGGTCCGCACGTCCGCAAGATGAGTGGACGGATCGTTGTTGTAACCCATTAGTCGGTGCGGATACGATTTCGCTTTCGATCGTTCATCTATGATCTCGCGCACCAGTTCCATCGCCGGCCTGCGATGATGAAAACCACCCGTGACTTCGATCGAGGCTCGTTCCTCCGCGCAGTAGATACTCCACGTGGTCGCCGACGGGAGGCACTTTCGATTGTCGGCGCGGTTCCAAACGGAATCGGTCGCTATGATCGCGGCGGCGCGCTGCAGGATTGCGCGGTCGAGAGCAGATGGAGGCACCTGGCGCGAGGTATCAATCCGGAACCGGAGTATCGAGGCCTGCGCGGTAAACCCCGAGACTGGAAACCAGCCGGCATACGTCCTGATCACACCGACTCCGCCGGTGTAGATCTCGATCTCGACATCGTCGGACGATTGGGCGAGGTCTGTTGTTCCCTGCGTGACAAGTCGTTCCTGCAGGAGGTGAAAGAACGCTTGCACGTCCGCGAATGTGGTTGTCGAATCGTTGTTATAGCCGATGAGTCGTTCCGGGTACTTCCTCGTGGTAACAAGGTCGACAACCTGCCGCGCCTCATACATCACGGGGTACTCCGCGTCGGTCATCGTACCGGCCCACACTTGGGCTGGGCGAGCGTCCGGGCGCCATATGCCGGTCGTGATTGCCTTGGCCGGTGCGATTGTGAAGATCGGCACCTCGTCAAACAGCGGGCCGCACGAACCCTCATGCCCGTCGGCCGTCGGATGAAGTCGGCAATCAGGGGCCGCCGGCGGGTGTTTGGCTGCCGCAATGGTATGGGCACCACGCCGATGGACCTCCGCTGCCTCCTCCACAGCTCTTTGCAATGCGCATGAAATGCTGAGGGTCTTATCGTCGGCGGGACACTTGCCCACATCGGCGCGGTTCCAGTCTGCGGGCGACGCGAGGATTGCTTCTGCACGTCGGACGATCCCCGCATCCCATTGTCCAACAGCCGCCTTGGTTGTGGGTGAGGGCGCGGAATGGGTCGTCCGCGGCACCTGTGCATGAGCGATTGACCCTGCGCCGACGAGGCCCGCCAGAATGATCGTGCGCTGATGGGGGTGCATCAAAGCCCTTGCCTCCCTTGGTGACGAGGAATGATGAACAACGTCCCCTTGAGACGCGAACGATCGCGGTGCTCCGCATGCCGCGTCGCGCAGCCTGCCGGGTGCTGCCCAGCAAATCGTCAACTGGTCGACACCACAGACGGCGGAATCGTTTAGAGGTGGAGTGGGCCACCGAGGGGTTGAACCTCGGACCTCACGTGTTGTGGGTCCGCGCGTCCGGCCTCGCTGGGAGACCACACTCACGATTTCCATTGCTGCGCCGTGAATTTCGACGAGTCACGTGGGAGTATCAGCCGAAGAGCGACCGAGCCGCCGTCGTATGCAAAGGAGTGGAAGGCACCGACATGAGAGGGCGGTCTCACTTGGGAACTACGTACACCTGATCCGCGGCGGGCAACTTCCAGAACTCGGCTCCGCCGGCCAAGGCAGCCCTCAGCCGAATGACCCGATGCGTCCGCGTGTCGACCCAGAGCGTTGTCGGCGCCCCGCCCGCGTCCAAGCTCACAATCCACGCGTCCACGACGCCACGGGCCGTTTGGAGTCGCTCCGCCCCCGAGACGCGCAGCATCGTCGTTCCAAAGCCTCGTGGGGGGTTGTACGAGCGGTATGTCGCCGCGTATCCCTCGGCGAGCGGCAGTGCGGCGACGATCATCGCATTGTCCACTACCGCGTTGAAGACAGGTTCTCGGAGCTGGAGTCGAATCTCACGCTGCGCACTGTCGCGCGGCGTCACCGTACCCGTGATCAGGGTATCGGCAAATGTGAAGCGTTCATTTGAGTTTGCTGCAATAGACGAATACCGAACCGGCGCAAGCGTGGCTGCGAGCACTACCGAAGAATCGACGTTGTCGCCAGATGGTGTGTGGTACGCTTGAACGAGCAACCATGCCGCCTGCCCGTCGACGACCGCGCGTGTGACGCTTCCGATCAACGTCGCGACTGGCCGGTCGACGGCGCCTTTCCGAATGAAGAGTGCAAGCGTATCGGTGGTAGGCTGGATCCATTCCGTGTGGAGGGCGCGGCCGCCGACCCGAACCGTATCCACGTTCTGTCCGTGCACGTGCGCCGCCGATACGACGAGGAGCGTGGCAGGGACACAGATGAGCTTTCGCTCCCACCACCGACGCGTCTGACTTCGCATGAGAGTTTCTATTGAGGGTAGAGTTTTCCTTGAGGACATATCCGCTGGTTCCGGCGGCTCCGCTATCATCACGTGACGAACGGTGGAAAGTCGGGGGCGAAGCCACCAAGGTGGCGCGCCGGTTCCGACGCTTATCGGATGTTGGGCCGCGGAAAAACCTCGAGTCTCTGCACCCCGTCCTGGTCGGTGCGTACCGCGTAGATGGTGTTGGCTCCGAATCCTGCGACCTGAGTTCCGGGGGGCATCCCGACACGGTGCGCGAGTTGGCCGAGTGCGTTGAAGACATCGAAGCGGCGGCGTCCATCGCCGGCCGCGTTCGCGCGCAGCACCCACACAAACCCTTTCGTGTCGGCGTGCGCGGCGTCGCGAAGGAAGGGCGGCTTTGCGGCCGGCCAATCATCGCGAACGTGGTCTGGTGCTGTACGCTTGTCGCTACCGGGACCGCGGACGCCGGCAGACGGAGCGCCAGCGCCCGCGGCGTTCCTGGCGTATTCCGCCTTGTCAGCTTCAGTGACATGAATGGGCTCCACTGGAATCACGGGACCCTGGGTGCGCGCCCCGGCAGCGGAGATCCATTCGATATGGTAGGGTACCGCATGCACGAGGGCGACACGTCCATCTGGGGCCACCACCCATTGATCGCTCGGCGTGAACGGGTTCTCTCCACCGGTGGTCGTCATCGTTCCTGAACCCATAGCTGTAACCTTGACGCTCCCAGGCGGCACGCGAATGAACGCGATCGTATCGACCTTCCCGCGCAGCCGCCCGGCGCGCAAAATGGGCGTTGAATCGGCCGCACGCATCCCCTGCGCGGTCCGGACGACCGGTGGTCCGTCCAGGTAGAAATGGCCGCGGTCGTCGGCCGCGCGGGGCGGTAGCCCGAAAGCCGCAGCATTCGCACTCACGGTCGCAAAATCGAATCCTGTCGTGAGTTCGCCTTGCCCGTCGATGGTCAGCAACCTCCGCGAACCAAAATCGTACACGAAGGTGGATTCACGAGCGAACAGGAGCGCGTACGGCTGATCGTATTCGTTTGCGGCCGTTCCCGGCTTGCCGATCAGCACGCGCGTGTTCCGCTTGACATCGGCAAGCCACACGCGATGGTCTCCACGGTCGAGAACGATGATGGCGCCAGACGCCAGTTCGCGCACCGCCGTAATCTTGACGAATGGTCCCGTGATCGTCGCGGTCACCGCCGTCGCAAGCGTCGTCCGCACAGCTTGGGCCGCGGCTGATGGAATCCCGGCGTAGCATAGTGTCAGCGCCGTGCTCAACAATCGAAAACGCCACATGCTGGCCTTCTCCAGGGACATGGGTAAGCGAGTCTGGACATGCGTCACTCGGCGCGCAGCGTGACGGCAGGATCGACGTTGTGGGCGCGCCAGGCGGGAACAATCGTGGCGACCAGGGCCGCGCTGAATAACACGGCTCCGGCAACTGCGTACGCGAAGGGATCGGTGACCGAGGTGCCGAACACGACAGAGGTCATCACCCGCGAGCCCAACACACTCAGCGCTGCGCCGATGACAAATCCCGTTCCCACGAGCCTGAGTCCGGAGCGGACTACCAGGGCAACGATCGAGCCGCCGCTTGCGCCGAGCGCCATGCGAACGGCGAGCTCTCGCGCACGTTCCGAAAATGTGTACATCAACACGCTCGCCAGCCCCAGGCCAGCCAGCACGAGTGCGAGGGCACCGAGCCCGCCGAACATCGCGGTCCCCACGCGCCACGGACGCAGACTGCCGGCGACCCGTGATTCGGCGACCTCGATGCTGAGGCGGCGACCATTGAGAGTCAGCCGCTGCAGCACCGGCAACACCGACGTCAGATGATTGGGCGCGACTCGCACGACCACTGCCCGGGCGGGCGACGCAGGGGACATTTGCTCGAGCGGTACGTAGTAGCGCATCGCCGCTGACGGTGCCATCGGTTTGTCGCGGAGATCCTCCACGACGCCGACGATCCGGCTGCACGGGTGGCCGCGGCCGCCGATCCGGAAACACGCTCCAACGGGATCTCGGCCGGGCCAATAAGTCCGGGCCATGGTGCGATTGATGACCGCGATGCGATCTGCACCTGCGCCGTCAGTGGACAGAATCCCGCGGCCCCCGAGCACCCGCATGCCCAACGCAGGGAAATAGTCCGCAGTCGTGCCCGTGATGAACGGTCCGCCCATGTCCGGATCCGGCGTTGAATCGCGCCCGGGAATGTCGATCGTGACCGACGACACGGCTCCCAACGGTGCGATCGAGGCTGGTGCCACGACGCTGACGCCGGGAAGGCTCCGCGCCCGAGTCACCCATTCGTCGATCGACGCCACAGTCTCGGTGCCTGCAGCCCTTGGCGGCGTGGCGGACGGCACCCCGTTGTCGACGGACGCCGACAGCAGTCCCACCGGCTTCATGCCGAGATCCACAGCTGCCAGTTCCTGCAGACTCCGCACAAAGAGTCCGGCGCCGACGAGCAGCAGCACGGACAGCGCGGCTTGCATCACGACAAGCGCGTCCCGTGTATGTCGGCTGCGGCGCCCCGGCTTCGAGGTGGCTCCCCTCAACGCGAGAACGAGATCCGGCCGGCTGGATGGGACGGCAGGCGTGAGCCCCACGACAATGCCAACCGCCAGCGCCACGACAAGCGTCGAGAGGGCCGCCCGCGCATCCAGCGGAGCGGTTGTCCACCGCGCCGCGGGGAAGAGTAGAGTGCGCAACGCCGCGGCTGCCCAATACCCTGCAGTGATGGCAACCAGCGATCCGATCAGGGCGAGCGCTACACCGTCCATCAACAGCAGTCGCAACAGCCGCGCACGGCTGACGCCAAGGGCCAGACGGACGGCAATCTCCCGCCTGCGCTGCAAGGCGCGCGAGAGCAGCAGGTTGGTCGCATTGGCGCAGGCCATCAGCAGAATGAGCGCGGCCACCACCGCCACGCGCGTGAGGACGCGGACACTAGTGCCATTGGCCCCGCCAGTGCGCACCGCTTCGAGTGACCGTAACTCGACCCGCTCCCGACTATCGGTTCCGGATCCAAACGCCCCGATTCCCGGGACGCCGAGCAATGCGAGCCGCGCCTGCGCTGCTGCAGACTGATCCGGCGTTCCGGTACGAACGCGCGCCAGGACGCACAACGGGCGCCCCCACGTTCCCTCGTACCAGGGAAGCGTGACGCCGTTCACTGTCATCGCGCCAAAGTGCGCCGCTCCCAATGGAACCCACATGTCCACGGGGTCCAGCTCCACGCCGATGAACTCTGGCGGCGTCACACCGATCACCTGATAGGCACGGCCGGCGACGGTGATCGATCGCCCGATCACGTTTCGGTCCTCTGCGAACTCCCGGTGCCAATACGCAAAGCCCAGAATGATCGTGGCGATCTCCCTTCCGGGGCGCAGTTCATCTGCCGTGAAGAGGCGTCCAAGCCACGCGTGCACGCCGAGCAGTGTCATGTATCCGGCGCCGGCGCTCGAAACCTGGACGGTACGACCGTCGGGCAAGAGCTGCGGAGCGGGCCGCGAGTAGATGCCCGTCGCGCCAAACGCCGCGACTGCGGTCAACGCGCGCGCCTCCGGATACGAAAACCCGCGGCGCTCGCCGAGTTCGCCGCCAAAGTCGGCGTGCGTTGTGATCACGTGGCGCAGTGTTCGGGGCTCGTGCACAGCCGCAGGTGCGCGAACAAAGAACTGATCGAGCAGGCGAAACACGGCGGAGTTGATCCCCAGACCCAATGCCAGCGTCGTCACGACGCCGATCGTGAACGTGGGGCTCTTGCGCAGCCCTCGCAATGCATACCGCACGTCCTGGCGGATCGCGTCGAGATGTTCCCGGACCTGCAGGCGGCGCTCCCGTTTCACAGCCGAGGAGTGCAGCCGTGCGCGTGCGTCGTCGAGCGATCCGAACCGGCGGAGGGCCTCAGCCTGGGCCTCCTGCGCAGTGAACCCCGACGCCTGCAACTGGTCAGCGCGTTCCTGCAAGTGCAGGCGGATCTCATCGTCCATCTCTTTCTGAATGGCCGGGACGGTACGTGGGGCCAGGTGAAACAGCCGCCGAATCCCCGGCCGCAAGCCGCGCCATCTGTCGTCTCCGCGCATTGCGCTCGCCCTCAGCTCGGCTGTGCGGCGGTCAGGATCTTCGTGACCGCACTGGCGTACGCGACCCACCGCCGCGTCTCGGCGCGCAGGTGCCGGCGTCCGCCCTCAGCGAGGCGATAATAGCGCGCGCGGCGGTTCTTCTCGCTGATGGCCCATTCGGCGACGACCAAGCGCCGCTCCTCCATGCGGTGCAGCGCCTGGTAGAGCGCGCTATCCTCGAGGTCAAGCAGGCCACCCGACTGTCGTTCCAGCCAGGTAACGATCTCGAAGCCGTGCATCGGGCCCCATGAAAGGGCCTTCAGCACGAGACTGTCCAGCGTGCCCTTGACTACCGGAAGCCGAAGCATTGCATTCCTCCGAAGAGTCTTATACAAGACACTTGGACAATGGAATGCCTGGAAGGGTTGCCAGGTGAATCGGGCACGGTGACGCGAAGGTGCTGTTCCGGAGTACGGTCGGACAGAGTGCGTGAGCGGCGCCCCCGCTGACTGCATCACCCTCCCGACTTCAACGGTCCCAATGCCACGTGGCCAGTTTGTTATGGTAGCCTGCGGATCATTTTTGGGTGCCCTGACTTCCATCTCCGCTCAGTCCGGCGGGTTCGTCATGACGCTGGGCCGCGATACCGTCCAGGTGGAGCAATTCGCGCGAACGGGCAACGTCATCAGTGGAATGGTCGCAACGCGTCCGCCGCGTACCAGCGTGCTCCACTATACGATAACGGTCGACGCCGACGGACGAATCGCTCGCTACGAACAGTTCGTCACCGATGGGAGCGGTACTGTGCTGACGAGGGACGGAAGCAGGGCAGTCATGACCTTCACGCGTGACAGCACAATCCGCGAATCGCTAGTCAAAGGTGAGATGGTGAGGGACCAGATCGCCACTCCCGGCGGGGCCTTTCCGCTCAGCACGATTCCGCTGAATACATCGGCATTGGTATTTGAGTTCGCGCTCCAGTCCGCGCGGCACAGCGTTCCCGGCGCCAAACCCTCGCTGAACCGGCTTCCGACGTTCGCACAGCTCAAGGCGCCGTCGGCGACGCCCGTGCTTTACGCCGCTCCGGACTCGGTGGAAGTCGACTACTTCGGGCAGGGGCGAATCGGATTCAAGTTCGACGCGGCCGGGCAACTGGTCCGCTCCGACTGGCGCGCCACGACATACAGGATGGTGATTGTGCGCGTGGACCGCGCCGACGCAGACGCGTTCGCCCACGATTGGGCCGCGCAGGAGGCCTCCGGAAACGGACTTGGACGCCTGTCGCCAACGGATACGGTCAACGCAGCGATCGGATCCGCGTCGGTCTCAATCGCCTATGGGCGTCCCTCACAACGCGGCCGGACCATTTGGGGCGCGGTCGTCCCCTGGGATGTCGTTTGGCGCCTGGGTGCTGACCTTGCCACGCACATCCGGACCGACGCCGACCTGGTTATCGGTGATATACCGCTGCCCGCGGGCCGCTACACACTCTGGATGTTGCCGTCCTCGGACAGCGCCCGGTTGATCATCAGCAAACTCGTGAATGTCTGGGGAACCCAATACACCCCCGCACAGGACATCGCGCGGATTCCCATGCAGCGGACCAGACTGAGCGTGCCGGTAGAGCGGCTGACGATAGCCGTGCGCGATGGCAAGCTGGTGATCGACTGGGGCGATGCGTCCTACTCGGTCCCCGTGCGGGCGAAGGAGTCGGCCGGTCGCGGCGACCGCGCGCTCCAGATCGTGATTCTCAACCAGGATCGGGACAAACCCGACTACAACCGGCCATTCGCCGAACTGCCGCCTATCGTGAGCGCGCGGTGTGGCTGATCGAGTAGACGTATGCCGACACCGCCTGGATCTCGTCGTGGCTCAGTTTGATGCCGCCCATCGGCGGCATCGGCGATAGATACGGCGGTGTCGGTGCCGGCATACCCTCGGTCACTCGCTGCTGAATGAACTGGTAGCTTCCGGAGCCCGTGATCCATTGGTGCTCGAGGAGGGGCGGTCCGAGCGGTGTCCCATTTGCATCCGCGCCGTGACAGACGTAACACAACCCGCCGGCCGCACGCCCGTGAAATATGCTGTCCCCTCGCGCCACCATCTGACTCGTCGCCCCGGCGGGCGGGGCGTTGGTCACGGGAATCGCGGGCACGCGGCGTTGCTCGGTGGCAGAGGCCGGTGCTGCCCCTGAGCCGGAGGCTGCCGGGGGTTTCTCGCCGCCGCAGCCGCCGGTAATCAGGCCGAGTGCGTGGAGAAGCGCCACAGTGCGAAAGAGGTCGGGGGCCGGGCTGTTGCGTGCGCTATGCATCAGAACATTCTACCCACGCGCGGTGTGAAGCTCACGGCGATAAGAATGGGCATCATGAAACAGCCACGCAACCAGGCGTCGCCTACCCCGGGTCATCGCCAACAAATGCGCTACATAGATTATAGATGTAGCCGGGTCGCGGTTCGTCCGCCGCCAGCACATGGCCGGGATTCAAGTCTCCTCGGCGCCGCGCGAACAGTCTTCGGCGCACATGCCCCGCCGGGCAGGTTCGAAGCCATTTCGGAGGCCTGTCTCTGGACGTCAAGCCCGCCCGGTTGATCAGGACGGGGAGTGCGTCGGTGTCAACTTGACCCACTATCGCGCTGGCAATGCGCGGCGTCGCAAAACCGAACTTTTCAGAACACTTTCTTTGCACGGCCCCTGTGCAGGGCGCAACCGCGGCGCCACTGTAGCGCATCCAACGGTTCTCACGGTCTCCTGGCCAGACTCGCAAACCCGTGCGCATCAAACTCAAGCAACAGCGACTCGCCGAAATCATCGCAACCAGCGGCCTGACCCAGAACCACTGGGCCATTCGCCTGGGGCTGTCGCGCGGGCATTGGTCGGACATCGTCAACGGCAATCATCCGTATCCCTCGGCCAAAACGCGGACGCGCATCCTGGATGCGTTTGCGGTCCCCTTTGAAGTCCTGTTCGAGATAGAGGTAACGGCGGATCCCTGGGTCGATACCGACTTTCGCCGCGCCATTTCCGACCGCTATATCATCGACAACGAGATCGGCCAGGGCGGAATGGGCGCGGTCTATCTCGCCCGTGACATCCGGCACGGCAGAGCGGTGGCGGTCAAGGTGATCGCGCCTGAGGCCGTCAGTGGCATCGGGATGACGCAGTTCCAGCGCGAGGTCTCCACCGTCGCGCAGCTGCAGCACCCGAACATCCTGCCGATGTTCGAGGCCGGTGACATTGCCGGGCACCCATTTTTCGTCATGCCGCTGGTCCGCGGGGGCTCGCTGCGAGACCGCCTGAAGCAGGAAACGCGCTTGTCACTCAGTGATGCCGTTGCGCTCGTGCGCGGCATTGCCGAGGCGCTGCAGTTCGCGCACGGAGAACGCGTACTGCACTGCGACGTGAAGCCGGAGAACATTCTGCTGCACAAACGCCATCCGTGGGTGACTGACTTCGGTATTGCGCGGCGTCTGCACAATGAGCCGCGAGAGTTGGCGCGCCGCCAGGGGCTCGACATCTCCGCCGGAACACCCGCGTACGTTAGTCCCGAACAGGCGGCCGGTGAAACAGACCTCGACGCCCGATCGGACGTGTACAGCCTCGGCTGCATGGTCTACGAGATGCTGAGCGGGCGGCCCCCCTTCGAGGGTACCAGCACACAGCAGGTCGTTGCGAGCCGGTTCATCGCACCGGCTCCGCCCCTTCGCGATTTCGCGCCCGACGTATCACCCGACGTGCAGGCGGTTATTCAACGCGCGATGGCCCTGCCACGCGAGCAGCGTCCGCACACTGCGACGGCATTCGCGGACGAACTGGAGCGCGCCGCAGCACGCAAACCCCACCTGCTCGCCAATGCCAGCTATGCGACTTGGCGACATATCAATCGAGTGCAACGCCGGCTCGACGTACTCCCGCGCCACCCGATAGGAGGACTGGTGCGCAATTTCATCGAAGACATCCACTACGCGGCACGTCTGACGGCACGCAACGTGGTGGTCTCCGCCGCCGTCGTTGCCACCATGGTGCTCGGCATCGCTGTCACGACTGCCGTCTTCAGCGTCGTGAACAGCGTGCTGCTCAAGCCGCTGCCCTTCGACGGGTCGGACCGCGTCGTTCGGCTCGGGATCACTGGGCGCAGCGGAACCTTCAGCCAGCTACTCGCGTATCCCGACATCCAGGACTACAAGCGGAACGCGCACATGTTCGCGGATATCACGGCCGTGCTGCTCTCCGGCGTCACGTTGGGCGGCGGCGGGGTGCCCGAACAGTTGCTCGGCGCGTACGTGGACGAGGCGTACGCACGCGTCTTCAGCGTGCAGCCGGTGGCGGGGCGATTCTTCGCCGCCGACGAATTCAGCGAGGGCTCCCCGCGCGTCGTCATGATCTCGCACGGGCTCTGGCAGCGGCAATTCGGCAGTGATACCAGCATCGTGGGGCGCACTATTACGCTCGACAACGAGCCAACGACAGTCGTCGGCGTTCTTCCGCCCATGGCGTATACGTTTCCGTACCCCGGGCTTCGCTTTCTCGCTCCCCTTCGGCCCCGTGCAGGCACTTATCAGGTGAATCGCGGCGCGCAGTGGCTGCGCGCGGCTGGAAGAATGAGACCTGGCGTCACGGTCGAGCAGGCGCGCGCGGACGTTGCCGGCATCGCAGCGGGGATCGCGAAACAGTTTCCCGACGCCAACATCGGTCTCCGCACTCGGGTCGAACTGCTCCATGATGTGGAGGGTGAGGACGTTCGACCGATGCTCGTGCTGCTGTCCCTCGCGGTTGCCGCCGTGCTCATAATTGCCTGTGTCAACATCGCCAACGTCCTGCTCGGACAATCGCGCGCCCGCGCCCGCGAGTTTGCAGTACGCGCTGCTCTCGGCGGGAGCGGAGGGCGCATCCAACGACAACTCATCACCGAGAGCATGTTCCTGGCGACGATCGGAGGCGCACTGGGAATCGCGCTCGCGCCGCGACTGACGCACCTCCTCGTCGCGTTGTATCCCGGAAGGCTTCCGCGCGCGGAGGAGGTCGG
>DASZZO010000096.1:0-4382 GCA_035544915.1 Gemmatimonadaceae bacterium | reverse complement strand
CGGGACGACGAGCGTGTAGCCGGGCGAGAGCGCGTCGCTGGAGGGCCCGGCGGAGGGAGCGCCGGTCGTGACGAGGTGCACACCTTGGAGCGCCGGCGGCAGCGCCGCCGTCACGACGTCGATGGTCATCGACCGCACGGTGGTCGAGCCCGAAGCCTCGACGGCCAAGGTGCAGGGAGTGGTGGTTCGAAATCCCAGCACCACGATTCGCCCCCCGCCGTCTTGAATGCGCTGATACGGCGTGGTACGTGCGGCCTCGCCCGCGCTCATGTACACCACGCGCGCGGAGTCGGCGTTCGTGGTGCTGAAGCTGACCACCGTGGAGAGTGCGTTGTAGGGGTTGGTCGCGGCTGAGGGCGGTGAGATGACGGGCATGCTCCCGTTCCCCTCGCGTTCGGCGCCCTCGCCGGGCGGTTCCCGGACGTCGCCGCGCCGCGGCTCCGCCGCATTGTGGACCAACTACGGAAGGAAGGGCGCCTCGTCCGAGCAGGGGCAGGGCGTGGGTCGCGCTGGGCGCGCGTCGACGGCGGTTCCTGAAATGTCGGCCGGCGGGCGCCGCGTAGACAGACCGTCGTGTCCACGTCAGTTCCGCCGCGCTGCCTCGATGGAGGCGATGTCGATCTTCCTCATTGTCATCATCGCCTCGAAAGCGCGCTTTGCCTCACCGCCACCGGCCGCAAGCGCGTCGGTTAGTGCGCGCGGGGTGATCTGATCGGGTTGCTCCGTGTTCGGACGATGCGCGGCTCGCCCTCGGTCGCCTCTGGCGACGCCGTCCGTGAGGGGCTACGATTGGCGTTCCACCACGGAGTTGGCCATGAGCGACGTGCCGGCTGCAAAGTACCGCACCCTCTTCACCGTTGTAGCCCTGAGCCTCGTGGTGCTGGGCGTGATGTCCGCGATGGACGTCAGCAATCAGACGTACACCGGGTACTTCACGGACGGCAATAACAAGGTGACGCTGGTCGACGCCGGCAGCCCAGCCGCGGCCGCCGGACTCCAGGTGGGCGACATGATCAAGAGCCTCAATGGCGTTGCCGTCACCGACACCAAGGGCTTCATCAACATGCACCGCCCGGCAGTGGGTGCTGCCTGGCCAATGGTGCTGGAGCGCGGCGGCCAGACAGTGAACGTGACGATCACCATGGCCGCGCTGCGCGACCAGGACGTCTACGTTACGCGCGCGGCGACTATGCTCGGGTTTTGTTTCCTCGGCTTTACCCTCTGGGCGTACTTCGCGGCGCCGGGAGCGGCGACCGCCGCGCTTGCGGTGTTCGGGCTGAGCTGGGGCTTCGCGTTCCTCGGCACGCCGTATTTCGAGTCGCCGGCGCTGCGCAACGCGGTGAACACCCTGGTGTTCGATTTGATTCTGCTCGGCGACGCGTTGCTTGTGTACTTCCTGCTCGCGTCGCCGTCGCGGCGTCCCTTTCTGGATCGACCGTCCGCAATGAAGATCCTCTACGTTCCCGCGGTCGTCGTCGCCGTCCTCTTTACGGGGTTCAGCATTGTTCAACCAGAAGCGACCAGCGCGGTGAACGTATTCTTCCGCACCGTTGGCAACGCCACACTCGCCGGATACTTCCTTGTGGCGATTATCGTGCTCTTCCGGCGCTTCAGCGCGACCCCGGCGGCCGACCGTGCGGCGCACGGGCTGGGGCTGATGCTTGCCGGAGCGGTGCTCGGGCTCGGTCCGCTCCTCGTGAGCGGGATCGTGAACCTGGTGTCGCCGAGCACGGTGCTGCCGGGCGCGCAGTACTGGTTCCTGCCGCTGGGGCTCATTCCGATCGCCTTCTCGATCGCGGCGGTGCGGAGCGCACGGAGGGCTTAGTTCTTCTTCGCAGCAGCTCGCGTTCCGCGCCAGCTGGCTCAGCGCGCAGCAGCGGCGCCGCGACGGGAACTAGAGGGCGCGGCGGGGAACGTGGGGGACAAACTGTGCCACCTGCCGGCTCCTACGTCGGTGGTTAGCACTCACTCCCTGGATTCACGAAACCTTCCGGCTGGGAACGCCGTAAGACCACAATGCAAATCGCCAATGCACAGCGGGAAGTGCGCACCCACTTCGTGGGGGGCTTCTACGGGCAACTCGTCTCGGGGGTTCTCTGGCTTGGCGCGGCGAGCCTTGCCACTTGGAGCACTCCGCGTGCAGCCATCACAGTATTGGTCCTTGGCGGCTTCTTCATATTTCCGGCAACCGTGCTGCTCATTCGCCTCTCCGGCAATCGCAGCTCGCTGAACCCCGCCAACAGTCTTAATTCTCTGGGGCTGCAGGTGGCAATGGTCCTGCCATTGTCGATGCCGTTGCTATTGCCGGTCACACGGTATCAGCTGAATCTGTTCTTTCCGGCGCTGATGATCCTTCTCGGCGCGCACTATGCGCCATTCGTGTTTCTCTATGGAATGCGGATGTTTGCGGGGCTGGCGGCGGTGCTGGTAAGTGGGGGAATAGGTCTCGCGATCTACTGGTCGAACAGTTTTGCAGTTGGCGCGTGGTACACGGGCGTCGCGCTGGTCGTATTCGCGGGGGTGGGGAGGGCGATTGTGCAACGTGAACGTTAGCAGGCTTTCTGCTTTCAGCTGCTGCCCCTAGCCAGATCACGATTACGCCGCGCTGGGAATTCGGACCATCAAATCTCGCCCGGACCATGGACAGGCTGTCAACAATTACACCCCAAGCCGTTGGGAATCGCCTCATGGACAAATAGTCAGCGAAACTTGGACCCCCGAGATAGTCGGAGGCGGCGCGCTGTTGCATGACATCATCGCATACCGCCGGCAGCGACTCTCCATTCAGAAATACATGCGTATGGAAGTAATACCATTCGTTGAGTGAATCGCTTGGAACCAGCAGGCTCAGAACCGTGCACATATCGTCTACATGTGGCCGGCTACGGGGTTACCTCAGACCAAGACGCAATGGAACCAGGAGCGGCTTTGCGCTCGCCGGTAGCGTCCGCGGCTGCCCCAGCTCGCCAATGAAGTTAACTCCCCAGCAGTAGACACCATTTGTTGATGCCAACGCGCATGTATGCATAGCCACGGCACTGATGGTTTGGAAGGCAATGCCGCCCGTTACTCGAACCGGCACGGTGCTCATGCCGCCCGTCGTGCCCGTGCCGAGGAAGCCCGAAAAGTTGTTTCCCCAGCACCAAGCGTCGCCGGTGAGCGCGAGTGCGCAGACGTGAGTGGCCGCTGCCGAAACGGCTGCGAAGGAGAGCCCGCCTGAGATGCGTACGGGCGCTCTCGAACGACCAAACCCAAGAGAGCCGTCGCCGATCATGCCGAACTGCGCGCTTCCCCAGCAGTAGACAACGCTAGCCAGCTCGACGGCGCAGTCTGCCCACGTACCGACGCTTATCGCTCGAAAGAGCCGGCTTCCCTCAAGAGCGGTGGGGGTTGCGCAGTGGACGACCCACATGTCATAGGTTGTCGAGCACGATGAATCGGCCGATTGTGCCGCCACAATCGACGCTCCCAGTCTCGTGCGCTCAACGCCCCAGCAAAATGCCGCGCCGGTGATGTCAAGGGCACACGTTCTCCTGGCGACGGCAATCGATGTGAACTTGTGCCCTCCCACCACCCGCACCGGAGACCGGCGACGGTGACCGGAAGAATCGACGCCATCTCCCAGCTGGCCCGACTCGCCATCGCCCCAGCAGTACGCGTCGCCATCGCGAGTGAGCCCGCAGGTAAAGTGGTCGCCGCCGGCGAGCATGCTAAAATGGAGGCCACCCACAACTGGCGTTGCTCCGGTGCGGCTCACATTTGTGCCGTCTCCCAGCTCACCTCGCGCATTCACGCCCCAGCACAACGCGTTGCCAGCCTGGTCGATCCCGCACGAATGCGAATCACCGGCGGTGATGCTCACCAGTGCCGGTGCAACGATCAATCGTGGCGGCACCCCCTCTCCGAGTACGCCTCCTCCGGCCGCAACGGCTGAACCCCAACAAAAGGTCTGGCCTGAGATTGCGAGAGCGCACGAGTGGCCGCCACCACTCGCCACCATCGGTCCCTTGGGGCCGGGCGGTTGCAGCGATGGATCAGTCACACCACAAGCGGTGAGCGCGAGTCCGCCGAGCAACGCGTGCGCGAGGTAGCGACGCCGACCAACCCGATGGCGAAACCGTCTGGACATAATGGAACGCAAACTAATGAGCACACCCCCCGAACGCCGCGCAGTCGGCACGACTGCGCGGCGCGCTTGCCCTCGCCTCAGGGCGCGGTAAGAGCAGAGTAGATCTGTATCAATCCGCGACCATATAGGTTCGGATCCCCGAGCGAAAGGGCGTTGTTGTCCAACCGATTGCGAATATCGATGTTCGACCACGATGGGTTGTATGCCTTGAGAATCGCCGCAGCAGCAGCGCCGGCGGGCGAGGCCATCGACG
>DASZZO010000095.1:0-26042 GCA_035544915.1 Gemmatimonadaceae bacterium | reverse complement strand
GTCGGTGCACTGGCCGTTCGTCTGAGTCTGATCGATCAGGCAGCGAGAGACCGTCGGAGTAAAAGTCGTATCCTGGCCACCGTATTGTTGCGGGATCGTGCACCCGGCAGCATCCGAGCCCCACGCGTAGAACGTACCACTGAGCGCGGTCGTGGGGACGCACGTGCCGTCGGTCATGCGCTCCGTGAGCATCAGGTACGAACTCCCAGCCGGATAGCAGCGCGAGAAGCCCGGACCGTAACTCAGAATCTTGGAGTAGGCGGTGGCGTCGCCGCCCTTCATGACCGTGGTATCCCCGGGGTCAACCGTGGGTTCGAGCGCCGCGACCACCTTCTTGAGCACCCAACTCTCACGGAACCGGGCGACCGGAAAGAACTCCTTTTTGCCGGCGGGATTCGTAATGAGCAGGCCGCATTGATTGCGCATCACGATGTTGTTCATTGCGGTGCCGCCAGCATTCGGCAGGTCGGCTCGAAGGCTCGAAGTGTCGATCCCTGGCGCGACGTCGAAGACCTTCATCATGCCGTCCTGTTCGTCGATCACGCCGTCATTGTCGACGTCCACCGGCTTGAACGTTACGCGCGTGCCGCTCTGGGCCTGGAGGCCGTCCCAGCGGCCCGACATGTCCACGCCGCCGTTCGTAGATGCGTTTATCAGATCGTTCACCGGCGCAAAATTCAAGTTCCCTGCGCTCGCATAGACCGGCAAGTTGGCAAGCCTGGCAACGGTGGGGTACGGAATCCGGGGCGTGCCCGGCTTGGGAGGGAGACCGCGGTAGTCCGCTGTGCCGGTGATCGCGCCGACCGCAGAGACGGTATCGTAGTAGGTTGGCCCGGGGGCCGACGGATCGGAATACCAGCCTGTATTGCTGTGTGCGCGGCCGCGGATGAACTCACCCGTACCGTAGTAGACGTTCGACGGAAATGAGTCCACGAACATCGCAAAGCGCGAGAAGCTTTCCGAGGTGAGATCGAGGCGCCGGACGTGCCGCACGCCGCCGGAGTCGAACGCCGAGGCCAGCAACGTCACAAACTGCCCATAACGTCCGATCGTGTCGCCCGTGAACCCCCCGTACAGGTTGAACTTGATCTTCGGAATGCTCACTCCACCCGCGTCGATCAGAGTTCCCCCCATGGTGATTTGCTTGGCCGAATCCTGCGGGAGCCCCAGCGCGCTGTCTCGCAGCACGCGTGATTTGCCGAGCGCGAGCGCCGCCTCGGCGGCAAACCGGTAGTCGCGCTCCTTGTCGTAGTAGCGGGTGAGGAGCCCGGAGGTGGAGGTCAGGTAAATAGCCGAGATCGCGAGCCCGGCTAGCGACATCGTCATGATCAGCACAAGGATGAGCGCTGACCCGCGGCGTGCGCGCCGACGAGAAGGATGGGCAGATGAAGTCGATCGCATGAGCATTTCTCGTCTCTATGGAATGGTCAGGTTCGGCGCGCTCGTGACCGGCGAGTTCGCTGGCGAACAGTCGATTGCGATGACGCCGTAGATCCAGGTTCCGTTTCTGAAGTTCGTGTCGGCATATGTGTACGACGCGGCGCCGTTTGCGGGGAGATTCCCGAGGACTTCCCAGTCGGGCCCCGTGGAGAGCCGCCGCTGGATCAGGTATGTGGTCACGTCCTTTTCCCCGCCAAACTCTTCGAGCGAGCGGGTCCAGGTGACCCGGATGTCAATGAGATCGCCCAGGGCGTTGGTGTCCTTCTGAGCGGTGACGGTCGGGGGACCCAGCGGGGGCGCGCCACACGTGCGCTCCTTCAGCATGCCGGCGTTCAAGAGGCGAGTCCGGTGATAAATGGTCTTGATTACGTCCTGCTGTTTCTTGACGTCGCGATAGAGGCCTGCGACGCGCATCTCCACCAACCGGATGGAGTCGGCGGGTGCCCCCGCTGCATCCCAATAGATGGGAAGCGTCGCTTGGGGGATCAGCGAAATGGCGCCGGTGGCGTCGGTCTTGTAGTAATGAAAGAGGTAGTTCGAATCGAGCGGCGTGGGCGGAATCCACAGGCTCCGTGCCACAATGGTGCTGTCACGGTCGTTGACGCGACGGTAGAGCGTATAGACGTCGTTCCGGCCACTTGTTGCATCCAGAATCGCAAAGAAGGAGACGGTTTCGGCTCCGCTGCGCACACCACTGGGATCGGTGTAGAGCTGCGGTGGATACACTTTGGCAGACGTCGGGAGCGCCTTCGCATTGGCTGGACGCCAGCTGTCCGTCGCGAGCGAGTCCGCGGCCGGATCGTAATAGGTCGAGTTCGGGTCGTTGGGGAAACGCGTGACGAGGTCTGCGTTGAACGTGACCGCGAAACCCGCCGCCTGAACGATGATCGGCTGGCCTGTGATGCCACCCGCGAGACGGAGCTGGCGATCGATCATCGTCTGCGCGTACCGGGCAGTTTGCAGCGCGTCCATGCGACCAGCTCCGATGTCGAGCGCGTTCGTCTGCATCCGGAAGAAGGGGACGGTAATGGCGAATACGAGTATGGTGAGCAGAATCGCCATCATCATTTCAACGAGCGTGAAGCCTGCGCGTCGGCGTGCGCCCGGAAAGGCGTGAGCGGTCATCGGTCGATCCTCGCGTCGGCGCCGCATCAGAAGCGCGCGATGATGGTGGTCTTCTTCATCGGCGTAGCCAGGTTGTTGCCGGTTATTGTCACCGTTATGGTGGCGTAGTCATCGGTGAGACTCGGGCATCCCGCGCACGGCGTCACCGCCGTGGTGCGCGTGAAGCCGGTGTATACGGGGTCTGTGGAGAACGTCTCGACCACACCGTCGTAGGTCGCGACAAGGTCGGTGTAGATGCGGAAGCCCTTGATCTCCTCGAGTCGCACAGTGGCAAGGTTGCTTGCCAGCGCCTGCATGCTCGTATCGGAGGTGTTGTGCTGGAACCGGCGGACGAAGTCGGCCAGGCCGAGCATCGCTCCGCTGAGGATGACCACGGCTATGATCACCTCGACAAGGGTCATGCCGCGACGCAGGCGTCGCGCGGCTCGTCCACGCAAGGAATGTTTTGCGGTCACTGGGTCATCCTGATCCAAATGGTTCCGTTGTATTTCCAGAGTTCGCTTCTGCCTGTCGCGCCGTTGACCAGCACAGCGCGGTACTCCTGCTTCATCGCGTTGCGCACGGTGACATATATCTCGGCGTCACTGCTGGCCGAGCCGTCCCGCCGGAAGACGAAACCCGGGAGCCCCGACACCGTCCGAAGGCTATTGCCGACCAGGGGCGCCGCCGGCGTCGTCCCATTCGGGCCGGCCCATGTGGGCGTCGCGAAGTGCGCGCCTTCCTCAAGCGCGCGGTAGTCAACCTTGTCGCCAACGTTGATCGTGTCGTTGTTATCGTAGTCCTGCACCAGGCGAAGGCGGTTTCCGGCGAGGTCGAAGCTCGTGATCACGTCGCTCTGGCGCGTGATGGCGTTGCGCTGGGCATTCTGGATCAGCGTCCGCACGAGCCGTCCGGCGGCGTCAGCGCGGTAGCGCGACATGCTGACCTTGGGCACCGCCCAGGTGGCCACGATCCCGATGAGCACGATCACCATCAGCATTTCGATGATGGTGAATCCGCGCCCCGTTCCCGCGCTGCCTCGCTGCGAACGCATCATGAGTCCAGTTCCCGTGCCGGGCGGCCCTGCGAGCCGCAACAGCGCATACTGTGATGGTCCGACGGCGGCGCCGGACTTCCTGCTATCGGTGCTCCTGCAATGTTCAGACGACCAGCCATGGGCACCAGCACGAACTCGTCACGTGGGCGGTCTGTACTATCACATTGTGATGGAAGTTGTATTTGTTTCCTATTAGGCTTCCCTCGAAGCCCTGCGAACTTGGCACCCTGTACTATCACTTGTCCGTGATCGGAGTCACTGGTCTATGGGAATCGTCGCCACGCTCCTGCCGGATGACCGCTGCCTCCAGCGCCTGGTTCATGCGGTGCATGGGCAGCATTCGGTGATCTCCTGCAAGAGCTGGGGCGAGGTGGCTGCTGCCTGTGACAATGAGGCGGTGCACCTCGCGGTGCTCGACCTGTTTGCCGATGGCCGGGCGAATTTCGAAAAGGTGCGACAACTCAAGCTCCGATTCAGCCGCATCACCCTGGTGGCCTACGTTTCCTTCACCCCCAACCGCGCCAGGGACCTCTTCGATGCCGGACGCGCGGGCTTCGACGGCCTGCTCCTCGCGGACCAAGACGACACCACGCCCCAGCTCAGGAGTGTCATCGAACAGGCGGAGGCGCGGGGCGTGGCCGGGCTCATCCGCCACCGGCTGGGGAGCCTGCAACCCGAAGTTCGCGACGCAGTGCTCGTTGCGGTCACGCGTGCCCACATGCGCCTCACCTCGCATCGCCTGGCGGACATTCTGTCCACGTCGAGCCGTACTCTCGTGGCCAGACTTGCCACGCACGGGT
Source organism: Gemmatimonadaceae bacterium (assembly GCA_035544915.1). Lineage (GTDB taxonomy): Bacteria > Gemmatimonadota > Gemmatimonadetes > Gemmatimonadales > Gemmatimonadaceae > Fen-1231. Next base: position 21,641 of record DASZZO010000095.1, on the reverse strand, counting down.
TCCCGCCGCCCCAGAAGCTCATCAGTTGGGGCCGCCTCATCGTGGCGGCGCAGATGCTGGAGGACCGGAATCGCAGTGCGGACGCGGTGGCGCGCATCCTCGACTTCCCGTCGGGCAGTGCCTTTCGCAACATGTGCCAGCGGTACCTGTCTTCCACGCCGCAGGAGATTCGGGAAAAGGGGGGCGCCGCATTCGTAGTCGAGGCGTTCCTTGAATCCATCGGGCGCAAAGCGTAGGGGAGCCGCCATGCTAGTCGTGGGACTGACCGGGAACATCGGCAGTGGCAAGTCGACCGTGGCGCAGATGATCGCGCGGCGCGGCGTGACGGTAATCGACGCTGACATGCTCGCCCGCGAGTCCGTAGCACCGGGATCGGCGGCACTGCCGCGTATCGTCGAGCGGTGGGGGCGCGGCATCCTCGCGCCCGACGGTTCGCTCGATCGCGCCGCCCTCCGCGCGCGCGTCTTCGGCCATCTCGCTGAACTCGACGCGCTGAACACGATCATGCACCCCGAAATCGGGCGGCGGCGCGACCGGCTCATCGCCGAGGCACGGAGGCGGGGCGAACGCGTCGTGCTCTGCGACATCCCGTTGCTCTTCGAAGTGAAACTCGATCGCGCGGTGGACGTGGTGATCCTGGTCGACGCCGCCCGCGAGACGCGGCTGGAGCGCCTGGTCGCCGGGCGCGGACTCGTTCGCTCTGTCGCGGCGGCCATCATGGCCACGCAGCTCACGTCCGAGCACACGCGGGAGCGCGCGGACTTCGTGATTGACAACGATGGCACGCTGGACCATCTGGAGGCGCTGGTCAACGAGGTCTGGCGCGCGGTCGAGAAGCTCGCTTCGGAGGCGTCAGCTTGAGAAGCGCGCGCCCGGTCTCCTTATTACGCGGGCAGCCGCGTTCCGGCGTTCGCATTCCTCACGGAGTACCACGTGTCTTCGATTCCGCCCGACCTGCGCTATACCGCCGACCATGAGTACGTGAAACCAACGGCCCAATCCGGCATCGTCGCGGTGGGGATCACGGAATACGCGCAGGGAGAGCTCGGCGATATCGTCTACCTCGAGCTGCCCAGGCCCGGGACGAAGTTTGGCGCACATGAAACCTTCGGTACTATCGAGGCCGTGAAGGCCGTGAGCGACCTCTACTGCCCGGTTGCCGGCGACGTGGTCGAGATCAATCCGCGTCTCGACGCAGAGCCGGCGCTCGTGAATACCGACCCATATGGTGAGGGGTGGATGATCAAGCTGAAGATCGCAAGCGAGGGTGACGTGGCGGCACTCATGGACGCGGCGGCCTACGCCAAGCACCTCGCGGTCAAGTGACCCTGCGGCCAGGTCAGGCCCGCTCGATCAGGCTCGCGCGTACTCCTCCGTCGGCGGGCACGTGCAGACCAGGTTGCGATCGCCGTATGCATTGTCCACTCGCCCCACCGCCGGCCAGAACTTGCGTTCTCTGACCCACGGCAGCGGGAACGCCGCCTTCTCGCGCGAGTAGGCACGGTGCCACGCATCACTTACCACCGTCTCAAGCGTGTGTGGGGCGTGCTTCAGCGGATTGTCCGCGCGGGATAGCAGGCCCATTTCGATTTCGCGCGCTTCTTCCCGGATTGCCATGAGCGCATCGCAGAATCGGTCGAGTTCCGACTTGGGTTCGCTTTCCGTCGGTTCGATCATCAGCGTCCCCGCGACCGGGAATGACACGGTCGGCGCGTGAAATCCATAGTCAATCAACCGCTTCGCGATATCCTCCACGTCGACGCCGGCTGACTGCTCGAGCGAGCGCGGATCGACGATGCATTCGTGCGCTATGGTGCCATTCCTGCCGCGATACAGCACCGGGAAGTGCGCCTCGAGACGCTTCGCCACGTAGTTCGCATTGAGGATCGCGATCTTTGTCGCCTCGGTGAGCCCTTCTCCGCCCATGAGCATGATGTACATCAGGGAAATGGGGAGGATGCTCGCGCTGCCCCAAGGCGCCGCACTCACCGCGCCGACACCATGCTCACCGCCGGTTGCAATCACCGGGTGCCGGGGCAGAAACGGCGCCAAATGCTTCGCCACGGCGATCGGTCCCATGCCGGGTCCGCCACCTCCGTGAGGAATGCAGAACGTCTTGTGCAGGTTGAGATGGCAGACGTCCGCTCCGATGTCACCCGGCCGGCATAGACCCACCATGGCGTTCATGTTCGCACCGTCGAGATACACCTGCCCGCCATGGGCGTGCACCGAGGCGCAAATGTCGCCGATTGCCTCTTCGAACACGCCGTGCGTGGACGGATATGTGACCATCAGGCCGGCAAGCTCCGCGGCGTGTTCCGTTGCCTTGGCCTCGAGGTCGGCAATGTCGATGTTGCCATTGAGATCCGTCTTCACGCCCACAACGTTCATGCCCGCCATCACGGCGCTTGCCGGATTCGTGCCATGAGCGGATTGCGGAATCAGGCACACATTTCGTTCTCCCTGCCCGCGTGACTCGTGGTAAGCCCGGATCACCAGCAGACCCGCATACTCCCCCTGCGAGCCGGCGTTGGGCTGCAGTGACACCGAGTGAAAGCCGGTGATCTCGGCCAGCGCCATCTCGAGCGTCTCGAACAGCGCGGCGTACCCCTTGGCCTGCTCCCGCGGCGCGAGCGGATGCATGGCCCCAATCCTGGGCCATGTGACCGGCAGCATCTCGGCGGCCGCGTTGAGCTTCATCGTGCACGATCCCAGCGCGATCATCGAGTGGACCAGCGAGAGGTCACGGGACTCCAGCGTCCGCATGTAGCGCTGCATCTCGGTTTCGGAATGGTGGGCATGGAAGACCGGATGAGTGAGAAAGGGACTCGTGCGTGCGAAGCGTTCGTCATACCGGGCGTCGGTGTCGCCCGACAGTTGCTCGGAGTTCGGCGTCCCCTTCCCGCCTCCGAATGCGGCAAGGAGATCGTCTACGTCCCCCCAAGTGTGCGTCTCTCCGAAGGAGACCGTGATCGCACCATCGTCGAGGTAGCGGAGGTTCATGTGCTGGCCCTCGGCCGCCATCCGGACTGCCGCGGCGGTCCGTCCGTCGCCCCCGACCCTCACCATCACGGTATCGAAGAACACGTCGTGCTCCACCCCATGCCCCTGCTTCCGCGCGCCCACGGCGAAGACCTCCGCCATCTCGTGCACGCGCGCCGCAATGCGGACAAGCCCTTCCGGCCCGTGCCACACAGCGTAGAAACCACTCATTACGGCGAGGAGCACCTGTGCGGTGCAGATGTTGCTCGTGGCCTTCTCGCGCCGGATATGCTGTTCGCGCGTGCCAAGCGCCATCCGAAGCGCTACGCGCCCGTGTACGTCCCGCGACACGCCAATGATGCGGCCCGGCATGTGCCGCTTGAACTCATCCTTTGTTGCAAAGAATGCTGCGTGCGGTCCGCCATAGCCGAGTGGGACGCCAAACCGCTGCGAGTTGCCCACGGCAACGTCCGCGCCCCATTCGCCTGGGGGTGCGAGCAGGGTGAGCGCCAGCAGGTCCGTAGCCGCCACGACAAGCGCGCCCGCCGCGTGCACTTTCGCGCAGAGCGCACGATAGTCCTCGACGGCGCCGAAGGTATTGGGATACTGGATGAGGACGCCGCACACCGAGTCATCGACGACGAAGTCTTTCGCGACCGCCACGTTCACCGTAATCCCGCGGGCCCGGCCGCGCGTCTTCATGACGTCTTTCGTCTGGGGGTGGCAGTCGGTGGCCACGAGGAACGTGTTTCGACCCGCGCGGCTGGCGTGCACGAGCTGCATGCCCTCGGCTGCGGCAGTGGCCTCATCGAGCAACGATGCATTGGCCACAGGGAGCCCGGTGAGATCGCTCACCACTGTTTGAAAATTGAGCAGTGCCTCCAATCGCCCTTGGGCAATCTCGGCCTGATAGGGCGTATAAGCCGTATACCAGCCCGGATTCTCGAGCACGTTCCGCTGGATCAAGGCGGGGGTGTGGGTGGGTGAGTACCCCAGGCCGATGAAGTTTCGCCACACCTCGTTGGAGGCCACCATCGCCTCGAGGGCCGCGAGCGCATCCTGCTCGGACATCGGCGCGGGAAGGGAGAGGGGCTGACGAAATCGGATGCTGGCCGGCACCGTTGCGTCGATGAGCGCGTCGAGCGAAGGGTACCCGAGGACGTCGAGCATGGCGCGCACGTCGGTGGCGGACGGCCCGATGTGGCGCGAGACGAACGAATCGGGCTGCGAGCGAACTGAAGGCACGGGCAGGCTCCTGACCGGGCGCCGGGGGCGCACCGGAAAATCGCGGAAAAATGACAAGATCGAGGCAGTGAAACGTAACGGTGCGCTGGAGTTCGCGGGCGTCGCCCTGCTGTCGGCCGCATTGGCATGGTTGCGGCTCTCTTGACCGGGCCGACCCCCTTCTCGCCAAGGACCGGGGCAGGACCACAGGCTGCCAACGGGCGCGTAGACGGCGTTGCGCCCAGCAGCGCAATAGCTGCCGACGCGCGCCCTCCTGTTGCGAGCGGACGGACCGCTGGTTGTTGCAGGCTTCGCCGACGTTGTCAGCGCGTTCCTCGAGGGTGGAGTCGCGCTAAACATCGCTGGGACAGCGTCTTACCATGTGGGCGTTGCCCAGACCCCCGTGGTGGTCGCCAGATTAACGGGCGGTGCAGCTTTCCGCAGTGCTGGTCGGTCTTTGCACACCGCCGGGTGTCCGAACCTCGCCACTTTCACCGACAACAAGACAACACGGACGAGAGCCCTCGGCACCCGAGGAGACAATCGCACCGCAGGCAGCGTCACCTCCATCAGGGTCAGCAGCGAACTGGGTGCGTGCAGTTCCCCCCGCATCCCGCGTTCGCTCCGCGACGCTCCGCCCGCCGCCCTCCGCGCTGGCCGCCGCACGATCGCCGTACCCCGCACACCGCACGGGAAGCCCTGGACCTCTAGATTCCCTGAAATGTCCGCTCACACTGGAGCCACCACCGTGTCGTACCGCGCCGAAGCCACTCGCGCAGGCATCAGTTTTGGAAGCGCCCTCGCCATCGCCATCTCGTGGAGCGTGCACCATTCCATTCTTTGGGCCATCATTCAGGGGTTCTGTTCCTGGCTCTACGTCATCTATTACGCCGTCACTCGTACCCGCTGATTCGCTAACCGTCGTGCTGTGGCGTTTCACCGACTCCGGGGCCTTGGAGGGCTCCGAGCAGATGGCGATCGATACGGGGCTGATGGATCGTGCGCGAGAGACTGGCGAGGCACTGCTGCGCGTGTATGCGTGGACCCGCCCGACGCTCTCGTTCGGCCGGCACGAATCGGTGCGCGGACGATTTTCCCCCGCAACGCTCGGCGCTGCTGGTGTTCCTGCGGTGCGCCGCCCCACGGGAGGCCGCGTGCTGATGCACGATCGCGAAGTCACGTACAGCGTGACGGCACCGGCCGGCGACAGCGAGCCGCTGGCCAAGAGCTACCGGAACATCAACGCGATATTGCTGCGCGCGCTTGCGGCGCTCGGTGTGCAGGCCTCGGAGTCCCCTCCGGGTGCCCCGATACGGCCGGACGATCCCGCTGGTCGGTCGTGCTTCGCGGCGCCGGCCGGCGGCGAACTGATTGTCGGCGACCGCAAACTCGTGGGTAGTGCTCAGCTGCGCGAGAAAGGAGCCATGCTGCAGCACGGTTCCATTCTGGTGGACGATGACCAGCCACGCATCGCGACGCTCGCATCCGGCCCGGCTACGCCTCCGCGCCCGGCGGCGAGCCTGCGGGCGTGCCTTGGCTGCGCCCCCACGTACGATGATGTGCGTGACGCGCTCCTCGCCGCGCTCGTCGCTTCGGTGACGCGCGTCACGGTGCTGGACGCCGCAGACGCATCGCGATATGCGGAGGCGTATCGCGCGCGTTTCGCGAGCGCGGAGTGGACGTGGCGACGATAGAGTCCTAAGCTTGGCCGATCCTCTTTGGAGCCTGATGCGACTCCTGCTGACGACCCTGCAGCGCGGGGCGAAGCGCTCTCTGGCCGCCGCCGCGCTCGCTGCGGCCGCGTGTGAGAATGCGGGCAGGGGCGGCACGCTGATCATCGCCAGCGGGCAAGACCCGCAGAACCTCTTCCCCCCTACGACAGACCGGGTCGTCGCGAGGGCGGTGACGGAGCTCCTCTTCGACAAGCTCGCCGATGTGGGACCTGCGCTGAACACCATCGGCGCCGCCGGCTTCCAGCCCCGTCTTGCACGGAGCTGGGATTGGTCCCGCGACTCGCTCGGCGTGACGTTCCATCTCGATCCCCGCGCCCGCTGGCAGGACGGACATGCGGTACGCGCAGCGGACGTCCGCTTCGCACTGGACGTCTACACCGATACGCTCGTCGGATCGCGCAGCGGCGCCGATCTCCGGTCCCGCATTGACTCCATAAGTGTGGGCGACTCGCTGACCTGTACGGTATGGTTCAAAGAGCGGACCCCCGAGAACTTCTACAACCTCGTCAACACGCTCATTCCATTACCAGTGCACCTGCTGGGGAGAACGCCCCGCGATTCGCTCGAAAGGTCTGACTTCGCGCGAGCCCCCGTCGGCAATGGACCGTTCCGGTTCGTGCGCTGGGAGCCGCTACAACGTGTGGAGATCGTTGCGACCGAGTCATTCTACCGGGGTCGCGCGAAGCTCGACCGCGTGATCTGGACCATCGCGCCCGTTATGACGACCCTGGTCCAACAGTTGTTTGCCGGCGAAGCCGATTTTATGGACGAACTGCCGCCGGCCGATCTGCCGGCGGCCGCCGGGAATCCGGATCTGCGCATCGTGCGGCGTGCCAGCTACGGTTACGGATTCCTGCAGTTCAACCTGCACGACAACGAACGCAGCGCGGCTCACCGGCTCTTCGGCGATCGCGAGTTGCGCAGGGCGCTCACCCGGGCCCTCGACCGGGCGACGATTGTGCGAAGCGTGTTTGACTCCCTCGGCGTCGTGGCTCGCGGGCCGTTCGTGCGCGCTCAGTGGGCGGCGGACACCACCGTGGCGCAACTCGGATTCGATCGCGCCGCCGCCGTCCGTACGCTCGATTCGCTGGGTTGGCGCGTCGGGTCGGATGGAATTCGTTCGCGTGCCGGAATCCCGCTCGAGTTCACGGTGATTGTGTCCACGGCCAGCAAGAACCGGACACGGTTGGCTCCGCTGGTCCAGGAGCAGTGGCGTCAGGCTGGAATCAGGGTCGACCTGCAGTCGCTCGATGACAACGCGTTCAACGAACGGCGAAGATCTCGCCGCTTCGACGCCCTCCTGAATGGCCTGGCTACTACGCCGAGTCCGAGCGGGATCCGGCAGAGCTGGACGAGCAGCGGTGCGAAGGAAGGGGGATTCAACGCCGGGCGGTACGAGAACGCGGTGTTCGATGCCGAGGTGGACAGTGGGCTTGCGGCGGGCGCGCCGCGTGCGGCCAAGGCGCATTTTCGCGCGGCCTACCAGATCATTGCCGACGACGCACCGGCAATCTTCTTGTATGAACCCGTAACGGTTGCCGCGATGAGCAGGCGCCTGGAGACCGGCCCGCTACGCGGCGATGCGTGGTGGTCCGGCATTCCCGCCTGGTCCATCGTAGCCAACGAACGGCGGCGGCGCGACAGCACGTTCTCCAGATCGCCGTAACGGGTGCGCCGGCTTCTGGTCTCTCGCGCGGCACAGTCGGCCGTCGTCATCGCACTGGTCGCGACGCTCGCCTTCGTCCTCATCCACCTCGCTCCGGGCGATCCGTTCTCCACCAGCCTCGACGACCCCCGGGTTGGCAGCGAGATCCGCGATCGTCAGCGCGCCTTGTTTGGATACGACCGGCCGCTTCCTGAGCAATACGTGCGCTGGGTGGGCAACCTTGCCCGCGGTGAGCTGGGCTATTCGCACACGCTTGGGAGCCCCGTCGCAGAGGTGCTACGCGATACAGTCCCGCACACGCTATTGCTCATGGGTACGGCGCTCGTGCTAGGTCTCATCGGAGGTGTAGCACTCGGAACATGGCAGGCAAGCCGGCGAGGGTCGGTCGCCGAGCACGCCGCAGGCGCGGCCATCCTCTTCGCGCTGTCCGTCCCGGAGTTCCTTCTCGCGTTGGGCGCGCTGGCGCTCTTCGCCATTCACCTGCGCTGGCTGCCCGTGAGCGGAATGGTCGACCCGGCCATGCACGATTCCATGGGATTGGTACGCCGCGTAGCTGACGTGGTGCGCCACCTTGCGCTCCCGGCCGGCACGCTTGCCCTGGTCACGGCCGCCGGCGTCTCCCGCTATCAGCGGACGGCGGTGCTCGCGGTGCTGCCGGAGGACTTCCTCCGATCGGCGCGCGCCAAGGGCGCGAGGCGCTCGGTCGTGCTCGTACGGCATGCCCTGCGCAATGCACTGGGACCCCTCATCGCCATCTGCGGGCTCCTGCTGCCCGCGCTGCTCGGCGGTGCCGTAGTGGTGGAGCGCATTTTCGCATGGCCCGGCATGGGACGGATGATGGTCGACGCCGTGGGCGGCCGCGACTATCCGCTCGTTCTCGCCGGGGTGCTCGCGGGCAGCGTGCTTGTGGCGGTCGGCGGCGCGGCCGCAGATGTTCTGGCCTCGCTGGCGGACCCGCGGTTGCGGAACCGTACGTGAGGGCGCGCTGGCCGGTGGCTCCGCTGTTCGCCCGGCGGGCGCTCCGAAGTACGGGCGCACGCATGGCGGTCGGCATACTCGCGCTCTTTGTGCTCTGCGCGGTCGCGGCGAAGCAGCTCGCGCCGTACGATCCGCGCGTCCAACCCGCCGCCGACACTGGCAAGAACCAGCCGCCGTCCCGGGCGCATCCATTCGGCACCGACGGAGCCTCGCGAGACGTCTTGAGCCGCCTGATATACGGCGCGCGGGTCTCTCTTGGGGTGGCCGGTTCGTCGGTGCTGCTGGCGGTTACGGTTGGCGCGCTGGTTGGCGCGCTCGCGGGGTTCGCCGGTGGCTGGGTGGATGCGGCGGCGATGAGGCTGGTGGACGCCGTCCTCTCCGTGCCGCGATTGTTATTGCTGATCGCGCTCGTTGCCTCCGTCGGTCCGCTGTCCATCGGCGGCATCATCCTGCTGCTCGGGCTGACCGGCTGGCCGGTGACAAGCCGTATCGTGCGCGCGGAAGTACGCACGCTGCGCGAACGTGAGTATGTACATGCGGCGCGCGCCACGGGCGTTCCCGAATGGCGCATCCTCGCAGCACACGTTCTTCCGGGCGTCATTCCGCAGCTGATCGTCGCCGCAACGTTGGCGCTCGCATCCGTGATTCCCACCGAGGCCAGTCTCTCGTACCTCGGGCTCGGCCTGCGGCCGCCGACACCCAGCTGGGGAAACATGATTCTCGAGGGCTCCGATGATCCGCGCACCTGGTGGCTGGTGCTCTTCCCCGGCCTCGCGATCGTGGCGACCGTACTCTCCGTGAATGCCCTCGGCGACCGATTGCGCGAAGCCATCGACGCCCGCCAGTATCAGCGACGATGACCGGGCCCCCGCTCCTTCAGGTGCAGGATCTCCGCACGACGTACGTGCGCGACACGGGCAGGGTACACGCCGTCGATGGCGTGACGTTCGACGTGGGCGCCGGAGAGATTGTCGCGCTGGTCGGCGAATCCGGATGCGGAAAGACGGCCCTTGCGCTCTCGCTCATGCGTGTGCTCTCGACCAATGGTCGCCTCGAGCCTGGCAGCCGCATCAGGTTCGACGGGCTCGATCTGCTCTCGCTGAGCGAGCGGGCGATGTGCGACCTCCGGGGCCGCCGGCTGGCGATGATCTTCCAGGAGCCGCTGTCGGCGCTGAATCCTGTTATGACCGTCGGGGCGCAAGTGGCGGAAGTCGCGCGGCTCCACGGGGAGCGGTCCAGGCGCGTTGCATGGGATCGCGCGATTGCGATGCTCGAGCGCACCGGGATCGCCGCGGCGGGCCGGCGCGCACGACAGTATCCGCACGAGCTGTCCGGGGGCATGCGGCAGCGGGTCCTGATTGCGATGGCCCTGCTGCTTGCACCTTCGCTCGTGATCGCAGACGAACCCACCTCGGCGCTCGATGTCACCGTGCAGGCGCAGATTCTGGATTTGTTGCGCGACCTGCAACGCGAGACCGGCATGGCCGTGCTCTTTATCACGCACGATTTCGGCGTCGTGGCGGAACTTTGCTCCCGCGCGCTGGTCATGCGCGAAGGGAAGATTGTGGAAGATGCGCCAGTTGACCGGTTGTTCCGCTCGCCGGCACATCCGTACACCGCCGAGTTGCTGGCAGTCGTGCCGCGACTGCGTGCGCACGGGCCTCGCGGAGCGACGGCCGTATGACTGCGCCGCTTGTGTCGGTGCGCAACCTTACGAAGCTCTATCCGGCCCGGCGCTCGATGTTCGGCCGTGCCATGGGCGAGGTGCGTGCCGTGGACGGCGTCACGTTCGATGTCCTTGCCGGCGAAACCCTGGCGTTGGTGGGCGAGTCGGGCTGCGGCAAGACGACCACGGGCCGTGCCATCCTGAGGCTCGTCGAACCCACGGCGGGCGACGTGCACTTCGACGGCGTGGATGTGCGCGCGCTCGATCGCGAAGCGCTCCGCCGGCTGCGCCGCCGCATGCAGGTGGTGTTTCAGGACCCGTACGCCTCGCTTGACCCGAGAATGACGATCGGGCGGACCGTGCAAGAGGGGATGGAAGTGCACGGGCTGGCGACAGGCTCCGAAGCCGGTCGGCGCACGGGGCGTTTGCTCGAGGAAGTGGGTTTGCACGCAGGCGACGCGTCGCGATATCCGCACGAGTTTTCCGGCGGACAGCGCCAGCGCGTTGCCATCGCGCGAGCCCTCGCCGTCGAGCCTTCCTTCATCGTCCTGGATGAAGCCGTCTCGGCGCTCGACGTCACCGTTCAGGCGCAGGTTCTCACGTTGCTGATGGACCTGCAGCGCGATCGCGGGCTCACCTACCTCTTCATCGCGCATAACCTCGCCGTGGTGGAACGCGTCGCCACGCGCGTGGCCGTGATGTATCTGGGCCGCCTCGTGGAGATAGCGGCGGCGGCAAAGCTCTTCGCCGCCCCACGGCATCCATATACACAGGCGCTTCTCTCGGCCGTGCCAGTGCCTGAACCAGGTGCGCGCCGCCGGCGCATTGTCCTGGCCGGAGAAGTACCGTCGCGGACTGCGGCGCCGCCTGGATGCGTCTTTCATCCGCGATGCCCGCACCCGGCCAAGGATGCCGAGTGCATGCGTGCCGTTCCGCCGCTGCTCGAGGAGAGCAGTGGACATCTTGCGGCCTGCATCAAGCCGAAGCTCCCACTTCTCCCCGAGACTCCGTGAACCTTCCGCGCCAGACCGGCTTTTTCGGGCATCCTGCAGGCCTACGCACCCTCTTCTTCGTCGAACTCTGGGAGCGTTTCTCCTACTATGGGATGCGTGCATTGCTGGTGCTCTTCATGACCGCGCCAATCACCGGCGGCGGCCTGGGCTGGAGCGTAGCGAAGGCAGGTCCCATCTACGGCCTTTACACCGCGCTCGTGTACCTGCTCGCCCTGCCGGGGGGATGGATCGCAGACCGGATACTCGGGCAGCGAAAGTCGGTCTTCTGGGGCGGCGTCATCATCATGTGCGGTCACGTCGTCCTTGCGATACCGGCCGTCAACACGTTCTACCTCGGCCTCGCATTCGTCGTGGTCGGCACAGGCCTGCTGAAGCCCAACATCTCCAATATCGTGGGGCAGCTCTACGCGCCCGACGACGTTCGCAGGGATGCCGGATTCTCGATCTTCTACATGGGAATCAACATCGGCGCCATTCTCGCGCCTCTGGTCACCGCGTCACTCGCGCAGGAAGAATGGTTCAAGCACACGCTCACCTCGTGGGGATTATCGCCGGCATCGTCCTGGCATTGGGGATTTGGGGCGACGGCAGTGGGGATGTTCCTGGGCGTCGTGTGGTACGTCGTCGATGGAAAGACACTGGGCGATGCAGGACTGCACCCAGTGGTCAGCGGGCCCGAGGAAGCGTCGCGGCTCCGGAGCATGCTGTGGAAGGGCATCGGCCTCACCGCGTTGATCCTCGTCGCGATTGCCGTCCTGCAGGTGTCCGGGGCCATCGATCTGACGGTGGACAAGGTGAGCAATGCATTCGGCGTCCTTCTGCTGATCACGGTCGTCGGGTTCTTTGCCTGGCTCTTCCTGAGCGGCGGCTGGACCCGGGATGAACGAAAGCGCCTCATCGTACTCGCAGTTCTGTTTCTCGGCGCCGCGGTCTTCTGGTCCGTGTTCGAGCAGGCGGGATCGACACTCAACCTGTTCGCCGATCGCAGCACGCGAAACGAGCTGTTCGGCATGTCGTTCGCCTCTGGAAAGTGGCAATCGGTCAACTCGGCGTGGGTCGTGATCCTGGCGCCAATATTTGCATGGCTATGGGTGAAGCTTGGCCGGCACAACCCGTCCAGTACCGCCAAGTTTTCGCTCGGCTTGCTCTTTGTGTCGCTCGGTTTCGCGCTGATGGTCCCGGCTGCTTCGCTGGCCGCGAACGGCAACCGCGTCGGGTGGTGGTGGCTGCTGGGCTGCTATTTCCTCCACACCGTGGGCGAGATGTGCATCAGTCCAGTGGGACTCTCCGCGATGACCCGGCTGGCCCCTGCGCGCGTAGGCTCCCTGATGATGGGTGTGTGGTTCATGGCGACATCGGTGGGCAACTTTATCGGTGGCCAGGTCGCCGGATTGTACGAGAAGTTCTCGCTGCCCCAGTTGTTCGGCGTGGTGGCGTTGTACGCGGCGTTCTTCGCCCTCGTGCTTGCACTGCTGGTGCGCCCGATTCGCAGGATGCTCGAGAAGGCGTAGGTTCGCGAGTGCGCGGCCGGATCTGAGGGGATGGGGAGCGCGGCGCGCGCGCTACAGCTGGCCCATCCGCCGCTTCAGCTCGGCGAGCTTCGCCTCTGCGGCCGCGTCGGCATCGCCGCGCGCGCGCTGGCGCGCGAGACTGTCGAGCTCCGAGTGGAGCTTGGCATCGTCGGGAAGCCCAAGCTCCTCGTCCGTTGCGCCGCCACGCCTGTTGCCGCCGGTGGGCCCCAAATCCGGTACAGAGCCGACGCCCGCACTGGCAGCCTTGAGCTGGCTGATCATCTCGCTCAGCTCCTTCTCCGCCAGCATCGCCTCGGCCTCCTGCGCGTCCAGCTTGCGGCCGAGCACGGTCACTCGTTCGCCGTGCTGCTGCTCGTATTTCCCGGCGAGCGCCACGGTCTCCGCATCGTTGATGCGCTCGGCCAGCGCCTTGCGCCGCAGCACCGTGGTCAGCTGGTCCCGCTCGACGCCAAGTTTCTGGCGCGTCTGCTCGACGCCGGCGCGCAAGTCCTCCACGCCCAGCCGGGCTCGAGCCAGCGCGCGCTTCATTTCGTTGATCACGGCCCGCCGGTCGCCCGCGGCTACGCGACCGTGAAGGAGATCCTGGATAGCGTCTTTCAGCGATTCGAACATGCGGGTGCGCGGAGGGGCATCGGCATGTAGGATAGAGCATGTCGAACATCGTCGCCATCAGTGCTACCGCCTCCTTCTGGCAGGGAGCCGACCGGCTGCGGCTGAGTGCGAACTACATCCGCTCGATTGAGGGCGCGGGGCTCGTGCCGGTCGCCGTGCCGCCGCTCACCGATCCTGGGCGCGCGGCCGAAATCATGAATGTGGCCGGCGGGTTGTTGCTCACCGGCGGCGAGGACGTGGATCCCTCACGGTACGGCGAGGTGAACCATGCATCGGTGAGTGGAACGAATCCGATGCGCGACGCCACGGAAGTTGCGCTCCTCCTCGCCGCGCGAGCGCAGCAGCGTCCGGTGCTCGCCATCTGTCGCGGCATCCAGCTGATCAACGTGGCACTCGGCGGGACACTCATTCAGGATTTGGCGAGCCAGCGCCCGTCTAACGTCCAGCACGACCAGCCGCACGAGCGCGAGGAGCGTACGCACGGCGTGACGATTCCGGCCGGGTCGCGGCTCGCGGCTGCGACGGGAACTACCGTGATGGCGGTGAACTCCTACCATCACCAGGCGATTGCCCGGCTAGCCCCAGGCCTCGAAGTCACCGCGACCGCCTCAGACGATGTTATCGAAGCTGCCGAAGTCCAGGATTCTCACTGGTGGGTCCTGGCGGTGCAATGGCATCCGGAGGACCTCATTGCCGATGTGCGGGCGTGGGACCGCGGGATATTCAGAGCCTTCGCAGCCGAGGTTGCTCGCGGCGCACTCGATCGTTCAGTTCGCCCGCCACCGCACCTCGTCCCTCACTTGGCGCATGACGCGCTCCGCTGACGAGACGTTTGGAAAGAGCAGCGTATCGCTCACTCGATTGAGCGCCACGCGCATGATCGGGAAGCGCTCTGCCGCGCGGGCAAATAGGGGACTCATACCATGCTCGTTGGCGAGCCGGTGTTCGGACGCCAGCCGAAATCCCCGCTGGCCGAGCGCGTCGAAATAGTCGAGATCGGGGCCACCGCGCCGCCAGCGACGGTATTCAATGAAGTCGGGAAACAGTCCCGCCACCCAGAGCGCGTAGTTGCCGAGGTGTGCGCGCACGAGGAGCGTGCGCCGCGCATCGGGGCCATCCACTTCACCGACAAGCGCGACGAGCGTATCGTAGGTCTGGTCGTCTGCCTCAGCGATCCGCGACGCGCGATCGCGCAGTCCGAAGTGCAGCATGATGGAGGCAGCGTAGTCCGCGAGAAGAACATCGTCCTCCCCGGACTGCAACATCGCATGGCGCGCCACGACATAGACGAACAGGGGGAGCGACGCGCGCGCACCAAGGCGCGATTTGAGCATTGCCTCGAGCAGGCGCGGGTCGTCCAGCAGCGCATCAATGCCGGAATCCCGAAGCCTGGCTTCGCTCTCTTCGGCCGCGTCACGTCCCGCGCGCGCCAACAGGGCGAGTGCGAGGTGGGCATCCTCACGAGTCAGGCGCGACCGCGTATTCGCGACGATCATCAATATCCTCCCATTCCATTGACGACGAACCACGAACCATCAGGATACGGGTTGTCCCCCTCAGTCACCCGCCCCACCAGTGTGCCGGCGCCGCGGTGGCCCGCACCCGACATCCCGGTATGGGGTATTACCCCGTAGCGATACGCGGAGGGACTCGCCTAGCTTTCGAATCTCGCTCATATAGAGGGTCTGTGCTCTACATCTGCATCCCGTCGTACGACGAAGCCCCGACGGTCGGTGTGCTCCTCTGGCGCATTCGCAAGGTATTCCAGGAGTACTCGCGGGAGTACGAAATTCTCGTCTATGATGACGCGAGCGACGACGGCACGCGCGAGACGCTCGATGCCTACGCCAAGGTGATGCCCATCATTATTATTGACGGGCATACGCGCGTAGGATATGCGCGCGCCGTCGACGCACTGCTCCACAAGGCGAGTGAGCGCACGAAGTATCCGAGGCGCGACGCAGTCGTGCTCATGCAGGCCGACTTTACGGATCAGCCCGAACACCTCCCGGAACTCGTGAAGCGCTTTGAAGGCGGAGCCGACGTGGTCATCGGCGACCGCGTGCTTGGACCCAACGCACCCGCCGCCGTTCGCAAGCTCGCGAAGATTACGCGGTGGCTGCCCGCGCTCTGGCCCATTCGTCGCTTTGTGACCGTGCCAGGCGTGAAGGATCCATTCGGCGGGCTCCGCCTGCTGCGCATTACGGTGGTGCGAGAGCTGCTGGCGGGAGCTGGGCCGGGAGCTGGGGATCGAGCCGTGAGCGACGCGCCGGTCTGCGCGACCAGCGTTGGGCTTCTGCACCATGCCTCACGGCTCGCGCGTCGCGTCGAAATCGTACCGCTCGAGTCTCGCTGGGACATCCGTACGCGCGAGAGCCGCGTGCGCCCGTGGCCGGATGCGCTCGCGCTCGTGCGGCACGGCTGGGCCACGCGCTCACCCAGGAACTCGGTGGCGGCCGCGTGATACGCCGGTCCGTGAAACACGCCGTGGCACTCGCACTGGTCGTGCTGGGATCTGCGCGTGCGGTTCCGCAGACTTCGACCCCGACCGTGTCCGCGCCTGTGCCCCCCGCCGATACGCCCCCCGTGCCGTGGGCCAAGGGCGAATACCTCGAGTACACGCTCAAGGTTGGATTCATCAGCGCCGGGTCTGGTCGCATGCGGGTGGTCGGCCAGGATACGGTTCGGGGGCGCATGGCGTGGCGCCTGAGTTTCAATGTCACCGGCGGATTCCTCTTCGCCCACGTCAACGATTCGTACGACAGCTGGATGGATGTCCAGACACTCAACTCGCTCCGCTTCCTGCAGGACATATCCGAGGCCGGATACAAGAGGAAGCGAAACTATGAGATCTTCCCCGATCGCAGCACGTACAGCGAGGGCGGCAAGGAGGAACAGAAGTCAGTCGACAATCCCCTGGATGACGCATCGTTCTTCTTCTTCGTGCGCCAGATCCCGCTGGAGGTCGACTCACAGTACACGTTCAACCGGTACTTCAACCCCAACTCGAACCCCGTCATCATCAAGGTGGAGCGCAAGGAGACCATCACGGTGCCCGCGGGTACGTTTCCGGCAATCGTCATCCAGCCGGTCATCAAGGCCGGCGGACTCTTCGGCGAAGGCGGGCACGCCGAGATCTGGCTATCTGACGACAACCGGCGCATGCTCCTGCAGATGAAGACCAGAGTGCCCGTGATCGGCTCGCTGAATCTGTATCTGCGGAAGTACAGGAATACGCAGGAGATCTCACCGCCGCCGGCCAAGACCCCGTGAGCAGTGGGGGGAGGACGCCCGCCGAAACGGATCTCTCACGCGTACGAACCGTTCCAATCTCCGCGCGGCCCAACAAGGTTGTCGCCGAGGAGTTCGCCGCACCGCCCGGCGACGACCGCTCGTTTGCGGCGTTCCTGCGCAGCCTCCCGCACGTGCTGGTCGCCCGCGACTTTCTCCATGTCGCAGACGCCATTGCGAGCGCCGCCCGGCGGAAGCGGGGCGTTGTCGCCATGCTGGGGGGGCATGTCGTGAAGACTGGGCTCTCGCCCGTGCTCATCGACCTGATGCGGCGCGGCGCGATCACGCACCTGGCGATGAACGGGTCGGCCGCCATTCACGACTACGAAATGGCGCGATTTGGCGGCACTTCGGAAGATGTTGCCGCAGGACTTCGCGATGGCAGTTTCGGGATGGCGGAGGAAACCGGCCGCGAAATGAATGAGGCTTTCGTGCAAGGCAGCCGGGAGAAGCGCGGCATGGGTGAGGCGATCGCCATTGCCCTCGGCGCCGCGCGGAAGGCCGGCCGCCTCGCGCATCCGGAGCTGTCGATCATACTCGCCGCCTGGCAGCTCAGCGTCCCCGTCACTGTGCACGCCGCGCTCGGCGCGGAGATCATCCACCAGCATCCGGCTGCGGATGGCGGCGCTATTGGCGATACCAGCCACCGTGATTTCCGCCGGCTCGCTGCGGGCCTCGAATCACTGGACGAGGGCGGCGTAGCCCTGAACCTCGGGAGCGCCGTCATCATGCCGGAGGTTTTCCTCAAGGCGCTGACCATTGCACGAAATGTGAACGGCGGAAGGCCGCGGGAGTTCGTCACCTGCGACCTGGACATGCAGCGACACTACAGGCCACGGGTGAATGTGGTGCAGAGGCCGACGATGGATAGTGGCAAGGGCTACGAGATAACCGGGCACCATGAGATCATGGTGCCGCTGCTCGCGTGGGCCGTCGTCGAACGCCTCGAGCGCGGATCGAGCGCTCAGTAGGTCGTCGGCGTCCCGGAAAACCGATCGCGAAGCCGTCGCGCGGTGCTCGGCGCGACGATGCGCAGCGCAAGGTAGGCAACGGCGCCAATCGCCAGAATTTTCAGCGCAAGAAATGCAAGGCCAATAAAGAGCGCCAGCACGCCGCCCAGGATGCCGAAGGCGAATTTCAGGACGATCAAGCCAAGGATCGCCATCAGGCCAACAGAGAACAGGGTGCGGAGCATGCGGTTTAGCCTCGATCGGGTCTGAGAGCCATACGACGGAGAGTTCTGGTCTGTTTCAAGAATTGATCCGTCTTCACGGCCGTTGTCCGATAGCTTCAATCGCCGATAGATCGCCTCTTCATGCTCATTTGAGAACCCAAACGATGCGAGTGGCAAGCAAGCTCAGAAGTAGTAACCGTCAAACGATATTTATCAAGTTACCCTGCTCTTTCGCCGACGCAATCCCCTCCCTACATTCACGCGCATGGCGGAACCTCTCTACCAGATTCTCGGGCGGCACAGCACCAACACTCTCCCTGAGCGCAAGCCGCCTTGGCTCAAGGTGAGGGCCCCGGGAGGACCCAACTATCTCCGCCTCAAGCGCCTGATGCGCGAGCTCGACCTCCACACGGTCTGTGAAGAGGCACACTGCCCCAACGTGGGCGAGTGCTGGGAGCATGGGACCGCCACCTTCATGATTCTGGGCGACGTGTGCACGCGGAATTGCGCCTACTGTGCCGTCGCACACGGGCGCCCGCCCAAGTTTGATTCAGCGGAGCCCTCACGCGTGGCCGACGCGGCCGGGCGCATGAACCTGCAGCACCTGGTCCTCACCTCCGTGGACCGGGACGACCTTCCGGACTTTGGGGCTTGGGCCTTTGCGGAGACTATTCGGCAGGTGCACGAGCATGTGCCGGGCTGTTCCGTGGAGGTGCTCGTACCCGACTTTCAGGGCAGCGAGACTTCCATCCGAACCGTTCTGGAAGCGCAGCCCGAGATATACAACCACAACACGGAGACCGTGCCGCGCCTCTACAAGAAGGCCCGGCCAGGCGGCCGATACGAGCGGGTGCTGCAGATTTTCCGGTTCGTCCAGGCCGTCGCGCCTGATATCCCCACCAAGTCCGGGATCATCCTCGGGATGGGAGAGACGAACGAGGAGGTCCTGCAGACGATGCGCGACCTCCGCGGCGTGGATGTGGCCATCCTCACGATTGGCCAGTATCTCCGCCCATCGGCGGACCATATCGCCCTCGACCGGTATGTCACGCCGGACGAGTTTGCAATGCTTCGTGAGGAGGGCATGAGCATGGGTTTCCGTCACGTCGAAAGCGGCCCCCTCGTGCGCTCCAGCTATCACGCATGGGAGCAGGTTCAGGCGGCCGGCGTCTGATGGCTGCCAAGAAGACCAAGTCTGACGCCGCGCTCCACGGGGAGCTGCTCCGCTCCATGCTGCTGCAGCGCCGGTTCGAGGAGAAGGTGGCTGAAGGCTACGCCCTGGGAAAAATCGGTGGCTTCTGCCATCTGTATATCGGGCAGGAAGCCACTGGCACGGGCGTCATCTCCATGCTTCGCGACGACGACTACGTCATCACCACATATCGCGATCACGGGCAGGCCCTCGCGCGCGGGGTCACTCCCCGCAGCGTCATGGCAGAGTTGTTCGGGCGGCTCGACGGCTGCTCGCGCGGCAAGGGCGGGTCAATGCACCTGTTCGACCGCCACGTGAACTTTCTGGGTGGCCACGGAATCGTCGGCGGACACATTCCAATCGCGACTGGTGTGGGTTTCGCGATCAAATATCGCGGGGGCGACCAGGTCATCGTGTGCTTCATGGGCGAGGCTGCCGTCAACAATGGCGCCTTCCACGAGTCGCTCAACATGGCCGGCCTCTGGAAGCTCCCGGTGATCTTCGTCATCGAAAACAACAAGTACGGGATGGGCACGGCCATTGAACGGGCGTCGTCCATCAAGGATCTCTTCCGGCGAGGTGACACGTACAGCATGCCCAACAGGGAAGTAGACGGGCAGGACGTGTTCGCCGTGCGCGAGGCCATGGGCGAGGCGATCGAACGCGCCCGCGCCGACTACATCCCGACCCTCCTCGAGGTCAAGACGTATCGCTACACCGGTCACTCGATGTCCGATGCCGTGAGCGGGACGTACCGCACCAAGGAAGAGCTGGAAGAGTACCGCAAGCGCGATCCCATCAATCTGCTTGAAGCACGAATGAAGGAGGCCGGCGATATCACCGGCGACAAGATTACGGCCGTGGAGAAGGAGATCGCGGCAGTGGTGCAGGACGCATGGGATTTCGCCGAGCAGAGTCCCGAAGCGCCTATCGAGGCGCTTTACGAGGACGTGCTTGTGGAAACGACCACCTGATGCCCGTCATTACCTACCGCGACGCGCTGAACCAGGCGCTGCGCGAAGAGATGCACCGCGACGACCGCGTCTTCCTCATGGGCGAGGAGGTCGGTGTCTACAACGGCGCATATAAAGTGTCGAAGGGTCTCCTTGAGGAGTTTGGCGAGATGCGAGTCGTCGACACGCCCATCACCGAGCTGGGATTCGCCGGGGTTGGCGTGGGCGCAGCGATGGTCGGACTGCGTCCGGTCGTCGAGTTCATGACGTGGAATTTCGCCCTTCTAGCGATGGACCAGATTGTGAACTCCGCTGCCAAGATGCTCTACACGAGCGGCGGCCAGTTCAACCTGCCGATGGTGTTCCGTGGACCCAACGGTGCAGCCCTCCAGCTCTCTGCCCAGCACTCGCAAGCATGGGAATCGTGGCTGGCACACATTCCCGGCCTCAAGGTGGTTTCCCCCGGCACGCCGTACGATGCCAAGGGACTCCTCAAGAGCGCGATTCGCGACGACAACCCGGTGATCGTGCTGGAGGGCGAAATGCTCTACAACACCAAGGGCGAGGTTCCCGACGAGGAGTTTGTGGTGCCGCTCGGAGTGGCCGAGCTCAAGCGCGAGGGCGAGCACTGCTCGATCATCACGAGCGGAAAGATGGTGCTCGTCGCCATGCAGGCCGCCGACCAGCTGGCGAAGGAAGGCATCAAGATCGACGTCGTGGACCTGCGGACCATCCGGCCCATGGATGTGCAGACGATCACGGCGAGCGTGCGGAAGACCAATCGGGCGGTGGTGCTCGAGGAGGGATGGGAGATCTGCGGAATCGGCGCGCAAATGGTGGACTACATCCAGCGCGACTGTTTTGATTACCTCGATTCTCCTGTGCTCCGGGTGCATCAGGCCGACGTACCCATGCCATACGCGAAGGGACTGGAGCGCGCCGCGAAGCCGGATCTTGCCAAGACGATTGCCGCGGTGAAGCGCGTCATGTACATCGAGGCCTGAAGAGCGCCATGCCAACCAAGGTCTTCATGGAAGCGCTCAGCCCCACGATGGAAGAGGGCCGCTTGGTAAAGTGGCTCAAGAACGAGGGCGACGCGGTTAAGACCGGCGACGTGCTCGCCGAAGTCGAGACGGACAAGGCCATCATGGAGCTGGCCGCACGCGGCGAGGGGGTGCTTCGCACGCGGCTGGTCGCGGAAGGTGCAGCGGTGCCAGTAGGCACGCTGGTGGGGGTGATCGGGGGGGCAACCGAGGATATCTCGGCGCTGGTGGCGGGCGCGGGAGCCGCAGTCCCTGCGGCAGCGCCAGCGCCCGCTCCGACCGCTCCGACCGCGCCTGCCGCGCCTGCCGCGCCTGCCGCGCCTGCCGCTCCTGCCGCTCCTGCCGCTCCTGCCGCCCCGGGCCCCACTGCCGGCGTCGCCAACGGCGGGCGAACACTCGCATCACCACTCGCGAGAAAGCTCGCCGGCGACCGCGGGCTCGATCTTTCGAGAGTCGCGGGGAGCGGTCCCGGCGGTCGCATCATCAGGCGGGACATTGAATGGGCCGTGGCGGGCGGCGGCGCCGCCAGCGCGCGCGCGCCGTTGGGGCAAGCCGGCGATTTCACCGACGTGCCGCTCACGC
>DASZZO010000094.1:0-7939 GCA_035544915.1 Gemmatimonadaceae bacterium | reverse complement strand
GCGCCAGTCTTGACCCGCACCGGTCCAGGAGCGCGCAGGCGAAGAACGGAAACTCAACTGAGTCCCGGAAAAAGGGGGCCGTGGGCTGTCCGAACGGGATGGGTCCGAAGCGATCGCGATCGCCACCGCGCCAGCCGCCATGCGGCCACGGGCCCACGACCAGCGTTTTGTCGGTCTCGGCGCTCAGCATGTCCATGGCTTTCGAGGCACGCAACGGACCGTCCAGATCGCCTGCATCGTACCAGCCAGCGACGAACAGTACGGCGGGCTTGATGTGCGCAAGCTGCCGTGTGATGGAGCGCTTCTGCCAGAAGGTGTCGTAGTTCGGGTGCGCCATCATGGAATCCCAGGGCGCCAACAAGCTGTCTCCAAGGTACCTGTGGCCGCCCTTCTTGTTCGGTCCCATCCCGAGGAAGAATCGGTAGGCATCGGGATTGGCACCGCTCACTGTCTCCGGCGCGGGAAAGCTTCCGGCCAGGATCAGAACGCCGTTGTGATGGAGATCGTCACCGAAGTACCGCTCGAGGGACGGCGCTTGCGGGCTGGCCGCTCTCAGCGCCGGGTGCGCATCAATCATCCCGGCCACCGCGAAGGTCCCATTCTGGGACACGCCCCAGATGCCTGCGCGCCGGTTGTTGTGGGCTACGTTCTTCAGAAGCCAATCGATCGTATCGTAGGCGTCGGTGCTTGCGTCGACCTCCTTGGGTCCGTGCGTCAGTACCACATCCCAAGCGGGGCCGCGCACGTCCTGGTAGACGAAGATGAACCCCTCGTCCGAGAAGCGCGGGGTCGGACCCAGTTGCGCCGGATATTGGTCCAAGCCCTTCGGGCCGACCGCGGGCCAACCCGCGCGCAACAACAAGAATGGATACGCTCTCGTCGTGTCTCGCGGCGTATAGATTGCGGTGAACAACTTGGTACCGTCGCGCATCGGAATCCGCACTTCCGTCTTCACGTACGTCGCGCGGATGCGCGCTCTCGCCGTTTCCCTGGCGGCTGCCCGGTCGGGCGAAACCTGGGCCAGGAGTGGGAGAGCGAGCGCGGACGCCGCGAGGATGCGAACGGACAGGCGGAAAGATGCCGGCGTCAGTCGGTTCACCACTCGAACCGGCGTCCAGGGATAACACCAACACATCGCCTCATCTCATCTCCGTGCCTCGGCGGGTGGACGCGCAGCGGACGGGTCGAGCCACGAAACAGCTTGTCTGTTGAACTCAGCCTGAAGCGGAAGTCGATCGTATCGCTTCTCGAACTCTCCAACCCATTGCCGAGCCAGGCGGTAGAACCGTTCGTGCGTACTGAAGATTGGCTGCTTCACGTTGTGATCGTCGACCATCCAGAATCCTCGCTGCTTGCCGTCCCTGACCTCATTGTTGTAGAACTCCCAATACAGGACATGGGGACACCCCCAGCGGAGCGCCGCGCGCATGACACTGCGCGACTTGGCATCCTGCTCCTCTGGCGAATTGCGATCAGTGGTAAAGCCGTATTCGCCGATGAAGACGCGCTTGCCGTTCACGTTTGGCTTGGCCGGCAGTTGTGACTCGATATAATCCAATGACTTCGTGATGTTGCTCTCGATGTCACCGCTTAGTGCGTCGTACGATGAGTACGAGACAAAATCAACATTCGTCCTGGGCAGCACACGATTCGTCATGCGTGCTTTCCCCTGCATGGCGTCCACGACACGGTTCACTTCCAGGTACAGATAGACCTCCACGCCGTGATGGGGCGTGTCTCGTTTTGCATCGTCGACCGCGCGCTGACGATTGTTGACCCAGGCGATCATGGCAGCAACCTCCTCCTCGGACGGACCATAGTTGGGATCCAAATGAGTCAGGTGCCAATCGCCCTCCCAGTTTCCAAGCATGAACGTCTTTGACGTGGTGCTGTACGTCTGGAGCAAGTAACGAGTCAGGTCATACATTTCGCCGTATTCTGCGGCGAGCGACTCCTGCTGAAACCATGCGGTCTTCGCAACGGACAGCGGATATGCCCAGAGCACGTATCGTGCAAACGGCATTCCGAAGACCGCCTTCACTGATGGGGAATTCCGCGCCGCATCGATCAAGTTCTTCGGCAAGGTGACCTCATCCGCACCGAGACTGAACTTGATCGTGGTCGACCCCATGGCCTGAATAGCGCGGGCGGTCTCGACCAGCCGATTCTCAGTCGTAAACTGATAGGCCCCATCAATCGTCTGGGTTCCCAGCACGTAGTTGTACGTGTCAACGCCCGTCGGGACGGTCGCCTTACTCTGACCTGCCGCAGGCGCAGGTGAACTGAGCAAAAGGCCGAGCGCTGAAAACAATGCGAGGGCGTTCGCTGCGCGAAGACGCTGCGACATCACTGGCTCCGCCTCGACTGAAGTGTACGCCTGGAGCGTGGTTGGCCTGGCGCGCGGGACAGGGTAAGAACTTCCAAATCGAACTGCGGAGAGCATAACGTCGGCCGGCGGAACGGGCAACTCTCTCAATCCGCAATTATTCGACGCTGCGAAGCCACCCCGTTGCTTGGCGCTGCTGGAGAAGGCGGCGGGGTGTACGCCCAGCGCTGCGACGCGGAACGGTGGGCGATCATGACAGGGGCCGATCCCCACGCGACGGACGTAGACCTCGCGAATCCCGTTGCTTCTTCCGTTGCCGAGCTCGGTGCCATCGACCCGCCGCGTCCGACTCCGCCGTCTCGCCTGGCGCCCGTCGAGAACATGGTCTTTATGGTGAACGCACGGCTCATCGCGTTCAAGTGTGAAGGGCTCGACGGGCGACTCTGATTATCACCTCGTGCTCCAAACGTGATCGAGCTACATCCGATTCTCGATATTCAGTTCAATCCCCCGGCGCCGAGCACATTTTCGTTGCTGACCGGGCGATGGACCAAACCAGCCACTCCGCCACACAAGGGTTTGTCCTGGCATCCGTGTTCCTGGGCGGTCTGGGGTGGAACATTCTGTATGCCATCTGGTGCATGTGGGCAGGTCGTCTGCTGGTGTCGCATTGATTGGATGTGAGAGTTGCTGGGCCCGCCTGATCCGAGAGGATTTTTGGCCAACATTCCACAAGGACGGCAACTTCGTGCCAGCCGAGCAGAGCGCTGAAGCTGAGGCATGGTCATGAGACGTGTCGTCCGCTGGTTGCGGAACGCGGCTCTCGGGGTGGCGGCCGTCGCGGTCGTGGCCTCGTCCTTTACGTCCTCTCGGAGCGCGTCATTCGGCAAAGCTACGCCGAGCCACTGGTGGCCATCGCGGTTCCCACGGACTCGGAGTCGATCGCCGAGGGAAAGCGACTCGCCCAGCTCCGCGGCTGTTCCGGCGGCTGTCACGGCACCGTGACGGAGGGGCACGTCTTCTTCGACGACTTCCTCTTGGGGAGGCTCGTCGCCCCAAACCTGACGATCGCGGTGCGTGAGTACTCGGCTCCCGAGCTCGCGCGGATTATCCGGCGCGGCGTGCGCCCCAACGGACGGAGCGTCGTCGGCATGCCGTCGGCAATCTTGAGCCAGCTCAACGATGAGGATCTCGGCAGGATCATCGCGTACCTGCGGAGCGTCCCGCCTGCCACCGGTCCCGCGCGTCGACTCTCGCCCGGACCAGCCGGTCGTCTCAGGTTCGCTTCGGGCCAGTCCGTATTGACGACAGCGGGTGTGCGGCGCGCCGAGGCGCTGTCCGATTCGTTTCCGCGCGCTGGCGACCCGAACGCCCAGGGCGCCTATCTGGCTCGCACGGTCTGCACGGAATGTCACGGGCTCAATCTCGCCGGGAGGAACGGAAGGCCCGATCTGCGGATCGCGGCGGGATACACGTTCGAGCAGTTCTCGCACCTCATGCGAACCGGCGAGGCCCTGGGCAATCGCGAGCCTCAAGATGATGAGCCCAACGGCGCGCAGCAGGTTCAGCCATTTCACCGACGACGAGGTGCAGGCGCTCTACGGTTACCTCGTCGAACGTGCGGCCCTCCCCCCGGCGGTGTCGCCCCCCTGAGTCCGGCGTGGGTAGCTTATCTCCCTGTAAGGCGAGCCCGTTACAACTCACGGTTCATGGGGGATCAATGACTCGTCGCTTCACGCTGCGAATGGTGCCACGGGTCAGGCGTTCCGTCTGGCGCCTGCGAGCGCTATTCGTCCTGCTGCCCATGGCTGCGGGTTCGTTCGCCTGCGCGGGAGCAACACTCGAGAACTACGCGAACGGCGGTGTGGGTTTCCGCGTGGCCAGAACGCTTCAGTAACGCGTGGCCACTCATGCACACGCGCCGCTTCGATCCGCCCTGTAATCCTATGGTATAGATGGACCTTCGCGACCAGCTGCAGCGCACCCTCGGTAACGCGTATACCCTCGACCGCGAGCTCGGGGGCGGCGGCATGTCGCGCGTGTTCGTCGCCACCGAGACCGCGCTCGGCCGGCAGATCGTGGTGAAGGTCCTCCCTCCCGACGCCGCCGCGGCGGTTTCCGCCGAGCGCTTCAAGCGGGAGATCAAGCTCGCCGCTCAACTGCAGCATCCGCACATCGTCCCGGTGCTCACCGCGGGCGAATCGGACGGGCTGCCCTTCTATACGATGCCGTTCGTGAAGGGCGAATCACTGCGGACGCGGCTCTCCAGGAGCGGCGAGCTGTCGGTGAACGAGTCCGTCCATATCCTGCGCGACATTGCCTCCGCACTCGCGTATGCACATGGCGAAGGCGTGGTGCACCGCGACATCAAGCCGGAGAATGTCATTCTCTCCGGCGGCGTAGCGGTCGTGACCGATTTCGGTGTGGCCAAGGCCATGGACCTCGCGGTTACCGAAGGTGGCGGCGCGAAAAGCGGGCTCACTTCGCTCGGCGTCGCGCTTGGCACGCCGGCGTATATGGCCCCCGAGCAGGCGACGGCCGATCCGCAGGTGGACCATCGCGCCGACATTTATTCGTTTGGCTGCCTCGCCTACGAGCTGCTCGCCGGCTCGAGTCCGTTCGCCGGTCGCTCGCCGCAGCAGTTGCTGGCGGCGCATGTGACCGACGCGCCGGAGCCGCTGCTGAAGCGACGGCCCACGGTGCCTCCTGCCCTCGCGGCAATGGTCATGAAATGCCTGGAAAAGCGCGCGGGTGACCGCCCGCAGTCGGCCGAGGAGTTGATCACCGCGCTCGACGCGATCGCGACGCCGAGCGGCGGCACGACACCCACGGGCGCACGGCCCGTTGCCGCGCGCGCGAACCGCGGCCTCTGGGTGGGGCTCGCACTGGTGGCGATAGTCGCCGGTGCAGCTGCGCTCTTCCTGCGCTCCACGCCGTTCAGGCCATTGCAGGCCGGCGCGGCCACGCCGGTCGCCATCACGCCGGAGCTCGAGTTCGAGCCGGCGATCTCGCCCGACGGAAAGCTCGTCGCCTATGGCGCAACGACGCCCGCGGGGACGCGAATCTTCGTGCGGCAGATCGACGGCGGGCGCGCGAATCTCCTCACGGGCGAGCTCGACGGCGATCATCGCTGGCCCCGGTGGTCACCCGACGGATCGCGCATCTCGTTCGGCGCCCAAGGCGCCATCTATATCGTGCCGGCGCTCGGCGGCTCGCCCAAGCGCACGATGGAAGGCGGTCCAACACACGCCTGGTCACCCGACGGAAAGCAGTTGGCGTACGGGGACACGAATGGCATCTGGATACGACCGATCGACGGTGGCACCCCGCGGCACCTGGTCGGCGGCCTTGTCCACTCGCCGTCGTGGTCGCCGAGCGGCCGACTGCTGGCGTACGTGGAGGGCGATGCGCCACGAATGAACAACATCTCGACCAGCGCCATCTGGATCGTGCCAGTGTCCGGTGGGCAGCCGACGCCCCTGTCGGACTCCACGCACACCAATGTGAGTCCCATCTGGGCCGCCGACGGCCGGAGCGTGCTGTTCGTGTCGAGCGCGCTGGGCCCGCGTGACGTATATCAGCAGCCCGTTCACCACGACGGACGACCCGACGGACCGCCGTCGCGCCTCACGACGGCGCTGAACGCGTTTGCCATCACGCTCTCCGCCGATGGTTCGCGACTGGCCTACGACGTCGTGCGACCGCTGTCCAATATCTGGAAAGTGCTGATCCCGCCGAGCGGCCCGGCGCGCATGAGCTCGGCGCAGCAGGTGACCCGCGAGAACCAGCACATCGAGGGGCTGAGCCTTTCGCACAACGGCAAGTGGCTCGCGTACGATTCCGATCGCGGCGGCAACTTCGACATCTATAAGCTCTCCCTTGGCGGCGGGGACCCCGTTCAGCTCACGACGAATCCGGGAAACGACTTCCATCCGACCTGGTCTCCGGACGACAAGGAAATCGCCTTTCACTCGCAGCGGGGCAGGGCCCGCCACATTTACGTGATGAGTGCTGAGGGAAACGCTGAACGCCAGGTAAGCACGGGACCGAGACAGGATCGCAAGCCTGCCTGGTCGCCGGACGGTCGTCAGCTCATGTTCATGCGGACCGAGGGCAACTACAACGACATCGTTCTCGTGTCGCGTGGAGCCGATGGCAACTGGTCGGCGCCACGAGAGCTCTCACCCGATCGCGTGCAAACGGGCAACGCTCCGGCGTGGTCGTCCGACGGCAGGTTCATCGCGCATAATGGTGAGGGCAAAGTCTCGCTGATATCGTCGGATGGCGAATCGCGGCGCACCCTCGCCGACGGAGACCAGCTCCGCGGTCGCGTGGCGTTCGTGACATGGGGTCGGGACGCGGGCACCGTGTACGCTGTTGCCGTACAGCCCGACGGCGGGCAGGCGATCTGGGCCGTTCCGGTCGCGGGCGGTTCACCGCACGTGGTGCTCGCCGATGAACCCACGCGCCGCTTTGGCCGAGTTGAGTTCACTACCGACGGCAGACAGCTTTTCTTCACGCTCGCGGCGTGGGAGAGTGATGTCTGGGTGATGGAGCTGACGCCGCGAAAATGATCGGCACTCCCACGCCGGAGCACCGCCCCACGAATGGACGCGCTCGCGCAACTGAATAGCTCGCTCGCCGGCCGCTACACTGTCGAGCGCGAGATTGGCGCGGGCATTGGCGCCCCGGTCAGGAGTTCGACGACTGTAGTGGCGCGGGTTGGTGCCCGCGCATGGTGGCGATCCCGGCCGGTAGCGCTGACGCTGGCTGCAGCCCGCCTTTCGCGGTAACGTCCACGCTCCCACGACGCCCGGACGCTGCATGCCGACTGTGGACGCGATCGCGCAACTGAACAGCTCGCTTGCCGGCCGCTACGAGATCGAGCGCGAGATCGGCGCGGGCGGCATGGCCACGGTTTATCTCGCCCGCGACGTCCGGCATAACCGCCGCGTCGCCCTCAAGGTCTTGAAGCCCGAACTCGGCGCCCTGCTAGGCGTCGAACGCTTCCTCTCCGAAATCCAGGTCACCGCTAATCTCCAGCACCCGAACCTCCTCGCGCTTTTCGACAGCGGCGAGGCGGGCGGGCTCCTCTTCTATGTGATGCCCTACATAGAAGGGGAGTCGCTCCGCGGGCGGCTTGAGCGGGAGAAACAACTGCCGGTGGACGACGCCGTTCGCATCGCCGTGGCCGTGGCAGGTGCGCTGGACTATGCGCATCGCCACGGGGTGATCCATCGCGACCTCAAGCCCGAGAACATCCTCCTGCACGACGGCCAGCCGGTGGTGGCCGACTTCGGTATCGCACTCGCGGTGAGCAACGCGGGCGGCGCCCGCATCACGCAGACGGGGCTCTCGCTCGGAACGCCGCAATACATGAGCCCCGAGCAGGCCACCGCCGACCGGGTGATCGACGGCCGCAGCGACATCTACTCACTCGGTGCCGTGACCTACGAACTTTTCACGGGCGAGCCCCCGCACGCCGGCAACACGGTGCAAGCCGTCATCGCGAAGGTGCTCACGGAGCCGGTCAAGTCTGTACGCCTCGCGCGGCCGTCTGTTCCGGAGCACGTCGACGAGGCGCTCGACCGCGCGCTCGCCAAGCTGCCGGCC
>DASZZO010000093.1:0-5104 GCA_035544915.1 Gemmatimonadaceae bacterium | reverse complement strand
CCCGGGGCATGGTGGCTCGCTGCGCTCGTGGGTGCGTGCGCTTCACCCGGGACCGTGCCGGGCGGCCACATCGACAAGAATCCGCTGGTGCTCGTGCAAGTCACGCCCGATACGGGCGCTCTGAACGTGCAGCCGCGCGAGGTGGTTTTCCGGTTCGACAAGGTGGTGAATGAGCGACCGCTGGGCGCGCAGTCACTCGACCAGCTCGTGGTGGTTTCACCAGCGGAGGGGATCGTCAATGTGGATTGGCGGCGGCAGGCAATCGCGATCCGGCCGCGGAAGGGATGGCGTCCCCACACCACGTATAGCGTCACGCTCCTGCCCGGCCTCACCGACCTGCAGAACAACGTTCTCAGGAATCCGTTGCACCTCGAGTTCTCCACGGGACCCGTAATTGCGCGTGGCGCAGTGCGCGGGGTTGCTTTCGATTGGGCGGCCCAGCAGGTCGTTCGTGGCGCGCGCGTGGAGGCGACCACGGGATCGGATACCTCGTTTCGTTACATCGCGGCTGCGGACTCTGCGGGGAGGTTCGCGCTCACGAACTTGCCACCGGGCATCTGGTTCGTGCGTGCGTACAAGGACGAAAACACCAATCGCACGCTCGACGCCCGCGAACAGTGGGATTCGGCGACGGTGACCGTGAGCGATTCGGCGCGCCACGACTTTTATGTGTTCGCGCACGATTCGATTGCGCCGATCGTAAGCAACGTCACCGTCAGTGACTCGGTGACGGTCCGCGTGCAGTTCAACAAACCACTGAGCCCTGCCACACCGCTCGATACGTCGAACTTCGTCGTCACGCGGAAGAGCGACTCCTCGCGGGTGGCCATACGGCTTGCCTTGCCGGCGGCGGCGTTCGATTCACTTGCGGCACGGCTCACCAGGGTGCGGCAGGACTCCATCGCCAGGGCCGACACGTCGGCGGCAGCCCGGCGCGAACGCGTTCGCGCCGATTCGGCGCGCCGGGCAACACTCGCGGATTCGATTTCCTCTGCTCAGCAGGCGCTGTTGCGCGCGGCCCGTGATACGGTCCGGCGCGACTCCCTCCCCAAGCCGACGCGGCCGGCGCCCATCTCCACGTACGTGCTGCAACTCAGGACGCCACTCGTGCCGCTTGTTCCGATGCAACTGGAAGTGCGCGACATCACCAGCCTCACGGGCGCCACGCGAACGTATGTCAGGGGCTTCGTGATGCCGAAGCCGCCGCCGCTGAAGAAAGACTCGACGGCGACGAAAGTGCCCTCGAGGAAAGACTCCGCGGCGGCGAAGGTGCCGGCAAAAAGGGACTCCGCGGCCACCGCGCCTCCGAAGAGGCCGTGAGCGCCGACCCGCGCCGCACGCTGCCCTCCGTTGGCGCCCTCCTCGACAGCGATGGCGTGCGCCAGCTTCTCGAGCGTGCACCCCGCGGCCTTGTGACCGACGTCGTGCGATCGGCGGTGGAGGACGCGCGTCGCTCGCCGCAGGGCCAGCCAAGCGACGAAGCCGCCTGGCTGGCCGTGATCGAGGCCCGCCTCGCGGAGCGCCAGCTCCCGTCGCTACGCCGCGTGTTCAACGCCACCGGCGTCGTGCTCCATACCAACCTCGGACGCGCACCACTCGCTGCGGCCGCACTGGATGCGATTCACGAAGTCGCCGGCGGATTCTCCAATCTGGAATACGACATTGCTGCGGGAACGCGAGGCGCGCGCCATGTGCATTGCGCGGCGCTGCTCACCGAGCTCACGGGGTCCGAAGATGCGCTCGTGGTGAACAACTGCGCCGCCGCCCTTGTACTCGCGCTCAATACACTTTCGGACGGCCGAGAGGCCGTGATTTCTCGCGGGGAACTGGTCGAGATCGGCGGCAGCTTCCGGGTGCCGGACATCATGGCCAGGAGCGGCGCGACACTCGTGGAGGTCGGCACGACGAACCGCACACATCCGGACGACTATCGTCGGGCATTGTCGGACCGGACGGGTGCAATCGTATCGGTGCACCGCAGCAACTTCGAGCTGAACGGATTCGTGACCTCGGTGTCGGTTCGCAACCTGGCACCCATCGCGGCGGAGTGGGGCGTGCCGCTCATTCACGATTTCGGCAGTGGGCTGCTGCTCGATCTCGCACCGTGGGGCCTCGCGGGCGAGCCGACGGCTCGCGACGCCGTTGATGCCGGCGCCTCGCTTGTGCTCATGAGCGGCGACAAGCTGCTCGGTGGTCCGCAGGCTGGCATTATCGTCGGTCGGTCAAGCGTCGTCAGCGCGTTGCGCCGAAACCCGCTCGCGCGGGCGCTGCGCGTGGACAAGCTGACGCTTGCCGCGCTCGGTGCCACACTCACGCTCTATCGGGACCCGGAAGGGGCGGTGAAGCAAGTGCCCACGCTCGCGATGCTCACGGCGACCCCGGCGGCCTTGGAGGAACGGGCGCGCCGCATGTTACCGACACTTGCAGCCCGCGGCGTTCTGGGGCGCGTCATGCGCACCGAGGCGACGGTTGGCGGCGGGGCATTTCCCGGCGCCCGGATCCCGTCGGCCGCAATCGCGATCGATGCACCGCAGGTGGCCGCGGCGGAGGCGCGGCTGCGCGCGGCGCCCGTGCCAATTATTGCGCGAATCGCCGACAGAGTGCTCATCCTCGATTTGCGCGGCGTGCCACCGGCGCGCGACCACGAATTCGCCGCGCTGGTAGCCGCGGCGCTCGCATGAATGCCTCCGAGCGCCGCCGCGCGGTGTTCTTTGACCGCGACGGGACGCTCATTCGGGATGTGGGCTACGTCGGAACCCCCGAGCTTGTGGATCTCCTGCCTGGCGCCGCGGCCGCCGTGCGACGGCTGAATGACGCGGGGTGGCTGGCCATTGTCGTGACCAACCAGTCGGGCATCGCGCGCGACTTTCTTACCGAGGACGACTATCGGCGGGTGAACGCGCGCTTTCGCGATCTCATGGCCGAAGGCGGGGGGCGCATCGACGCCGACTACCACTGCCCGCACCACCCGGACTACACGGGTGCATGCGCCTGCCGAAAGCCCGGCACGGAATTGTTCGAGCGCGCGGCAGCGGATTGGAACGTGGACATTGGCACGTCGGCATTCATCGGTGATCGGTGGCGCGACGTGGAGCCTTCGCTCATCCTCGGGGGCCGGGGGGTTCTTGTGCCGGGTAAGAGAACGCCGGACGAGGAGATTGCCCGGGCCCGGACGGATGGGGAGGTGGTGGGAAGTGTGCCAGAGGCGGTAGATCGCATGTTGCACGGCGAGTAGAATTGCCGGGTGAACGCGTCTCCCCTCCGTCTCGCTGTTCTTGCCTCCGGCAGCGGCAGCAACCTTCAGGCCATTCTCGACCACTTCGATCCGCTCGGTGCGAAGGCTCCCGCGCACGTCGTCCTCGTGGCGAGCGATCGCGCGGAGGCCTTCGCGCTGGAGCGCGCACGGCGCCGCGGCATCGCCACGGTCGTGCTCCCCCGCTGCGCCGATGGCCCGGCGATCGCCGAAATGCTTGATGTGCATGGTGTCGAGCTGAT
The DNA here is from genome assembly GCA_035544915.1 of Gemmatimonadaceae bacterium. Taxonomy (GTDB): domain Bacteria; phylum Gemmatimonadota; class Gemmatimonadetes; order Gemmatimonadales; family Gemmatimonadaceae; genus Fen-1231. Next base: position 1,609 of record DASZZO010000093.1, on the reverse strand, counting down.
TGCGCTTGCCGGGTACGTGAGGCGGGTGCCGGGGGAAGTAACACGGCGCTGGCGCGATGCAATTGTCAACGTGCATCCGGCCCTGCTGCCGAAATTCGGCGGCGCCGGCATGTACGGCCGACGTGTGCACCAGGCCGTGCTGGACGCCGGCGAAGAGGAGACCGGTGCGACGGTGCATTTCGTTGACGAGGATTACGACCACGGGACAGTCATCGCACAGGAAAGCGTTCCGGTCCGCCCCGGCGACACCGTCGATTCACTCGCGGCGCGCGTGCTCGAAGTCGAGCACCGCCTCTATCCGCGAACGCTGCACAACCTTGCATTGGCGTTCGCCCGACAAGCCTGACCCCGCCAATGCCCCGCGCACTCATCTCCGTGTCCGACAAGTCGGGACTCGCCGAATTCGCCGGGGGCCTCCACGCGCTCGGCTGGGAGCTGATCTCAACCGGAGGCACAGCGCGCGCGATTCGTGACACTGGCGTGCCGTGCACCGACATCAGCAGTATCACGCAGTTCCCCGAGATGCTTGACGGACGAGTGAAGACCCTGCATCCCGCGGTGCATGGCAGCCTGCTCGCGCGGCGCGACATCCCTGAGCACATGGCCGCGATTGCGGCCCACGGCATCGGGACCATCGATCTCGTCTGCGTGAATCTGTATCCGTTTCGTCAGACGGCACGAACGCCGGGCGTGTCTCCTGACGATGTCGTCGAACAGATCGACATTGGCGGGCCGGCAATGATCCGGTCCGCCGCCAAGAACTTTCGCTTCGTTACGACGGTGGTGGACCCGGCTGACTATTCGCGTGTGCTAGACGCTTTGCGCATGGGGACGGCCGAGGAGGCGGACGATCAACTTGAACTTCGCCGTGCCCTCGCGTCGAAAGTGTTCGCGCACACGGCGGCGTACGATGCTGTGGTCGCATCGTGGTTCGCCGAGCAGCGCGGGGAGCTCTTTCCGGACCGCCTCATTGTGCCGCTCGAAAGGCGGCAGGCGCTGCGCTACGGCGAGAATCCCGGGCAGCTTGCCGCGTTCTACGTGGAGGAGGCGGGCGCGGGCCTGGCGGCGCTTCGCCAGCGCGGCGGCAAGGAACTCTCGTTCAACAACCTGCTGGATCTCGAGGGAGCGCTGCTCGCCACCGACCCATTCGCCGGTGAGACCTGTTGCGCGATCGTGAAGCACACCACGCCGTGCGGCCTGGCAACCGGCCAGAGTGCACTGGACGCCTATCGCAAGGCGCTTGCGTGTGACCCCGTGAGCGCGTTCGGGTCGGTTATCGCCTTCACCGTTCCAGTGGACGGGGCCGCGGCCGCAGCTGTCGCGTCACTCTTCGTTGAATGTGTAGTGGCACCATCCTTCTCGGACGAGGCGATTGCCACGCTTGGACAGAAGAAGAATCTGCGCGTTCTGGAGGGGGTGGCGAAGGCGCGCACAAACGCGCTGGATTTCAAGCGCGTGCGCGGAGGCGTGCTCGTGCAGCAGCGGCCTCCGGCGCGGCTCGATGACACGGGCTGGTCGGTCGTGACGAGGCGCGGGCCGACGGCTGCAGAGCGCACCGACCTCGTCTTCGCCTGGCGCGCCGTGGCGAGCGTCAAGTCCAATGCTATCG
>DASZZO010000092.1:0-3260 GCA_035544915.1 Gemmatimonadaceae bacterium | reverse complement strand
GTGCTCGCAGGTCATCCAGTTCTCCGTGCCGATGCAGCTCGCACCAATGCCGATTCCTCAGCCGGGGCCGGACCTGCCCCCACAGACGGCGCCGCTGGAACTTCGGCGGCACGCGTTTACTCTTTCTCAGAATGGCCTGCTACCGCCGCGTCCGCACTGCCCTGTTCGCGCTCATCGCCTTCGTGTTTGGCGTGAGGTTCGGCACGTCCGGACAACCGTTCTGCCGGCAGCTATCCATGACATTCTCCTGGATGCGCCGAACCCACCACCATGGTGACTCCCCAGAGGGTCACGAGGAACACCCTATCGGCGCCCCGGTTCGCGTGATGGCGACAGACGCGCGGCCGCCGCCCCCCGCGCTCGTCGGTGACCGGGGGTACGCAATGAGGCAAATGCACGCGGCGCATCTCTGGCGAGACCACATCGAGAAGCAGACCATGAACGCCATTCAAGCGAACTTGCGTCACGCGGCGGCAACTCTCTAGTCTTTCAGGACGGCCTCCCCGCACGCGGGGCTTCGGCAGCAAGCGCTCCAGACGTCGCCACTGGGCATCGGTCCCATCCACGCATCGCCTCCGAGCGGGCTCCCCAGAGGACGAGTGGCCCACACGATGCAATGCTCATTGGCGAGATAGGCGCCAAAGAGAGTATTCTGACGCGACCAGAATCAAGACACCGATATGACAACATCCAGCGACAGCTCTGCGAACCAGGAGGCACAAGACCGCGCATTTCTGGCGCAGATAGCGCGTGACTTCGCCGACGGATTCAATGCCGGTGATGTCGATCGACTGATGCAATACTACGGACGTGAATACGTCGATGTGAACCTCCGCACACCGGTGCAGTCACACGCGGAGCGGCGCGAGTATTACCTGTCGGTGATGCGGGGAGGGAACATCATGCTCGAGGTGCGCCCGGACGACATTCAGGTGCGCGGAGACATCGCTCTCGTGCGAGGTACGATCATTCTTGAGCGCACATCAGGCGATGCGACGAGTCGAACCGAACTCCGGTACCTTGAGGTTGCGGAACGGACGTCGGTGGGCGGGTGGCGAGTCATTTGGGGTATGGACGGCCCGGTTCAGGAATATTCTCCGTGAGTGTAGCGCCAGAGGAAACGCCCGAGGACCGGCCGGGCCCGTTCCCTCCTCACGACGACTCGGCGGTCCGAACGCCGATCGATGTTCCGACACGAGAAACGGCCTCGTTTCTCGTTTCACACCTTCGCGATGGCGCGGACGTCCTCGAAATCGGAAGTGGGCGCGGACATGTCGCCGCTGTGCTCTCGAGGCGCGGCCACCACGTGACTGCCATCGATCTGGACCCGGATTCCGTCGACCACGCGCGAGCGCTTGACAATTTCTCGTTGAAGATTTCGCATTCGAGGAAGTGAACGCAGCTACGCTGCATTGGTTCCTGCAGGTGCTACGTTCTCCAAGAGGAACAGCGCTCATTCAGCCCATCGCTGGTGAGTTTGTAACCGACCTGCTGCATTCGAGAGACCCGGCGGCTACATGGCGGGCCAGCCACGATCATGCCTTGCACTCAATGACGGCAATGAGTCGAGCGGCTGCAGAGTGCTTCAGCCTTCGAGAGCCACAGTCGGTACCTTATCTCTTTCGATACCTGGTCCCGGTGCTCGCCGATACAGCCGAGGCGGTGCAATTCGTCGAGGAGGTGTTGCGGGAGGAGGTGAATCTTGGACGACAAGGCGACATCGTGCTCATCGGCCGTCGCATCGTGGGCGCGACGTGACCATCCGCGCCCATCCGCGCAAGGCGCAGCGTGAGTTGCCCTCAGCGGATCGAGCGCAAGGAGAGCCGGATCGTCGCGCCGGTATTTTACCGGAACGGCCACCCGATTCTTTCCTATGCATGTGCTTGGCAGAGCGCGTGCAAGGCTGCCGGAGTCGAAGGCCGGCTGGTGCACGATTTGAGGCGTACCGGCGTTCGCAACTTGGAGCGCGCTGGCGTCTCACGGTCCGTAGCCAAGCTCACCGGCCACAAGACTGAGGCCGTCTATCGGCGTTATGCGATCACGTCGGCCGCGGATCTCCAGGAGGGCGTGGGCAAGCTCTCCGCATTACACGATGTGCCGATCGGCGCCCGCAGTGTCGTCCCAATCACCGCGGCTTGCACAGTTCTTTCACAATCGGTGGGTTAAACGTCGCCCCGAGCGACTTCAGACGGAACTGGAGCAGCACGCTGTAAGTCGTTGCGCAGACATTAGTAGAACTCGCCATCCCGGGGCCGGGACTCGAACCCGGATGACGTTGTCCTCAAGGGATTTTAAGGCTGTCATGCCAGAGGGGAAAGTGAGCGCCGCACTCTAGCGACTGTGCGCGGAGGCGCACCGAGCGTTACCGCTTTCGCAGCGAATCCGTCACGATTCCCGTCACAGCGCCCGTGGGCAGTCGCGCCGGCAAATTCACACTAGCGTTTAGGAAACGCCGGGCACGCAACGTCACAGAGCGACGGGTGAAGACGCAGTGCGCCGAAAAACGCCCCCAATTCGACAGGTTGTGCCGTCCAGCTTCAACGCCGGTCATGCACGTGCGGGCGATCTTGCACCCGTAGGGCGAACGTCTCTTGTGAATACCCCTGTTCCTTCCGTATTCGGGCCACGGCCCGGCCAAGCTGTTGGTGACGGAAAGCGGTTTCTTGGAGTTAAATTAATTAAAGGAGCGCTCAACCTGGAGGCATGATTATGCGCTGGATGCCCGTGATGACATTGCTGTGCGCGACGATTGGATGCGCGGTGGGGCCAGCCGGACCGGCGGAGACCACGTTCCAGGCTTCGTCACCAGCGGCGTTCGCTGGTGCGTGGCGCTCCGTGACGCCGTCGCTCGAGTTCATTGGGTTGTCGGTCGCCTCGAAGTCAAGCGAGATGGGTGTGCTGGGGGCGCGGCTCACGTTCTCGGGCGTTGCGTGGGAAGGTAGTGGGCGGATTGAAGGCGATTCTTTGGTCTCCGGCATGACAATCGTCGGTGCGGCGACTGCGGGCGGCGTGATCGTGGCGCATGCGCGTGACGCGCACACGCTACGTGTGCAGTTCCGATCTGGGGTCGCGACGCCGCTAGATCTGACGTTCGTTCGCGAGGACTGAGCGTTGCTAGGTGTCGCTACCGGAGAGGTTGTTACGCCGAAAGACGGCTGATCGGCGGTCGGCGGCCGTGCACAGTGTGAGGTCGTATGTAGTTGTACGTTGTGAGAAAAGGCTTCAGCGCGCCAGCTCGCGCCCGGGATGAGCGGTAGGGT
>DASZZO010000091.1:0-14745 GCA_035544915.1 Gemmatimonadaceae bacterium | reverse complement strand
CGAATAACGTCCCAGCCGAGCTCGATTCGCGCCCCTCGTACGGGGCGGCCGCCATCGCTGCGGGGGCGGTGTTGGCGTTGTACGTCCTGACGCTCTCGCCCGAGACGGCCATGTGGGATACGAGCGAGTATATCGCCGCGGCGTACACGCTCGGTATTCCGCACCCGCCGGGCAATCCGTTCTTCGTGCTCATCGGCCGCGTCTTTACGCTCCTGCCGATCGCCCCGACGATCGCCATGCGGGTCAACCTGCTCGCCGCACTCTCGAGTGCGGTGGCCGCCGGCATGTGGTTCCTCATCACCGAGCGCGTGCTCGTGGGATGGTTCACCGAGCGGTGGCAGCGCGTTGCCGGTGGCGGGCTGGCCGCGCTCATTGGCGCAACCGCGTTCACCGTGTGGGCCCAATCCGTGGTGAACGAGAAGGTCTATACGGTTTCGCTGGCAGGATTGGCCGTGGCCGCGTGGCTCATCGTGCGCTGGTGCGACGATCCCGACGGCCCGAAGGCGGACCGCGTGCTGGTGCTCATCGCCTACACCATCGGAATCGGGTACGCGGTGCACATGGCGGGCATGCTCGTGGCGCCCGCCGTGGGGCTCGCCATTCTGATCCGCCGGCCCCGAACCATTGTGCGCTGGAGGCTCATTGCAGCCTGTGCCGGAGCGCTCCTCCTCGGTGGCTCGTCGTTTCTCACGCAGCCCATTCGCGCCGCACACTTTCCCGCGGTGAACGAGGGCGAACCTACCGCGTGCCGCACTGTGCTCAAGGCATCCTGCACGCTCTCGAAGGGCACGTACGATGCGTTCATGTACAACTTCAACCGCGGTCAGTACGGCAAGCCGGACATCGGCGAACGGCAAGCTCCGCTCAGCGCGCAGATCGGGATGTGGTGGTTGTACTTCAAATGGCAATGGGTGCGTGACGCACACGGACAACAGCCGGGCCTTCAGGGTATGCTGGCGGCAGTCTTCCTCGTGCTCGGACTGATCGGGGGCTGGGTGCACTGGCGACGCGACCCGCGAAGCTTCGCGTTTTTCGGGCCCCTGATGCTGACGCTCACGCTGATCCTCATCTACTACCTCAACTTCAAGTACGGCGCGTCGCAGGATCCGGAACTCGGCGACAGCGTCAACCGGGAAGTCCGCGACCGCGACTACTTCTTCCTCTGGAGTTTTTCCGCATGGAGCGTCTGGGCGGCCCTCGGGCTCACGTATGTGTGGGAATCACTCGCAGCCGTGTTCGGTCGCGAGGAACGGAAACTCGGCAAGGAAACCGTTGAGCTTCCCACCAGGCAAGCCTGGGCCATGGCCTCGCCAGTCCTGCTGCTGGCGTTCGTTCCCTTGTTCGCCAACTGGAAGAGCGCCTCGCGGGCCGGCCAGACCGACACGGCCGATTTCGCCGTGGACCTGCTGAATTCCGTCGAGCCCTACGGCGTCCTGGTGACAGTCGGCGACAACGACACCTTCCCGCTGTGGTACGCACAGGAAGTGCTGGGCGTGCGCAAGGATGTCCTCGTCGCGAATACCTCGCTGTTGAATACGGACTGGTACACGCGGCAGATGATCCGGCGGCCCATCTTCGACTACGACGAAGCGAAGGGACCGCCGTCCTACCGAGGCCAGCACTGGGTCAAGCCGCAAGGCCCTCCAATCAAAATGACATTCGCGCAGGCCGATTCCGTGCCGCTCGGTCAGGAGATCACGCAGCCGCAGCTGTTCGTCAAGGACAAGATCCGGGCTATTGTGCAACCGCGCTTTCTGGCGCGGGCTGATATTTTCGTGCTGAGCATGATTCAGGATGGGTCGCGCTCCATCTACTTCAGCCGCACATCCGGCGGTTACGGCCAGGAACTGGGGCTCGGCGGCTACCTGCTGACGCAAGGCCTGGCGCGCAAGCTGATGCCGGATTCCATCGTCGCCGGCAAGGACACGGTGAATATCCAAGGCGAGGGGATGGTGGACATCCCACGCACGGAAGCACTGTGGAAGACGTTCCGCGCGCCCGAGGCACTCATCAAGAAGGGCGACTGGGTGGACCGGCCCTCCGTAGGAATTCCGTACCTCTACGTTTCCACTGGCGTGGTGCTCTCCGAGGCGTTGCAAGCCCGCGGGCGTGCACAGGACGCGTACACGGTGCTGGAACGGGCCAAGGCCGTAGCGCGCGCGACGCAACTCGAGGAACTCTTCGGCGGAGGAGCGCGCCCGGCGCCGCCACCGATCATTTCGGGCGACTCGGCGCGGCGCACTCCAGTGCCCCTCAAGAAGAGCCCGTAGCGATCGCCTCCATCCACGGCCTCGCCGCAGCATATTCCCGTTCGACGGCATCAACACCGTTCGTGGCGACATCGAGATCTCCCGCTTTGGCCGCTGCCTCTGTGACGGCGCAGGCCTCGCCCATGGCGTGAGCCCCCAGTTGGCGCGCGCTCGATTTGAGCGAGTGCGCGATGCCCGCCACTTCGTCGATATGACCCTCGCGCGATTCGTCGACCAGCTTGCTCAGCCGTTCGTCAGCAAACTGGAGAAACGTCTGCATCATCATGGCGAGCATCTCCTCGCCTCCGATGCTGCGCAACATGTCGAGCGCGGGCTTGGCGTCCTCTGGCACTTCCGGCATTCAGTGATCCTCGTGGGGAATGCGGCCGAGCGCTCGCGGCGGGCGAGCGATGCGCACTATCTTAAGGTATGATCGCTGCACGACCGGGCGCCACCGGTGACCACTGGTGTGTCCGCATCGCGCGCCAGGCGGGGTGGCCCAATGCCGACAGGCTGACCGTACCGGCCGGAGCCACTGCTGCCGAGGCTTGGGCCGCGGTAACCACCGGATGCGGCGTGACGGAGGCCAATCTCGCGCACGAGATCGCGCGTAGCTACCGGCTGCAAGTGGTCCACTGGGAGACCGTCGAGTCGCAGGCCGCGAAACTCGTGCCGGAGCGATTTTCCCGGAAACACCACGTTTTTCCCGTTCGCGAGGACTACCGGTCCATTTATATCGCCACGGCGGATCCAAATGACCTCCTCGCCGAGCAGGAGGTAGCGCTTGCATCCGGGCGCACCCCGGTAATGATGATTGCCTCGCCCAGTTCGATCGCAACTTCCATCGAGGCCGGGTACGGATCGGACACGGCCGCGACCGCATCGTTGCCATCCCCCAGCGACGATCTCGAAAACGCCGTACGCGCCGCCGAACGCAAAATACCCGAGGCTGTTCGAGCGGAGGAGCTATCGGCTGCACCAATCATCAGCCTGGCGAATCTCGTTCTTCGCGACGCCGTCGAGGCCCGGGCCGGCGACATCCACATGGAGCCCGGGCGCCAGCACGGCACGGTGCGTTTCCGAGTCGACGGCGTCATGCGGGAACACCTCCAGCTTCCCATGAGCGTGTTCAATCGGGTGGTCTCGCGCATCAAGCTGATGGCCGGCCTCGACATCTCGGACCGTGTCCGGCCGCAGGACGGACGGACTCGTATTAGTCTTCCCGACGGAAGATCGGTGAATCTACGCCTGTCTACGGTGCCGTCGCGCGACAGTGAGAAGGCCGTTGTGCGCATTCTGGATTCAACATCCGCGCGCAAGCTGCACGAGGGGGGCATTCTAGCACCGGAACTTCGTCGCATCGAGCGGCTCATCGCCTGCCGGGATGGTATCGTTCTTGTAACGGGGCCGACTGGTTCCGGCAAGACGACCACCGTGTACGGCGCCATTCATGAACTCGCCGACGGCCAGCTCAAGATTACCACAATCGAAGATCCGATCGAGTCCGAGGTCGGCGGGATCACTCAGATCCAGGTCGAGACGAGGCGAGGAGAGACGTTCGTAAGCACCCTCCAATCGGCACTCCGTGATGGTCCGGACATCGTATTCGTCGGCGAGATCCGGGACATGGAGACAGCGCAGACCGCTGCCAACGCCGCGCTGACGGGACACCTCGTGCTCTCCACCATGGACACCAGCGATGCCATCGGCGTCATCTCGCGGCTAGGCGACCTCGGCCTCGACCGTGCAACCATAGCAACGTCACTTCGTGGCGCGGTGGCGCAACGCCTCGTGAGGCGCCTTTGCACGCATTGCAGCGTACCCGTAGCCGACCCTCTCACACCCGACGAAGAGCGCCTATCCCGGATCACCACGGTCCGCCCGGTTCAGCGAGCCGTCGGCTGTAACGAGTGCGGCGGAACGGGCTACGTGGGTCGCGTGGCGATCGCCGAGGTACTGGTCGTGACGCGCAAGATGGAATCGCTGATCGCCGGAGGCGAACCAATGCCCGGCCTTCTCAAGCACGCGCGCTCAGAGGGAATGCGCCTGCTATCGACCTGCGCCGTGCATGCCGTGCGCAAGGGCCTGACGTCGCTCGAAGAGGTCGAACGCGTGATCGGGTTAGGCGATTTCTCGTCCTTCGCGGCGCGCGAGCGAGTGCTGGTTGTGGACGATGACCCGGTGGTCCGGACCGTCGCCTGCGCGCTCCTTGCCAAGGACGGCTTCGATGTCACTGAGGCCGACAGCGGCGAGGCTGCGCTCGAGCACATTCGCCAGGCGCCGCCATTCGACTTGATGATCCTCGATCTCGGACTGCCGTCCATTAGCGGGCGCGGGGTGCTGAAAAGTGTCCGGGCTGGCCAGGCGACAAGGCGCCTCCCAGTCGTGATCCTCACAGGCAACGAGGACGCGAGTCTCGAGTCAGACCTCATTGACGAGGGCGCCGACGACTATCTCCGCAAGCCGGTCGACCCCGCGAGATTCATGGCGCGTGTGAAAGCCGTGCTCCGCCGCGCCCATGGCCGCGGATGAAGAGAGCCCCCAGGCAGCCTCGCGAGGCGCCCGCTGCGTCCCATCACGGGAGCACGCGAGGCCAAGTGCCAATTCCTTTTCTCAGTCGTCGTCCGAGTGACGCACACGCCTCGCCATGCAAGACTGACCACGGGAACTCCCGGACGTGGCCAGATGTTAAATCATTCAATGAATGAAAATCCATTGCTCGCGGATGTAGGCATCGTCGGTGTTGTCCCGGAGGAATGGGGCGGCCCGTGGATGTCTCGCCATCAAGTCATGAGCAGGCTTGCCAGGTATTTCCACGTCGCCTGGATGAATCCTGCGCGTGGATGGCGCGACCAGTTTCGTTTGCATCAGGCACCTCCCGCGCCCGGGCACCCCTTTCCGGCCATCGCGGGTTTTCACCGCTACCGACCGCCGCGGGTGCTTCCACTCCTCTATCGTCCGGCGGCGCTGGCCGAGGCAACCAGCCGGGCGCGCTTCCGGCAGGTAGCTGAGATGCTCCGGAGCCGTGGGTGCAAGCGTCTCGTGCTGTACCTCTGGCGGCCTGAAAACGTCGACGCGCTCGACCGCATGCCGCACGACATCAGTCTCTATCACATCGTTGACGAGTATTCGTTTTCGGACTTTGAGTTGGCCATCGATCCGGTCGAGGACCAGCTCCTCCGGCGGGTGGATCAGGTCATCATCGGTTCCCCCGCCCTCATGGAAAAGAAGGGGTCCCACAATCCCAATACGATCTTCGTACCCAACGGCGTCGACTACGCCGCATTCGCCGCGCCGCAACGTGAGCCTGACGAACTGCGGGCCATCCCGCATCCACGGATCGGGTATGTCGGCAAGATCAAGAGGCAGCTGGACTTCGCCCTGCTTCATGCCATTGCGGAACGACGCCCGGACTGGAACTTCGTCTTCATCGGGCCAAAGGGTTTCCTCGGCGAGCAAAGCGAATCGCAAATTGCCCTGCGCATGCGTCCGAACGTGACATTCCTCGGCGGAAAATCACCGGCTGATCTGCCAGGGTTCACTCAGCATCTGGATGTGTGCCTGCTGAGTTACTTGGTAAATGACTACACCAAATTCATCTACCCGCTCAAGCTGCATGAGTACCTCGCGTCAGGCCGCCCCATCGTCGGGTCGCCGATACGCACGCTGCGCGAGTTCGCGCACCTCATAGACATCGCAGACACACCATCTGACTGGGTCGCGGCTATCTCCCGCAACCTGCGACCAGAGGCCCTCAAGCCAGACCGCATCGCCGCGCGCCGCGCCGCAGCACGCCCCCACGACTGGAGCTTGCTCGTTGACACGATTGCCAGCGCGATCGCCGCGCGGCTGGGCGAGGACTACTCATGGCGTCTCGCCGACGCCGCCTTCGGACTGCGCGCGAGCACGAACGGGCGACGGAAGGAAACCGCGAGACAGCCGCCGGGGATAGCTGCGAAGACTGGCGCGGCGCTAGCGCACGAACGGGCCGGTTAGACATCCAGCAGCCCGCGGAGGCTCGAAGTTGAGGGCCGGCCCGAACCTCGCTACAATGCGTGGATCGGGAGGGCTGGCAGAATGGCTATTGCACCAGTCTTGAAAACTGGCGCGGCGAAAGTCGCTTACAGGTTCGAATCCTGTGCCCTCCGTTCGGCGCGTTGCTTGACCGAGGCTTTCGAGCGGAATTCTTGCCACCCCCGCCGCCGAGGACTACACTTCGAGTCCGCGAGCCGGCGGCGAACGAGGAGCGGTGGCCGAGAGGCTGAAGGCACCGGTTTGCTAAACCGGCATACGGGCTTATACCTGTATCGAGGGTTCGAACCCCTCCCGCTCCGTATCGTTTTGCATACGGGTCCGTCGGACTTCCGTCGGACCCGTTCGCCTGTTCAGTCGCCCGGTAAACCTTTGTTCACGCAATGACCTTCCCCGCTGTCCGCGTCCGGTTTGCGCCCTCCCCAACCGGCTACTTGCACGTGGGCGGTGCGCGCACTGCGCTCTTCAATTGGCTTTACGCGCGGAAGCACGGGGGCCAGTTCCTGCTGCGCATCGAGGACACCGACAAGGCGCGCAGCACGGATGAGTCCACCCGGGCCATCTTCGATGGCCTGACGTGGCTCGGCCTCGGGTGGGATGAGGATGTCGTGCATCAGGGCGCCAACCTCGAGCGGCACGGCCACGATGCACAGCATCTGCTCGATGGCGGTCACGCCTATCGATGCTTCTGCACGGCTGACGAACTAGAGCAACGGCGAAAGCATGCTGCGGCGAGCAAGGACGCGTTCAAGTATGACCGGCGATGTGACCGCCTCGACCCCACCGAGGTCGCCCGCCGCGTGGCCGCCGGCGCTCCATTTGTCATCCGTTTTCGCGTGCCCGAGGGCATCACGTCATGGGATGACATGGTCCACGAGTCCATCAGCTTTCCGAACAAGGACGTTGAAGACTTCGTCATCCTTCGCTCCGACGGAACACCTATCTACAACATGGCCGTGACGTCCGACGACGTCGCGATGCGCATCTCCCATGTGATGCGCGGCGACGACCACATATCCAACACGCCCAAACAGATTCTTCTGTACCGCGCGTTGGGCGCGGAACTGCCCAGGTTCGCGCATTTCCCGATGATTCATGGCCTCGACGGCAAGAAGCTTTCCAAGCGTCACGGCGCGACCGCCGTAGCCGACTACCAGCACATGGGAATCCTTCCCCAGGCGATGAACAACTTCCTTGCGCTCCTCGGCTGGAGCCCGGGAAGCGACCGCGAAGTGATGACGATGGAAGAGATGGTGTGGCTCTTCTCACAAGACGGCCTGCTCAGGAAGGCCTCGGTGTTCGACCCGAAGAAGCTGGAGTGGATGAACGGGCAGCATATCTCGCGCCTCTCCGGCGCGGAGCTCGCCCCGCTGGCAGCAGCTACGTTCGTGCGATTTGGCCTGCTCGCGCCGGACGACCCAGCCCTGCCCGAGCCCTGGTTTCACCGCGTGCTCGATTTCGTGAAGGAACGCTGTCGAACGCTCGATGATCTCGCCCGCCTCGCGCGCCCGTTCCTCCCACACGTCAAGCTCGAGATCGATCCGGCCCTCGTCGAATCGCACTTGCGCAAGGATCCCGTGCTGACACGGCAGCTGTTGCTTGAGTCTGCCGACATGCTGGGCGGGCTCGACGGCTGGAAGCCGGTCGTGATGGAGGGGGCGCTGCGCGCCCTGGCCGAACGGCGCGGGGTTGCCGCGGGAAAAGTCTTTCAACCGATGCGCGTGGCGCTTACAGGCAGCACCGTGAGTCCGGGGATCTTTGATGTACTCTCGCAGTTGGGGCGCGATGTCTCCGTCACGCGGCTGAGAGACGCCGCCGCGCTCCTCGCGTAATGCGCGCGCCCCTCACGCTCATTGAGCAGAAGGTTTATCACTACCTGATCGACTTCCTCTCGGACCACACATTTCAGCCCAGCGTGCGCGAAATCGCAAGACACTTCCGCATACCCAGCACCAAGTCTGTCGCCGACCTGCTCGCTTCGCTCGAACGCAAGGGTTATGTGGAGCGGGAAGCCGGTCGGTCGCGTGGAGTCGAGCTTTTGGGTTTCGCAGGCGGTGCCGGCACCGTTCCCGTTCCTGTGATGGGGGCATTGGAGAGCAAGATTGAGCCGGCGCCCGACGACCACGTGACGCTCGATCGCAGGCTGGTCCCATCGGACGACGCCTTTCTGGTGCGCGCCACGCGCGAGCCCGCGCCTGCCCATGGGGTGCGAACCGGCGATCTTCTGCTGGTGCACCCATCTGCGCGCGCGAAGGACGGCGACGTCGTCGTCGTTCGGCTGGGGAGAGAGGTAATTGTCGGAGCGATGCACCGCCAAGGTGCAGCGGTGTCTCTCGACACGCCCCTTGGCGAGGACCGCGGGCAGCTCACCGCGGACGATGACTACGCAGTGTTGGGGGTGCTCGCCGGCGTCATCCGGCTTCAGAACCGCCAGGTAGACGGGCCCTAGGTGTGATTGATGGAGAAGTTGTTCACTGAGCCGTAGCGGAGCCAGGTTTGGGGGTGTCAGGGCCACTCAGCCGGCAACAAGAGGGCCCGTGAACGTCCACAAGAATGCGTCATTGACACCTGCGGGGCGAGCGCGGGTCGTCGCCGCCGTACGACAGGACGGGATTCGGTCGCCGTGGTCGCCGCGGCCTTCCGCGTGAGCACGACGACCGCATGTCGCCGGATGCGACGTGCGACGCGGGAGACGGACCTGCGCGATCACCCGAGCCGGCCGCGGCGTCGTGCGCGCCGCAAGCACGGCCGCCTCGCCGACGCGCGCGGACCCTCGCCCATACGGTCCACAAACGACCGGCAAAGCCGAACGCTCATTCGCACCCGGCTCACCGGTGGGCGTATGTCCGCGCCTACCGCACGTCCGCCGCTCGCGTCGCCGGGCTCCGCCGCTATCTTCGCTACGACAACTCCGAGCGACCATATGGTGCGCTCGCCTTCGTGCCACCCCAGCAGCGCCTCGCCGCAACAAGTGACCAACGTCCCCATCAACTACATCTAGGGCTTCACCAGCGGCACGGGCTGCTCCGCAGCGGCTTTCTTCTGTTCGGCGCGCTCACGCTCTTTGCGCTCGCGAAGCGCCTTCACTGCACGGTGGAAATCATCGTCCCGTGCGGCGCGCGCCGCCTGCGCCTGGATTTCCCCGCGGATCATGGTGAGCCTCCGGTCGCGCTCTGTGGCCGAGGGGTTGGCCGAGGCATTGAGGGGCAGCAACGCGAGTATCGCCGTCGGAAGCGAGAAGTTTCCGAGATGAATCATCTTCCCGTCGATACCGTACTTCTTGCCATTGCGCGTATAGGTCCAGTCGCCCGGCGCTCGCTCAACCGGAACCCTCGCGAGCGAATCTTCCAGCGTCGTCACCATGGAGACAATCGCACTGTCCATGCGCTGCTTGGGCGTAAGCGGCGCCACTACGACCGGAGCAGGCGGAGCCCACACTCTTGGATCGGAGAACGAGGGACGCACGCCCTCGGTGGCACCTCCCCTGCCGACTACTTCTCCCTTTCCGCCACGGTCCGGAGACGCCGGCTTTCCGGAGGGTTCGGCGATCGCACTGGGCGCCGTCACCGGAGCGACGATGGGCGGCGCCGGCGGCGAGGGGGTCCTGCGAATCGGCCGGTTGTCGCCGCCCGATCGCGGTATCTCAGCCGGCGGAGTGTCGCTCCGCGGGAGTGCGAGGAAACCGATGTGATCAACCGGAAGCGGCTTGGTTTCGGTGCTTAGCAGCTTGTCCAGCTCACGCGGTCCGAGAATGACGAGCCGCATGACGAGAATAATCACTGCGGCGTGAATGGCGACGGATGCCGCGATGCTCGCCGGGGAACGACGCGGTCCGTCCCTCCGTTGTCCGGGCGTGCTGATCGCGCGGCGCTTTGGCCGTGGCTTGCCCGTCATTGCAGCGCGCGCCTCATGCGAGCGCCGTCACAGGATTCCGCACGGCGGAGTGCCCGGCGACCTCGATTTCCACGACGTCGCCGGCCTCGAGTGGCCCGATGCCGGACGGGGTGCCGGTCAGCACCAGGTCGCCGGGCTCGAGAGTAATGTGCCGGCTGATGTACGAGAGGAGCATTGGAATCGGAAAGACCAATTCGGCGGTGCTTGCTCGCTGGCGTTCCTTGCCATTCACACGGGTCACAATCGTGAGCGCCGCGAGATCAGCCGGCGCACCCGACTCCTCGCCGAGCGGGAGGAATGTGTCGCAGCCCTTGGCCCTTGCCCACTGGGCGTCGTTCTTCTGCCATTCGCGGGCCGATACGTCGTTGGCGGCCGCGATGCCGCGTACCGCTGCGGCGCATGCTTCGGGAGTCGCCTTTCGAAGCCGTGAACCCACCACGACGCCGACTTCGCCTTCGAAGTCCACGCGACCTGCGCCAGCGGGGAGTTCGATGGACTCACCCGAGGCGATCACGCACGACGGCGGCTTGAGGAACAGGAGGGGTTCGAGGGGGACATCGTTCCCCATCTCTTTCGCGTGCGCGCGATAGTTCCGTCCAACGCAGACGATCTTGCCCGGACGCATCATGCCCTAATCTACCCCGGAATTCATCGAATTGTCTCGCCGCTCTTGCGATAAAAGCGCGTTAGCTCCTCCCGCACCTCGAACCACGGCGCTTCCATCCGCCGGGCGGGCGGAAGGGCGGCCAACAGCGCGCGACCGTAGGACTTGCGCACCGCCCGCGGGTCACACAATACGACGGCTCCGCGATCTGTTGCGGTCCTGATGAGCCGCCCGAATCCCTGTTTGAGCCGGAGTGCCGCGTGCGGTACCATGAATTCAGCGAACGCATCACGCCCTGCCGCCTCGATTGCCTCGCATTGCGCCGCAGCGACTGGTTCGCTGGGCACGCGAAAAGGTATGCGGGCCATCAGAAGACCGCGCAACGCGCGCCCGGGCACGTCCACTCCTTCCCAGAACGACGATGTTCCCACAAGCACGGCATTTCCCAAGTCGCGAAACCTGCGCAATAGCGCGCTTCTGGGCTCCTCACCATGGACCAGTATTGGCCGGCGCGCATTGACGCCGAGCGCACGCAGTGCCTGCGCTGCCTCACGGACGTCGCGGTGGCTTGTGAACAGGAGGAAGACGCCGCCGTCGGCTGCTTCGATGAGATCAGCGGATGCCTGCACGGTACGCCGAAGGTGGAGCGCAGCATCCTCGTTGGGCGCGGGGAAGTCCGTGGGAATTGCGAACAGGGCGTGTCGCGCGTAGTCGAATGGCGACGGCAGCGACGCCGTGACGGGCTCCACGTCGTCCTGGTCGAGCCCGAGCCGCGCGGCGATGAAACCGAATCCTTCGCCGGTCGCGAGCGTGGCGCTGGTGAGGACGCACGTCTCGAGCCGGCGGAACAGATTCTCGCGCAAAATCGGGGCGAGGTTGAGACGCACCGACGCCACCACGATATTGCGCGCGTCCGGTTCGTCCGGCATTGAAGTACCCGCAATTCCCGTCGGCGCATCCGCGGTACCCCGCTCCTCGGCGCCCTTGCGGACCTCGATCCACCGCACGCGCTCGGCTCCCTCGGCGCCCGACTGAAGCGCCCCGCGCAGCGCATCGGCGGCGTTGAGCAGGCGGCGCGATACGCCGCGGATCTCGTTGAGCAGCGGGGCCATCTCTGCCTCGCGATGCACGTCCGTTTCGAGTCGCTCGCGCACCATTCGCAGCCCGTCGGCGATCAGGTCTATTTCGCGCAGCTCATCGTCAAGAGCGACCGAGAGTCCCGAGCGCCAGATCTGATCGTCGTTGAACGCCTCCGTGAGGCGAACTTGCGTGTCTGCCGCGGTCGCGAGCCACCCATCGAGCAAGTCGAATACCCGGTCACCCATCTGGCGAGCCGCCGCCACCGATGGCGACAGGCGCTCGCGCACGAGATCGAGACTCGCCACGCTCAGCAGGTCGCCTGCGGCTGCGAGTTGGCGGTCGAGTAATGGAAGCAGGCCCTTCCCCCGTCTCTCGAGCCGCGCGAATAAGCGCTGAAGCCCGCGCCGGGAGACGTTCTGTCCGAGATGCGCACTCGCAGCATCCTCAAAATGGTGCGCCTCGTCAACCACCAGCCGCGTGTACGCCGGGAGCACGGCCGCCTCGTCCCAGTTCTGCGACGCACGACGCACCGCGATGTCGGCCATGAGCAGATGGTGGTTAACAACGACCACGTCAGCCTGGGCCGCCTCGCGGCGCGCTGCAAACACGAAGCACTTGTCGAAGTGCCCACATCGGAGCCGCGTACAGAGATCCGCTTCCGCCGCCACCTCGTCCCATACGGCCGGCCGTGGCGCAATGGGAAGGTCGGCCAGCGAACCATCTCTCGTGCGCGCGGCCCATGACGCCACCGCGTAGAGCTCGTCGGCGGCACCGGCATCGAGCAGGGTTTCGCTCGACGCACAGGCCTGATCGAGGCGTTGGAGACACACATAATTGCGCCAACCCTTGAGGAGCGCGAAGCGGACTGGCTGGTCCGCGAGCGCCGTAACCAGGAACGGCAGATCCTTGCCCACGAGTTGCTCTTGCAGGGAGATCGTATTGGTCGATACGATCGTGCGTTCCCCATTTGCGGCGGCCCAGCGCAGTGCAGGTACCAAGTACCCCAGCGTCTTGCCGACGCCTGTGCCCGCCTCAATCAACCCGATGCCGCCGAGGGAATAGAGCCTCGCAATGCGCTCCGCCATTTCCCGCTGGCTCTGCCGGTCCTCGTACTGTCCGAGCCCGTCCCGGTGAGCGGCGATCGGCCCGCCGGGCCCGAGCAGCGCGCCCGTCTCGACGGGATCGAGGGACACGCGCCGCCTGGCCGTCGGGACTTCCACAACGACGTAGAGCCGCGACGCAGCATTGTCGGTGATGCCGAAACCGATGCCGTCGGCATGGATGCGTGCGGCAATCTCGGTGTCCGCGCCCGAAGGCTCGAGTACGCCCGAGGGATGATTGTGCACGAGCATTTCGCCGCGCTGCGCGAAACCGGGCAGCGCAAGCACCGATTTCACATCGCCACGCGCCACAGGCCGCGCGCCCACGACCACGCCCGCCTCGTCCACCTGGCACGCGAAGCACATCTCGTTCCCGCCGGCGAGCGCGATCGCCGCGCGTATTGCCTTAGCGGGCCCCTTCGCGATGCGCTGGTCCAGCCCCTGCTGCGAGACGACGACGGTCACGTCTTGAGCGGCTTTTTCTTCGCAGCGGGGAACAGCACGTTGTTGAGGATCAAGCGATACCCCGGCGAGTTCGGATGCAGGGCCAGATCGGTGGGGAGGGCGCCGATGTTGTGCTGCGGGTCTTCAGGATCGTGGCCACCCAGATATGTCCACGATCCCTTCCCGTAGTCGCCATGAAGGTACTTGACCCAGGGCGCGCCCTCCTCCGTGGCAAGTATCGTGTCGCCAGGCTTGAGGGTCGCGCGTGTGAATGACGTCGTAACGCCGTAGAAGTCGGGAATCACGTTGCGGTGGTTCTGTACGAGCATCGAAGCCACGGGATCGAACTTGGCGGAGAAGTTGAAGAGGGTGAACTGGCCGAGCGGCGCACGGCGCGCCGCCACATTTACCTGGTGTCCGTCGATATCGCTCATCGAGTTCACACCCGAGGACATCTCGAGATGTGCGTTCTGGAACGCGAACGTGTGCTGCCAGTCCATCTTCGAATCCGCGTCCGGATCCATCGGCGTGCCGTCCGAGAACGGGCCGGCAATGTCCACGTTTTGCGCCGCCATGGCGAGTTCGATGGTGTCTGTGGCACCGCACATCGCAAACAGGAATCCGCCCTTCTCCACGAAGTCCCGCAGGCGCCCAGCCACCGCCTTCTTCAGGGCGGGGATGTTTGCGAAGCCGTTCCGCTGCGCGGTGGCAAGATCGCGGTCGCGCTGTTCGAGAAACCAGGGTGCGTCACGGAAGCCGAGGTATAGCTTGTTCATCTGGCCCGTGAAATCCTCATGGTGCAGGTGGATCCAGTCGAACTTGGAGAGGTCGCTCTTGAGTACCTCGTCATCCCAGATCTGCGTGTATTCAATGCCTGCATAGCGAAGGGCCAGCGTGACGGCATCGTCCCAGGGCGGCGACTTCGGGGGTGCGTAGATGGCAATTCGTGGCGCCTTCTCGAGTGAGACGGCGTCCATGTTGCCGGCCGCTATATCGCGGCGCACCCGTGCGAGCGACGCGTCGGCAATCGCCTCCACCGTCACGCCATCCAGCGCCGCCTTGCGCCTCGCGACCGGGTCGTCGACGAGAAGGAAGCTGCCCCCCCGATAGTTGAGGAACCACTCGACCCGGTTGCCCAGCTTGAGAGCCGTGAACGCGAGCCCGTACGACTTGAGATGATTCTGCTGGGCGTCGTCCATCGGCACGAGCAGGTGCTGGGCATCGAGTGGCGCCGCATGCAGGATTGCGGCGAGCGCGGCGAGCGCGGCGACGCAACACCCGAACCGGTGATGGCGCACCTTCACACCGATGACGCGCCGCTGCGCGTCGCCTCGAGTTCGCG
>DASZZO010000090.1:0-3111 GCA_035544915.1 Gemmatimonadaceae bacterium | reverse complement strand
CGATCGTCTGGCTTTCCCTGCGCCTGCCCTTGTCGCGTCGCCACGTGTCGCGCGCGCTGCTGGTGCATCTGCCGGCCGCCGTCGCGATCACGACGGTGCACGCGTTGCTGAGGCCTGCGCTCGCCCATGCGGTAGGCCTCTCTGGAAGAACGTCGTTTCCAGTGGCCTTCCTGATGCTGATGCAATTCGATTTTATGCTCTACGCCGCGCTCGCGGGAATCACGCTCGCCACACAGTTCGCGCAGCGACTGCGGGAACGCGAGCGCTCCGCGGCGGCAAGCGAGCTGCGGACGGTCCAGCTCGAGCAGACGCTCACGGAATCGCGCCTGGCTCTTCTCCGGACGCAACTCGATCCGCACTTCCTGTTCAACACGATGCACGCCATTTCCGCGCTCATGCAGACCGATGTGCGCGCGGCCGATTCCATGCTGACGAAGCTGAGCGACATCCTGCGCGCCTCGATGGCCGACACGTCGCGGCACGAAGTCCCGCTGCACGAGGAACTCGACTTTTCCGAGCGGTATCTGGGCATCCAGCGCGCCCGCCTCGGCGACCGGCTCCGCATCGAAATGCAGATTCAGCCCGACGTGCTGCAGGGGCGGGTACCGAGCATGCTCCTGCAGCCGCTGCTCGAGAACGCGATACGCCACGGTATCGCTCCGCGCGTGGAAGGCGGATGCGTCGAAGTCGCGGCGTTCGCCGAGAACAGGCAGCTGCATATCATTGTACGCGACGATGGCGCCGGGCTCCATGAGTCTTTTCCAGCTGGGAGCGGGGGCGGGATCGGGCTGCGCAATACGCTGCTCCGCCTTCGTCATTTGTATGGATCCGCGGCCACGCTGGACGTGCGCCGGCGCGCCAGCGGAGGAACGGAGGTGGCGGTGACGCTCCCGCTCAACGTGTACACGACGGGTACACATCGCGCGGTCGCAGCCGTCCGCGCGATGTGACTCGTCGCTGTGCCCTATGGGCGCGGGAAGTTGGGGTTGTTGTCCTTCTCCGGCCGCGGTATCGGGTAGCAAGTGTTGCTGCCGACCGGGGAAAAGCCGGGCTTGAAGTACGCCGAACCGGCGACGGGAACGTTCGTCACGTTGTTCGGATTCCGCCTGAAGTCTGCAAGCCGTCTCCCCTCGAGATAGAACTCGAGGGCGCGCTGACCCATCAGCTCCGTGAGGACGCTGTTCGCGTCCGTTGGACCCGAGTACGCAGGTTGCTGGTTCGCCGAGCGTTGCGCATTGATGAACACGAGTTGTTTCACCGGATCGCCTGATGCCTCGGCCGCGATATAGTCGGCCTCGAGTTTCGACGCCAGACGAATGGGAGACCCGAAACCGGGGTACTTCTGTTCGATGAAGAAAGGACCGGAGCTCGGATCCTGCGGCGTGAGGGTGTGCTCCCCCGGAGCCTTGAACAGCATGCGTGGATCGTTCACGCGATAGGCCGGCGCTATCGAGATCGAGCCGCGATCAGACGTGTACTGCCACATGCGGTTACCGAGCCGCGTGCGGTTGTTGAGGTCGTCGGTGTAGTTGATGTTGAAGACGAACCCGGCGGGCACGGCGGCAGCGTCGGCGGCCGCCGCGGCCTTATTGCCTCGCTGAAGGTTGGCGCGCGCGCGTCCTGCCAGCGCCGCCGATGCCAGCGCCTTCCCATCCGCGGTCCCATTGGCATTGCCCAGGTCCATCGCCTTCCCGAACCAGAATACTGCGGAGTCCAGCAGTCGGCTGGTGGTGAGTTCCGGACCGGACGAGACCGTCCCGGAGCAGAAGTCGGTGGCCATCGAGAGGAAGGAGTACCCGCGGAACGTCGCGGCACGCGCGTAGTTCAGATTGCTGGCCGGGGTCGGGAGATTCAGGTCGAGCACGATCTTGGTGGACGCGGCGGCAAGTGAAATCGGCTGCCAGAGGTCGGTGTTCAGATTTCCGTTGAGGTCGGAGATGTCGCGCCGGCCGAACTCGTTGCGGGTCGGAAAGGTCTCCGCCACCAGTGTCTCACCGGACATCCATGAGCTGTACATGATCATCCAGCCGTACGCCACCGCGTAGTTCTGTTGCGCGGAATTGGCCAGCGTGGTGGCGTCGGCTGTCGGATCGACGGTTCCGGCGTCGATCACGTTGGGGTTGAGTACGTTCAGGAAATGGTCGGAGCAGGCGACCGCGCCCGCGAGAATCGCGGCGGCCGCCACCGTGCGCGTGACCGCGCGTGGGATCGAGCTCATGATGGTCCTGTCGCCGGTCAGAAGGTGACGTTGAACCGAAGCACGGTCTTCTGTGGATTCGGCAGAGTGAAGAAGTCGAAGCGGGAGAACAGGCCGCCCAAGCGGGCGACGTCGCCGACGACTTCAGGGTCCGCGCCCTGGTAGTTGGTCCAGAGCTTGATGTTCTGCATGGCGAGACCGATGGATGCCGCCTGCACGCCGTGGCCGATGCCGCCCAGAAGCCTCGCAGGCACGTTGTACGTGACAGAGAGCTCGCGGAACCGCGTGAAGTCACCCGGCTGGATATAGGCCTCCTGCACCTCGTTCACCGTCGCGCTGGTGCCGTTCTCCCTCACGAATGCCGGCGCACCGGGCACGTCGCTCCCATAGCGACGGAGGAACTCGTAGCGGGAGAGTACCGTCGGATCGAGCCTGCGATTTGAGCGCCGCAGCTGCGTCTCGCGGAAGAAATCACTGAAGTTGTAGACCGAGAAGTTGCGCTTGCTGTCGAGCGACGCTACCACGCGGAAGTCCTTCAGGACTGTCCACGTGTTGGTCATGTTCCACTCGAGCGTGGGGAAGAGGTTACCCGCAGGTTCGAGCGTATCGGACACAATCACCTTGCTGTTCGCGACGTCAATCGAACGGATCCGGTTCGTCACGAAGACCCCGAGCTGTTGTCCCTTCATCACGTAGTTGGACTGCCCGACGACGAATGGCGCAATCCCGCCGAGGTCGGTGAGTTCGTTGTGCAGGGTGTTCACGCCCACGCGGAGGTCCCACTGGAGAGGGCTCGTGCGCAGGAGGCTCGCGGTCACCGCCGCCTCGATGCCGCGGTTCACCACGGCTCCTATGTTCTGGAGCGGATTCTGCTGGAAGCCCAGCGATGGTGGCTGGGGCCTCGCGAGAATGAG
>DASZZO010000089.1:0-9764 GCA_035544915.1 Gemmatimonadaceae bacterium | reverse complement strand
CGCGCAGCATCCCACCGTGGGGGCGCAGCGCCGGCAGGGCGTGCTGGACCTCCTCGTCGCCATCGCGGCGCTCCGCGGCGAGGGGGACGCGGTCGGCGAGATGACGCGCGACGCAGTGGCGCAGCTGCGCGCGCCGGTCTTGGACGGTGTGCGTCTGCAGGTGGATCGATGGGCCACGATCGCGTGGGCCTTGAGCCTCGGCGATGGCGTACGCGACCAGGCGTTCGGCGAGCTGCTCGACGCGCTGGTCGCGGCCTTGGCCGGGGACCGGCCGTTCGAGCCCGCCGCCTTCCGCACGTGCGCGGCGCTGCTCGGCGCGGGCCGTGTGGCCGAAGCGCGCGAGTTGGCAGGACGGGCGGCAGCGTTCTGCGCCCGCCGCGGCGTCGTCAGTCTGACCGGGTTGGAAGCGATCGCTGGCGTGCCGGTGCGCGTCTCGAAGAGTACGCTGCGCGCGACGGTCGGGACGGAGCGCCCTGTGCGGCGCGCAACGCTGATGGGACCGGTCGAGTCGCCGTTCGCGTGGCTGCCGGAGGCGTCGTTGGCCTGAGAGCGCATTTCACAACCGCGTGAGGTAGCTCCAACAGATCAGCAGGCACCCGAGAAATAGGAAGCCGAGGTAGTGATTCGCGCGGCGGTCGTACTAACCAATACACGAGGCTTTGATGACGACACTACAGTGCCCAGTGTGCGACTCTCAGTCGGACGGAGGCGAGTCCTTCGGCGACAGCATCCTGTTCATCTGCCCGCGGTGTGGAGGCTATCGAATAGCCGAAACAGTTCTAACGCTTCTTCGGAATGGCACACTGCCGAGGCCAGATCCAGATCACTTCCGTGAACTCATCAAGCGCAAACGCGGCAACTCAAAAGAGTACCCCACGATTACCTCTTACGATCTCGGTCCAACATCTTCTTCATAAACGCGTCGTGACGATCCTTCTCCCGCTCGTCGGCAGTCTTGCCGGCCAGAGCCCCGAGTGCCTCAGACAGAAGCAGATCCGAATAGATTTCCACGCCGTCTAGTGTGCCGCAGCTCGAGATCCATGATTGCAACCAGTTTGTTGACGTTGGACTTGTTTGACGTGGCTGGGTCGGCTGCGATGGGCGGTCGCGCGCCACCAGCAACCGACCATTGCTCATCATTCTGAGAATGCCTAAGGCCCACGGGTCGCTCGGCAGCTTGACTTCTCGACCATCCTTCTCGGCATCGTTGATCCATTGGCGGATGGTGCGGCTTACTTCGAATCGCTGTTCGGCCGAAAGTCGTGCGGCGATCAAGTCCCCGACACCCGCAGCCAGCATCATGGCCGTCTTGGCAGGGTGAGTTCCATCGTAGAACCGGTCCACGACCGTATTCGCCCACCTAACCAGAGGTTCAACCACGTCCTGCGGAAAGCCGTTCGCTAGGTAACGCAACGTCGGTCAGGACCACCTTTCGGAATCTTCGTCGGCTGTACCAACGCATGAGTTGTCGGAACAACTTTCTCCTCCGGGACGGTGCCCGTAGCAGGGACATACAGGCGTTGGCATCAATCGTAAATCAACAAGCAAGTGCGTGTCACTGCCACGCAGGGCGTTGCCAGACGCCGCGTGCCCAGCTGGCTCCCGCCCGAAAGCTGGGGACCGTTGCCGTGGAACGAGGAAGCGCTGCTCGTGCCGCGCATTGCGCGGTCGCTCCGCTGCGTGCGGCTTCCCGTGGGCGTTCTTCCGGTGAACCACAATCTCACCGTCGTGAGCGGGGCGATGCCGCTCACGCAACTGGAAGCGATGCTGCAGTGTCCAGCAGCGCAGGCGTGGATCCGCGCCCGCGCGGCTCGCCTGGAGAACGGCTTCCTCTCGGATCACCACCCGACTCCTCCGGGAGCTGCACGTCGACGTCCCGGAGCCGCAATAGAACGATGGCGCCGGGAAGAATCCGCCCTCGCGCGAGCAACGGAAGGTCGTCATGCTCCGGGTGCGATCCATTCCACACAGGAATCCGGTGTGCCCGCCAGCACTCGATTCACGATGCCACCTCGCGGCATCACTCTGACCCGGGGAGCGCGATGGCCGGGTGGGATCGCAGGGAGAGGCAGGAACGATGGATACGGACGCGACGCGCAACGTCGACTACGCCTATTGTCCGCTCTGCTGCGGCCCGGGTGAGCGCCTCGAAGTGAGGATCACCGGCGGGCGCACCGTCGCCCGCACGGCGACGGGCGCTGTATGTGGGCATTCCTATAGCGAGCGGCGCGCCGAGCTCGCGCGGCGCACGCGTCAGGATCGGCGGCGCGGGGCGATCGCGCCGCACGGGCGGCTCACTGTGGCGGCGTAAGCCAGTGATCGCCTTCGATCAGCCAAGTGGCCATTGGCGTCCGTATGGCGTGAATCGGATCGATCCGACGCATGCCGATCTCACGCGGTCTGCCGTCTCGCCGGCAGCACTCGCCGCGGTGATGGCGCCGCTGACGCGTGAGCGGCCGGACGTCGCATGGGTCGTGAAGGTGAGCGGCCTGGCCGTCGACCGGCACGGCGCCGCGCCGGTGGGAGCGGCCGTCCCGCTCCTCGGGACGCCAGGCGCGCTGCAAACGGAGCTTGCCCGGACGGCGCTCGAGATCGGCAGTCGGAGCCTGGTGCTCGTCCTGCCGGCACAGGCCATTGCGGCGGAGGCACGCGTGGCGCTCGCCATGGAACACGCGCGGCAAGGGACGCTCGTGCTCTCACTGTTTGACGTGCTGCTGCGCGATGTGCTCGTCATCGATGCGAGCCGCGAGACCGTATCGGCGCGCGTGGAGGCGCGCCGGCGCGGCGCCACTCTGGCCGAGCAATTCCCGGCGGCGGCGGCAGCCATCACGATTCCGGCGACCGATCTGGCGACGCCGTATGCGGCGCTCCTCGCGCCACCGGCACCATGAACGCGGAGACGGCTGCGCCCTCACGGCATGACGCGGCATGCTCGCGCGGATGGGGCGGGCGCTGCGCGACTGCGCGCGGCGACACCTGCCGGTGCGCGTGTGGTGGGCAGAATCATGGCGGGCGCTCGCACGGCGACCGAGCGCGTCAGCTGTGCATGGGCTTCATGAGCAGCCTCGGGGTGGGCGGTGGAGCGGCCGTCACATTCCCGGCTTCCAGCCCTTCGGCGGATCGGCGTCGGGCACCTGCTCGTTCGATCTTCGCGGAAAACTCATATCGTACTGTCGTCGGCGTTCAACGTCCCTGAGAACGCTCCAACTCATGGCGACCGCCCCTAGCCCGAACAATACAGCAAGCGCCGCACGCGCCTTCGGCCACCACGCCAACGCTGGCGTGACACCAAACTCAGCCATCATCTCGTTGGTGCCCGTGAGCGCATAGAGCCACGCCCCAGCCACCACCCCGGCGAGAGCGAAGATGATTCGCGCCTTGCGAAACGAGTAGTGTTTCATCGCGCCGTTTCCTGCCACGAATAGCGCGGATACGAGGGCGAGCGCCCCGATGACCTGAGCCCATTGCATTGCCGCCTCCGGTTGCGAGGAACGCTACCGCGTCCCCGCTCGGAGGGCGACCATTGGTATGCACGGGCACCGCATAGACTCCTAATCACCGGAGTCAACCCGATACGGAGAAGGACAGCGAGGAGGCGGCGCTCTACTCGGGCTCCCGACGCGGCGGCGGGCCGCGCAGGACCATGCGTCGGAGTCTCTCACCTGCGAGGTCCTCTCATGTTCGGTGTACTTCTGCCGCTGGTGCCACACGCAGCGGCCTCCCTGTCCCTCATCATCGTGCCCATCGCGGACGGGGAGGGCGGCGTCACGCGCCTCCGCGTGACGGTCATTCCGAAGGGCGACAAGGAGGGCGGTCAGCTTGACACGGAGAAGGCCGCGCTCCGCACCCCTCTGCAGCTCGAAGGCACGGCCGACGAACTGGATGCCGGGTTCGCCACTGCGGTGCAGGCCTTCGCCTCCGTGCGGCGCGGACTCCAGTCCACTCTCGCCACCGCCACCGCAGAGATGGAAACCGCGAGTGCGGCGGCCAGGAAGAAGGGCACCGATGCCCGCGATCGGCGCGGCAAGGGGACCGGCAAGGATGCCCCCGCGACGAGCGCGGAGGCCGCGCCCAAGGCGGCGGCGGACGGCGATCTCTTCGGCAGCAGCGCGGCCGACGAGGAACCGTCGGACACCGGTGCGCCGCAGCCGGCAGGAGCGGGCGCATGAGCGCGGCGACTCCCGGCATCAGCGCGAAAGCCGTGCAACGCGTGTTCATCGTGAATGGCATCCGGCATCCGGACCCCGCGCCGGAACGGACCGTCGAGCAGGTCGCGGACCTGCTCAGCGTCACGTACCCAGAGCTCGTCTCGGCCGCCGTCGACGGACCCACCGTCGGTGACGATGGCGCGATGGAGTATCGGTTCGAGCGCTCGGTGGGAACGAAGGGGTAGGGGCGGGTTCCGACGAGGCGGGGAGCGAGCGTCAGCTTGCTCCCCGCTTCGCGGCTGCGCGGGAACACGAGATCGCATGACGACGCGCGATCCTGCTCTCTGTGCCGCCATCGCCGATCGGGTCCAACGCCCCGATGTCGTGGACCGCCTCGTCGCCTCGACGTCCCAGCGCGCCGCGAGCCAACGGATCGGTGCGGCGCTGGACGCGGCGGCACGCGAGGCCGATGCCCCTGCCACCACGGTGCCGTCATGCTGGCTCCCGCCACTTCCCTGACTCTCCCGCGGCTGACCGGCATCGCGCCACAGCTGTCGTGGACGCGCGGCGCCGACCGCCTCGCCGCCGTTGCGCACGCCCTCGTGCACGCCGGCGCCCTCACCCGCGCGGTTTGGCAGGAGGAGGCTCGCGAGCAGCTGAGTCCAGCGGTGGTGCTTGGACTCCGCCGCCTGATGAGCGGCGGGGCGCCGCGCGATCTTCAGGTGCTGCCGCTGCAGTTCGTCTTGCGGAGTGACCATGCGGGCGATGACCTCGCGCCGGGCGCGCCGCTGTGGCTCACGATCGAGCCGGACCAAGTGGCCGTCCTCGAGCTGGCGCCGGTTGTCGCGGTGCTGCGCCGGCGCGCCGATGCGCGGCTCGCTGGGTGGTGGGTGCACACGATGTGCGGCGCGCTGCGCGCGCTGGGCGATGCGTATGATCATCGCAACGCGGCCGAGTGGTGGAACCAGCGCCTCGAATGGCTGAGCGAGGAATCGGACGGCTTGGACGCGGACGAGCAGCAGACGAGCGCAGCGTTCTTTCGGCAGCGATTGGCCGTCGCGGAGCGGGAAGGTCGGGCGCTCGTCGGCGAGCGCCGCTGGTCGCGGGGCGACGTCGCGCGCGTGTATCCGCGGCTCAGCGCGCGCGCCGGGGCGCTCGTCGCGGTCGCGTGGAGCGTGGGCGAGGCCCGGGCACGATGGACGCGGGCCGTCACGCGGAGCGGACGGACGCAGCGCACGGCGTGGGACGCGTGGCAGGACTCCGAGTCCGGCCGCGATACGGAGCGCCTGCCGTTTGTCGTGCTGCATCGTGCGGTCAACGATGTCGTGACCGAGGCCTTTGACGAGCAATTCGCGAGCGTGGGCGAAGTCGGGCAATACGACCCGGTGCTGGTCACGCGGCTCGACGCGCACGATCCGGCGCGGCTGCGCGGCAGCCTGCGCCTGCTCCGCGCGACGGGTGCGTACATCCACACGCTCGATACCGCCCTCGGCACCATCGACCGCATCCTGCGCGCGCGGAAACAGGGACTCGCTGACGGTCGACGCGCTCCACACGCCCACGACACTGCCACGACGCTGCCCCATGAACGGTGAGAATGCATTGGATGACGCGGCCTCCGTGACCCTGACGGACGCGTTGCTCGTCTTCCGCGGCGGCAAACAGATCCTGGTCACCCGGCACGGCGTTGTGCCGTCGCGCGCGGCCGAGGCGCCAACGCTGGGCCCGGGGCGGCCCGTGTCGCTCGCGTTCGTCCGCGCCCTCGCACGGGACCTGACGCCACGCGTGGCGCTGGAGTTCCTCCCTGCGTCGGTGCTGGTGCGCGTGCCGGACGGCATCGCGTGGTGGTCCGGCCCAAGGCTCCGGACGCTCTTCCTCGCGCCGGCGAGCGCGAGCGGACGACCGCGCGCGATGCGGGTGCCGTGTCCCGGTCTCGTGTGGACGTTGCAGCGCGGTCAGATGCTGGACGTGTTCGTCGTCGGTGGCGCCGGGCGACCCACCGCGGACGCGGTCGTCTTTCGGGCGCCCTTCTGGAATGTGAATGAGCACGGGAGTGTGTGCGCGGGTACGATGCGACAACCGCGCGGTGATTTCCTGACGAACCTTAACGCGTGGGAGGATGCATTCTTTGTAGCGAAGTTCACCCACGCGAACTGCGCGGAGGCACTGCTGACGTCCCACCCACAGGGGCTGCTCGGGTTCTGGACGGCCGCGCAGGAGCAAGGTGCTGTACCGATGACCTCCCTCGTCGCTCGACGGGGAACGCTCCTCAACGCGCTGGCGGAAACGCTCCCCCATGGATGACCTCGTGCATCGCCTCTCGCCCGCGCTCGTGATGGCCAATCGCCCGGTGCGCGTCGCGGTGATCGGATGCGGCGGTACCGGGAGCGCGCTCCTCGGGGGATTGCCGTTTCTCCATCAAGCGTTGGTCGCGCGCGGGCGCGAAGGGCTGCACGTGGTAGCGATCGATGGGGACCTCGTCAGTGCGACGAACTGTGTACGGCAGCCCTTCCATACGGGTGAGGTCGGACTGGCCAAGGCGACGGTCCTCGTGAACCGGCTGAACATGTTCTTCGGGCTGACCTGGAGCGCGCGCGCGTCCGCGCTCACGGAGGACACGGCGGATCTCCCCGTGGTCGATGTGATTCTCGGCGCCGTCGACACGCGTGCCGCGCGGCGCGCGATCGGGGCGTGGGTGCGGCGGTGCGGGCATCCGGTATACTGGCTCGATTGCGGGAACGGCCGCAGCACCGGTCAGGTCCTCGTCGGCCATTCCATTGGTCGCGGCGGCGGGACGGGGATGCTTCCGCTTCCGGACGTCGCGCTTCCGGAGTTGGTCGCGGTCGATCAACCGGACGACGGTCCGAGCTGCTCCGCGCTCGAGGCGCTGGAGCGGCAGCATCCGTTCGTGAATCAGGTCCTCGCGTTCCACGCGCTCGCGCTGTTGCAGCAACTCTTTCGCGAGGGCTCCCTGTCGCATCGCGGCGCGTTCGTGAACATCGGCACGTCGACGGTGCGGCCGATTCCGTTGGCCGCGGTTGCGACGCCTGGGTGTCCGCGACGTCCGCGACGTCGACAGGCACCGCGCTAGGTGCGGAGCGTCCTCACAAAGGTGGCGAGCTCAGCAGGGGACCACGAGCTCGGCGCGGCAATCTCCACGGTGCCGTCCGGTCGGACGGTCACGTGCGGACCGCTTTGCTCCGCCACCATCGGAGCCGCACGAGTGACGGCGACGTCCGGCATCGGCATGCGCGCGACGGCGTGCTCTGGTGCATCGTCGATGACCCGCGCGGGCGGTGGCAGCGTCACGGCGTGGCCGAGCAGCATCGGCGCGATCTGGTAGGTGCCCGGCGGATCGCGGCGCGCCACCAAGGCGCGACGTTCGAGCCCCTGCAGCACGCGATACGCGACGCCGGCATCGCATGCCGCCCATCGTTCCCACTCGCGCTTCGGCACCTGCACGGGCTCCGGGAGTTCCAGCGGATCGCGCAGTCCGAGGGCGGCGACCAATCCGCGCATCACAGCGAGCGCGAGTTCCGGCCGTGTGTTGATGCCGCGCGCGCGCTCCAAGAGGATGCGCGGCCGGAAGGCCGCCCGGAGCGGATGCGGTGTGACAACGGCGGGGTTGAGCAGCACCTGTGCGCCACGAGAGGACTGTATGAGATCCCGGCGACGAAGAAAGCGCAGGACCGTCGACACGTGCGGCGCGCGAATCCCCAGCGCCCGCGCGACGTCCGCGAAGTCCAGCGGCACGCGGGAGGTCCGGAGATTGACGCCGCGCTCGCGCGCCTCGCTCACAATCACATCGAGGACGGCCCATGCCAACCGCGCCCGTTCCACCGCCGCCCGGTTGGGACCGTAGCTCATCCCGACGGCCGCGTGGACATGGTCCCAGTCGAGCGCGAGGTGCCGATCGCTGGTGGCGACCGGAGCTGTGGAGCGAGGCGACGGTACCACTACGGCCCCACCGGTTGACGGTCAAGCACCCAATCCACTAGGCCCGGCGCACTCGCGTCGATGACATCACCACGGCATCTGTCGGAAGATAATGGGCAACCATAGCACGTATCTGCCTACCTCGCAATATGTTAGTCGCGTTCGCCGTGTGGACGACACCGTTCCACGATGGGTGACAAGCTGGGGACGATTGAGCGCGCTCACCGTCGCGGGTATCGCCGTAAGACCTTGGTAAATAGACAGTTATTCCGCTTGGTACCGCCAAGCTCCCACCGGCGACGAAAATGGTGTCCGTCACCCTTGTTTTCAGTAGATAACATCCGTGACGACAGCGTGTTACGGTGTGCCAGTATCGCCACTCTGTCGGAGGGGTTGCCACCAGTGGGACTCTGACGGTACCGGGAACGTTGGCCCCGTCGCGTGGGACGAGACGGGCTGGTACTTGGGGCTGCCATGCGCTTGGCGTGGGGTCCCGGTGGCGCTGTCAAAGGCCGTAACTCGTGATGCGCCAATGGAACCGTCTGGGGTCGGCACCCTGCTTCGCCGCGTTAGGTAGTGTGTCTTTCTCTGTTAACAGAGAGAGAACTACCACAGGGTCACCCGAGCGTCCCATCGCGCGCGATCGCGCGGAACTGCGTGCTGGGAGCAAGCCGAACGCCCGCGATCCGGATCACGATGGAGTCGAGGAGGAGGAAATCGGCTTCCCCGAGCAGGACGGGATGGCCGGTCGCGCTGCACGGCGCGACGAACAGAAGCATCGACGGCGTCAGAAGACCAACGCGAGCGGTCTCGACCCATGGTACGAGGTGCGGACCGGCCGTGCCGAGCTCGGCCGTCAGCGCCGCACGCAACGTGGCGTGCTCGGGCACCTCGTCGACGGGGCGACCCGGCGCCGCGATGAGGGTATCGAGGGCGACCGCGTCGCTCGCGAATGCATCTGGTCCCGCCGCCTGCGTCGGCAATGACAGCACCTGCGTCTGCGGCACGTGATGCCGCGCGGACGTGGCCGATTGCAGCCAGCGCTTGAATTCGGGCTCACCGAACTCCCACGCGTCGCGCACGGCCGTCTCGACATACTTGGCCGGCGACTCGATCGGCTCGCGCTGTTGCCGGACATGCGTGACTTGGCCGTCCCGGAGGGTGCGCCAGGCGACGTAGAGCAGCGCTTGGTGGACGCGTTCCGCGGACAGCTCGAGGAGTCGTGTCGCGCGATCGGTATCGAAGCC
The DNA here is from genome assembly GCA_035544915.1 of Gemmatimonadaceae bacterium. Taxonomy (GTDB): domain Bacteria; phylum Gemmatimonadota; class Gemmatimonadetes; order Gemmatimonadales; family Gemmatimonadaceae; genus Fen-1231. The sequence continues at coordinate 433 of DASZZO010000089.1, read as the reverse complement.
GAGGCGGCGGAGGTGTGCAAAGAGAATGCGATCGCGGCGCGCCGCCGGAGCCGTCAGGCCGGTCAGCACCGGCAAGGACGAGAGGAGCAACGTCGGGCGCACGCGTAGGTGTCCGCTGCGTCGATCGATTGCCGCGCCGGGATGGATGAGCCCGCGCCGCTCGAGCGTCTGCAGCGCCCGCACGGCAGCGCGCCGCCGCGCTTTCGTCTCGGCTGGGACGAGGCCATGGTCATGCTCATTCAGCAGCGCGGCCCACTCGCTCTCCGCCAAGACGAGATCCGGCGTCAGCTGCTCGGTCGCGGGACTGTGCATGAGTCGCACGCACAGGTCCGCGTAGAGCACGAGCGCGTAGCCTTCGAGCGACATGAGCGTCGCCGGATCCAACCACGTCAGCCATCCGCGTGCGGCGTGATCGAGCCACAGGCGCGGGAAC
>DASZZO010000088.1:0-8530 GCA_035544915.1 Gemmatimonadaceae bacterium | reverse complement strand
ATCGCGCCATGGTAGTCGGTGCCTTCGGGTTCCGGCGCAAGCAGATGGGGCGGGTCGTGCGGGAGCTATGGAAGGTCGGACCTGCGGAGGCGTCTGCACTGCTTGCGCGAGCCGGCATCGACTCCAAAGTGCGGCCCGAGGTTCTGACGCCGCACGAGTTTGCCGGGCTGCTCCGGTCCCGCAACACGGCGCCGGGGGCAGCGTAGACCGTCAGGGCCGCTTGTTCACCAGCTCGTACGACAGAATCTCGAGTTCGAGCGCCATGTTCACCGACCGCAGCGTGACATGCTCTGGTACCTGGAGCGGCGCAGGCGCGAAGTTGAGGATCGCCCGCACGCCCGACCTCGCCAGTCGGTCAACGAGCGGCTGCGCCACGTCGCCTGGGACGGCAAGAAGCGCGATGTCGGGCTTCAGCCTGGCGATGTCGCCTTCGAGCTGCCTCTGGTCGCGAACGATAACTCCGTCGAGCGAACGCCCGACGCTGGCCGGATCGGCGTCGTACACCGACACCACAAGAAAGCCGCGCTCGCGGAACCCGCGATACTGCGCAAGCGCGGCGCCGATTTTTCCTGCTCCGACGATGATCACCTTCCAGGTCCGGCCGAGTCCAAGGATTTCGCGAATGCGCGTGGAGAGAGCGCTCACTGAATACCCGAGTCCGCGCTTGCCGAAGGACCCGAAGAAGGAGAGATCCTTGCGCACCTGCGCGGATGTGGTGCCGCCTTGCGCGGCAAGTGCGCCGCTCGAGATCGTCTGGTGACCCTGTGCCTCGAAGTCTTCGAGGAACCGAAGGTAGCGCGACAGGCGGCGGACGGTGGACTCGGCGATGTGCTTCACTGGGAGTTCTTTTCGCGCGCTTGTGAATGATTTCACAAGTTACGCAATCAAGATTCGAAACGACAGGTCGCGACCAGCCCCTTTAGATTGCCGCCATGAACAAGCCGAGCCCCGCAATGCATTCCATGAGCTGCCCGGGCACGCTATTCGCCGACACGCCGTTCATCGTCGTCGACGTCGAGACCACCGGCGTGAGTGCCTGGACGGGTGACCGGGTTACGGAAGTCGCGGCAGTACTGGTGCAGCGGGGACAAGTGGTTGACGCGTTCCAGTCGCTTGTGAACCCGGAACGGCGCATCCCGGCATACGTCACGCAGCTCACCGGCATCAGTAATGCCATGGTGCGCGGCGCGCCGCGTTTTGAGCAGATCGCCGGCGACCTCGCCGCGGAGCTCGTGGGCAGGGTTTTTGTCGCCCACAACGCCACGTTCGACTGGAATTTTCTGTCGGCGGAATACGACCGGCTGCCCGCGGCGCCACTTGGCGCGATTGCGAACGCCAAACTCTGCACGGTGCGTCTTGCGCGTCGTTTCCTCTCGCATCTCCCGCGCCGAAACCTCGACGCGGTTGCATGGCATTACGGCGTAGCGATTGAGGGGCGGCACCGCGCTGCGGGTGATGCACGAGCCACGGCCCGGGTTCTCCTCGGGCTGCTGCGCGACGCCGAGCGGTGGGGCGTATACACCTGGGAAGCGCTCGACGGGCTGATGGCACGCCGCACGCGCCGCGCCAGACGCCGCAGCGCCATGCCGCACTGGTCTGACGGATGCGAAGGCGCGTGACGGGCGTCGCTGGCGCATGACGTCCCGCGACCGCCTTGTCGCCAGCCGCAAGGTCGGCCGCTGGACTGTGCACGCCATCAAGGCCGGCGCATTGAGGCTCGATGGAGGCGCGATGTTCGGAGTCGTTCCCAAGACGCTCTGGGAGCGCCGGCTTCCCGCGGATGAGCGCAACCGCTGCTCATTCGTCATGCGATGCCTTCTGATCGAGCACGATGCCGGCCTCGTGCTGATCGATACCGGGGCGGGGAACAAGGAGTCGGTAAAGTTTCTCGACACGTACGGAATTGAGAACGTATCTTTGGAACCGGAGCACGCCGGGGGGGCGAGACGCACCGCGCTCGAAGACGGCATCGTCGCCGCCGGACATCGCGTCGAGGACGTGGCGCTCGTGATCAACACGCATCTCCACTTCGACCACGCCGGCGGCAACACCTTCGTCGACCCCACTGGCGCGGTCCGGCCCAGCTTTCCGAACGCCCGGTACGTAGTGCAGGCCGGGGAGCATCATTGGGCAACGCACACCAATGAGCGCACGGCGGCCAGCTACTTTCCGCGCAACTGGGAGCCCATTCGCGAAGCGGGGCAGCTCGATCTCATCGAAGGTGAGCGCGAGTTGGTTCCCGGCATTTCAGTCCTGAGAACGCCCGGGCACGTGCCGCATCATCAAAGCGTGCTGATTGATGGCGAAAGCGAGATAGCCTGCTTTCTTGCCGACATCTGTCCCACCGCGGCTCACCTGCCGCTCCCGTGGATCATGGGCTACGACGTCGAGCCACTCGTGACGCTGGAAACAAAGCGATGGCTGTTCAAGCGAGCGCAGGACGAGAACTGGATTGCAATGTTCGAACACGACGCCGAGCATCCGTGGGGGCGCATCCGGCACGACGGAAAGGCGTATGCCTTGACCTTGACCTAAGCCGCGCTCCCTCTTACGCTTGTAGTACATCGCCACCAAGCGGCCCGGCCTGGCTTGCCGGTCCCACCCTCTGGCCTCCGCCCCGTCAGGAACACAGGGGCGCCGTGCTGCAGGAGTTCGCCGAGACGACGTCCCTCGGGTCATTCCCCGGCGGGCGTGTCTGCATCGCGGACTCCGAAGATCACACGGGGTTCGCGATTTTTTCGTTCTTGTGACGGAGGAAGAGAGACATTCAGGATACGACCAAGCGGCCGCCGCGCGTCAACCGGCAGATCCGCATCAGCCCGGTACGCGTCATTGCGGCGGACGGGGCTCAGCTGGGAATAATGGAAGTGGACGCCGCGATGTCGGCGGCGGTGGAGCAAGGGCTCGATCTCGTCGAAGTCGCGCCGTTAGCGCGTCCGCCCGTAGTGCGCATCATGGACTACGGAAAGTACAAGTTCGAAATGGCGAAGCAGGCTCGCCAGGCCAAGAAGAAGCAGCACGTAATCCTGTTGAAAGAAGTGAAATACCGTCCCGGGATTGAAGATCATGACTTCGACACGAAGACACGGCACGCTCGCCGGTTTCTCGAAGACGGCAACAAAGTGAAAGTGACGTTGATGTTTCGCGGCCGGCAGATTGCGCACCCGGAGCTCGGGCGCGCCGTCGTGGAGCGGGTCGCCACGGCCCTGGCCGACGTGTCGAAGATCGAAACCGACGCACGGCTCGAAGGGAAAGCACTGACGATGATACTCACCCCGAAATAGCAGAGATACGCAGCATGCCGAAAATGAAGACACACAAGGGCGCCAAGAAGCGCTTCTCCGTCACGGGGAAGGGCAAGGTGCGCCGGATGAAGGCCTACAAGAGCCACATCCTCACCAAGAAGACCTCGAAGCGGAAGCGTCACTTGCGCCGGCCCACGCTGGTCGCCACAACCGGAGACGCGAAGCGCATCAAGCGGCTGCTCCAGGCCTAAGGAGGAAATACCATGCCACGCGTCAGATCAAATGTCGCGCGACTGAAGCGCAAGAAGCAGATCATGAAACTCGCCAAGGGAAACTTTGGCGGGCGCAGCAAACTCTGGAAGGCCGCCAAAGAGACGGTCGAGCGCGGATGGGTCTACGCGTACCGCGATCGCAAGAACAAGAAGCGGGAGTTTCGCAAGCTCTGGATCATCCGAATCAACGCTGCGGCGCATGAGCACGATCTGAGCTACAACAAATTCATGAACGGGCTGAAGAAGGCGGGGATAGAAGTGGATCGGAAGATCCTGGCCGACCTGGCCGTGAAAGATCCACAGGCGTTTACGGCGCTTGCCGAGAAAGCGCGCTCAGCGCTGACCGCCGCGTAAGTCTGGTGCGCGATGCACGGGCGGTAGCGCGGCTTTCGCCGGGCTGCCGCCCATTCGGTTTGTCAGCCGCGAGTGTGAGTAGACGGCAGACTGTCCACCGTTCACGTTATGCCTGTGATTCTCGACCATAACGAATTCATCCGGGGCATCGAAACCTTCTACAACGAGGCTGAGCCGGCGTTGCGCAAGGCAGCGTCACTCGATGAGCTGGAACTCGTTCGCGCCCGGTACCTCGGCAAGAACCAGGGGTGGCTGAAGGACATTTCGGCGCGCCTCGGCCAGCTGGAGAAACAGCACCGGGCGACGGGCGGAGCGAAGTTCAACGAAACCCGGCAGCGGCTTGAGTCCCTGTACGAGGAGCGCAGGCATGAACTCCGGCCGGCGGCACCGGCCGATAGATTCGATCGGACGATGCCGGCCCGCAGGTCCTGGCGGGGTTCGCTGCATCCGGTCTCGCTTGTCATCGATGAGATTACCGGCATTTTCCGCCAGCTGGGGTTCACGATTGCACTCGGGCCGGAGGCTGAGACGGAGTGGTACAACTTCGGCGCCCTCAATTTTCCCCCGGACCATCCTGCGATGGAGTTGCACGATACCCTCTACCTGGAGGGTGGCGGGCTCCTGCGGACCCACACATCGCCGGTACAGGTGCGGACGCTTCAGTCGTACCCTCCTCCAGTGCGGATTCTCGCTCCCGGCAACGTCTATCGCCGCGATTTCTTCGACTCGACGCACTCTCCAACGTTCGCACAGATCGAAGGTCTGGCGATTGACGAAGGCGTAAACTTCGCCGACCTCAAGGCGACGCTCACTCACTTTGCGCGCCAGTTCTACGGCCCAACCAGGCGCACGCGGTTCCGGCCATCGTATTTCCCGTTTACGGAACCCTCGGCGGAAATGGACGTCGAGACCGACCTGGGCGACGGCCGCGGGCTTCGCTGGATCGAAATCCTGGGCTGCGGCCTCGTGCACCCGGCAGTGCTCGAGAACACCGGCGTGGATAGCGAACGCTACACAGGGTGGGCATTCGGCATGGGTCCGGGGCGCATCGCCCAATCGCGCCACGGGATCCCGGATTGCCGAGTCCTGTTCGATTCCGATGTCCGCTTCCTGGAACAGTTCGCCCGATGATCATCTCACACGAGTGGTTGCGCGAGTTTGTGCCGCATTCGCTCTCACCGCGCGCCGTGGGCGATCTGATCTCGCGCCACGTGGTGACACTTGACGGTGTCGTCCCGCTGCGTGCCGACCTCGCGCCGATTGTCGTCGCACGTGTGGTGGAGAGTGAACGCATTCCGGAGACCAGGCTTTCCTTTAACAGGGTGGATGATGGCAGTGGCACCCTGCTGGACGTTGTATGCGGCGCGCCGAACGTGTCGGTAGGTACGTTGTATCCGCTAGCGCGAACCGGTGTCCTCCTGCCCGGGGGAGTCAGGATCGAAAAGCGGAAGATTCGGGGGTTCACGTCGAACGGGATGCTCTGCTCGGCACGAGAACTGCTGCTCGGCACTGATCATGAAGGGATTCTCGCACTCGACGTCGATGCCACGCCCGGCACCGCATTGCTCGACGCCATGCCGATTGGCGACACGCAACTCGACATCGACGTGCTCCCCAACCGTCCGGACCTTCTGTCGCATCTGGGCGTGGCGCGGGAGGTGGCGGCCCTGACTGGCGTGGCACTGCGAATGCCGCCCGAACTCGAAGCTTCGGCGACTGGACCCGGCGTCAAGGCGGTCGCCGGAACGGCTGACGCGACCCTGAGCGGCGTGCGTGTTCGCGTGGAAGAGTCCGGCGACTGTCCGAGGTACATCGCTGCGCTCATTCGCGGCGTGAAGGTGGGACCGAGTCCCGCGTGGCTGGCCGCACGCGTGCAGTCTGTGGGAGGGCGGTCCGTCAGCAACGTGGTCGACGCAACGAACTACATCCTGCACGGATTCGGGCAGCCGGTGCATGCATTTGACCTGGCCAAGCTCGACGGCGCGGCGATCACCGTCCGCAAGGCGAGGCCCGGCGAGACGCTCGTGACGCTTGATGGCGTGGAGCGCAAGCTCGAGCCATGGATGACGATCATTGCTGATGGCACGCGCCCGGTCGGGCTGGCCGGCATCATGGGCGGGCGCGACACCGAGGTCACGTCAGGGACGACCGATGTACTACTCGAAGTCGCATGTTTTGCGCCGCGCGCCGTGCGCTCGGTCCGGCGCGCCCTCGGGCTCACGACCGATGCGAGTTATCGCTTCGAGCGCGGGGTGGACGGCGGTGCCTCCGCGCTGATGGCATCCGTCGCCGCGGACCTGATTGCGTCGGTGTCGGGCGGCACGGTCGAGACGCTCCTTGATGTGGGGCAGGCGCCAGCGGTGCGCCCCGAGGTTGCGCTCCGCTCCGCACGTGTCGAGCGGCTGCTGGGCGCCGCGGTGCCCGCGCATGAAACAGACCGGCTGCTCTCGTCGATCGGCTTTGTCGTCCGGGCCGGCGGCAACGATACGTTCTCGGTGGTCGCCCCCACATGGCGTCACGACATCGCTCGCGATGTCGACCTGATCGAAGAAGTCGCGCGACTGCGTGGATACGACCTGCTCCCGGACGATCTCCGGCCATACCGGGGCGGTACGGTCCCCGACCATCCGCTGTACGTCACCGGGCGTCGCGTGCGCGATGCGCTCGTTGCGGCGGGACTGGCGGAGGCGAGACCGATGCCATTCACAAAAGGTGATGCGGCCTCGCACGTGCGCGTCGTGAACCCGCTCGCGGACGACGAACCATTCCTCCGCAGGTCGCTGCTGGAAACGCTCGCGCGCCGCGCGGAGTTCAACCTCAACCGGACGCAGCCGAACATCCGGCTGTTCGAGATCGGCGCCGCGTTCCAGCCCACTGGGCGCGGATTGCCGCTCGAGGAAGTGCGAGCGGCAGCGCTGGTGATGGGTGAGCGCCGCCCGGCACACTTCGCCGGAGACGCCAAGCCGCCGACGTTCGATGCCTGGGACGCAAAGGCGCTTGGCGAACTGATCGCCCGCTCGGCGTTCCCGGGCGCCGCGGTCGAGCTCATGCCAGGCGAGGGAACCGTTCTCTGGACCGTGCGCGCCGATGGGCGCGATGTGGGCCTCGTTACCCGACAGGCGCTGGACGCGCCGCAGTGGGCGTCCGCGGCATACGGGGTGGAGGTGACACTCGGCCTCATGTCCTCGGATTCCGTGGCGCCGCCGGGCTCACATCGCTACGAAGCGGATCGAACGGGCAAAGCCGGGCAATACCCGCAATACACGCCGCTCCCCAGGATGCCCGCGTCGGAGGTCGATCTCGCGCTGCTGGTTCCCGACGAATGCCCGGCCGCCGAGGTGGAGCGCGTGATCCGGCGAAGCGGCGGAGAACTCCTGGAGGCCCTGGTGCTCTTTGACGAGTTCCGGGGCACCGGCGTGCCTGAAGGAAAGCGATCCCTGGCCTGGCGGTTGACCTTCAGGCACCCGGAGCGCACTCTACGCGATAAGGAGATCGACGGTCGTCGGTCACAACTGCTCAGGACTCTGGAGACGGAACTCGGTGTCATCGCCCGCACGGCCTGATCCGCAGGCATTTCGCGAACTCGAAGTGCTCGTCCGCAACCTCGGCGAGGAGTTGTCAACGTTCCGGAAGCGCGCCCACGCGGCTGAGGCCCGCTTGAAGGGCATCGCCACCAAGGGGGGCGGCGGGGATGAGCACGCCGAGGAACGCGTGGCCCAGCTTGAGGCGGAAAACGCCCGACTCAAGGCGCGACTGGAAGCCGCGGCCGAGCGCGCACGCGCCGTGCTCAAACGCGTGCGCTTCCTGCGTCAGCAGCATTCGGGAGAAACGCCATGAGCGGAGCCAAGCACAGCACGCGCGTCACGATTTGCGGCGAAGACTACACGCTCAAGAGCGATACGCCGCCGGAACACACACGCGCAGTGGCGGCGTACGTCGACAAGGCGATTCGCGACGTCATGTCCAGCGCGGCGGTGGTGGAGTCGCACAAGGCCGCGATTCTGGCGGCACTCTCGATTACGGACGAACTTTTTCGCGAGCGTGCCGGCAACGTCGAAATGGCAGGCGCCATGAACGAGCTTTCGAGTGAACTTCGACGCTGGCTACCGCCGGGAAAGCGGGGAGAAGCGTAGCCGCGACCTCCCGAAAGGCATCGTCCGGCCGCCTGGTTTGCCTTTTGGGCATCCGCGGAGTAGTTTGAAAAAACGCGGAGCAGCAAACACGTAGGTTCAAGCGGCCTCGGCAGTTAGCCCGTCCCGTCCAGCGCCCTTCGACGGCGCCCGATCGGCCGGTCGAGCGACCGGGGCCTCAAACCGAGCGGGCGCATGCTCCCGGGCACCTTTCTAGGACTCGCGGTGCGTCCGCCGTCAACGCGTGGCGCCGCCGCTCTGGAGCATACGTACAATGAATCCCTTGGCGTACCTGGCGATCGCGCTCGGCGTGTTTGGACTTGCCGGCACTGCGGTCGCCGTTTTTTTCGCAGGACGCAAGGCCGGGCGCGCGGCGGAGGCACTCGCGCGGCTGGCGGCAGGCGAGGCTGCGGAGCAGGTCGCCAAACGCATCATCGGCGATGCCGAGCGCGACTCGGAGGGGCTGCGCAAGAGCGCGGTGCTCCTTGGCAAGGAAGAGGCCATGCGCGCGCGCGAAGAGTGGGAGTCG
>DASZZO010000087.1:0-7751 GCA_035544915.1 Gemmatimonadaceae bacterium | reverse complement strand
ATGAGCGTGGCGCGAAACTGCGTCACCTGGCCGATCTTGCCGTTCATTTGACTTGGCGCAACGGCGATGGTGGAAACAGGGTCGCCGGCGACCGTAACCTGCGTCTGGCCGGTGATTCCCGTCGTGGAAGCGGTTATGGTCGTCACGCCGACGCCGACCGCTGAGACCAGGCCGGCGGGGCTGACGGCTACAATGGTGGGGTCGGTCGAGGCCCAGGTGAACGCTCGGCCTGAAAGAATGGTGCCTGCGGCATTTCTGGCGGTCGCCGTGAACTGTCCGGTCTCTCCCAGGTTTCCGCTGACGCTGGCCGGGGTGATCACGACCGATGCCACCGTGTTGTCCGAGGCGGACGGGATAGCCGGCGGGATTCCGGGAGCAGTCACCGGTCCGGCGTCCTTCGTGCAAGCAGCAAGTGCGAACAGAATCAAGACTGCGTGAGCTCGAGCGTGCGCCAACCGGCGCGTAAGTTTGAAAAGGAAATTCATTCCGGGGCTCCTAGTCCTGCGGTTTGCACGCCGATGATCGCGAAATGCGAAAGCCGCCAACTTTGCCGACGGTTTACTGTCGGATGCGCTGGCGGCTCGGCGGGCATAGCGGCGAACCGCTGAAGCCCCGTAGCTCTGCGTCACCGCCTTTCGACGGGTTTGCTCTGAGCAGCGTACTACATCACGTGAAGCCTGTTGCTTCGCGTTCGGAACCAGGCTAGATACCCAGCCGGCCGTTGAGGGCCGCTGTGACGTGGATCACGCCTTGATCCCACGTCAGCCTTTGGACTAGTTCCTTGTCGCGAGTCAAACACGAGTGAGATTGCGGAACGTCACAACCGGCCGGCTTTGCGCTGGGACCGGACGCTATTGGGTTTTTCGTACCTGCTAACTCGAATCCCTCAGCACTCGCGATGCTCTCGCATCTCTATTTTTCCGCCCTGCGCGTGACGGGCGTCACAGCGCTCGCGCGACGCGTCCGCCGGGGAGGCGTGATCCTCTGCTATCACAATGTCGTGGCGGCACCGGACCGCGGGGGCGATCCCGGCGCGCACATGCCCGTCGCAGATTTCGCGCGCCAGCTAGCGTGGCTTCTCGATCATCACGACGTCATTCCGCTCGGCGAGTTTGTCAGACGCGTAGGCGACGGTGCCTCACTCAGGCGAACGCTGGCGCTGACATTCGACGACGCGTACGCGGGCGTGTTCGAGCATGCGTGGCCGTTGCTCCGCAATAAGCGAGTGCCGGCCACTGTTTTCATTCCGACGGACTTCATCGCCGGCGACGAGGGCTTCTGGTGGGATCATCCGGCGATCGTTCGGATTGCAACACCGGCGCGGAGAGCACGATGGATCGGCGATCTGCGAGGGGACGGCCCGGTCATACTGCGCGAGGAAGGGGTCCTCGGTCCGTCTGGGCTGGCGCCGTCGCAGCGACCCGCCACCTGGGAGACGATCCGCGTGGCCGCGGCCGAGGGCCTGAGCCTTGGCGCACACTCCGCAACTCACCGCAATCTGACGCGCCTCTCGGATGCGGAACTCCATCGCGAAACGATCGAAAGCCGCGATGTCATCGCCTCGCATACGGGCATGCGCGCAGAGAGTTTTGCGTACCCATACGGCATTTGGAACCAGCGGACCCGTGATATTGTGAGCCAGGCGGGGTTTTCGACCGCAGTCGCGCTCGACAACGGGCTCAGCGCGGCGGGCACGGACGTGATGGCGCTAAGGCGGGTCAACATTCCAGCATCGATTCCTGCCGCGGCGTTCCAAGGCTGGCTAGCAGGCTTGAGACCGATCTCGCCTCGCACGTAGTGACAGGAGACTCACGGCGGGCTCAAGGCCCGCTCAACGGCGTCCCGTCACGCCATCGGGCGCCTCCGGATCGAGGCGCAAAACGCGAATGCCTGTATCGTGCAAGAAGCGCCGGTCCACGGCGACGCGGCGCCCTACCATGAAGCGGTCGAGGTAAGTCGCTTCATCGGTCGCGTGTGCAATCACGAGCCAGATCCGCGCGCCGGTCCAGTCCGCGGACATCACGTCGCCGGGGACAAGACGTTCACCTATTGCAGGCTTGAAATAGTATGCGAACGAAGGAAGCGCATATCCCTCGTGGACGGCCACCACGTCACCCGGCGAAAGAGACGACCTCACCAGGGCGGCGGCGTCCGCCCATTGTTCCTTACCGAAGTCCGTGGACCGGTAGTATCGCCAGATCGAGATTCCAGTGACGACGACCAGCGCCGCTCCGGCCAGCCAGCCCAGCGTCGATCGCTGGTCGCGGACAAGACTCACAAGACCAGCGGCAACGACGGCGACGAAAAAGGGGAAACAGACGATAAAGTACCGCTCTCCAATCATGATCGTTACGGCCGACACCATTAGCGCCAATGCCATCGGAGCTAGCAGCAGAATGGACGGCAGGCGGGCTGTGCCTCCGGCGCGCCACAGGCGCACGATTCCGTATCCACCTGCAAGACCAAAGCCGAGGACTGCCGGGGCGAGTACGCCCGAGTCGGCCATGACCAGTTCGAGCCCACGCTGTTTCCAGCCAAAATTGGCGGGGACGACGGCGTAACCGACGACAAAGCGCAGGAATGTGTACGGGATGCCGAAGACGACGTTAGCAGCGCCCTTCCACGCCTGCGGTTTCGGAAAGTGCGTGACAAGCAGCACCGCCCAGGGTGCATATGCTATCGCCACGAGCATCTGTGCGACGAACAATCGCCGGACAGCGGATCTGCGCCAGCCCATGGCCACGAGCGCCGCCAGAAACTGAGCAGCCACGAGAAAGGTGAAAAAGAAGTGTGTGTAGCAGCCCGCAACCGTCACAAGCCCGTATACGACGAGCCACATCCGTCGCTCAGCTGTCAGCCAACGCACCAGCGCGACGCCCGACGCCGCGGCCAGGAGCACGACGAGAGCGTACATGCGAGCTTCTTGTCCATAGTACAGCAGGAACGGCGAGGTCGCGGCCAACCACGCCGCCACAGCGCCTTCTGCCTCGCCTGCCAGCTCGCGCGCAAGGACCGCGATGAGGGGAATGGCGAGCACAATGCAAATCGCGGAAAGGCTCCGCAGGGCAAACTCCGAGCTGCCGAATACGCGCCACGCGCGCAGAAGCATGTAGTAGAGTGGGTGTTGTTCGGGCAGACTCACAAAAAAGCGCTGCAGATTCGACCAGGATCCACGCACCGCCTCGTAGCTCATGACTTCGTCGAGCCACAGGTTCTGGCGGCCCAAGCCGGTGAACACGAGCCCACCGGCGACGGCCACTGCAATCCGGCTCGCGCTGCGAGCGGTCATGGCGCGTCGGGTCGCCCGTCGGCGAAGCCAACTACCTCGCTCTCAACGTACTGGGGCCGTCGTTTCACTTCATCGTAGATCCGCCCGATGTATTCGCCCAGCAGCCCCATGCCGAGGAGCTGGATGCCGCCGAGGAAAAGAATGAGAATGGCCAGCGTGGTAAACCCCTGAGGAATCGGCTGGCTGGACAGAATGCGCTGGAAGAAGTAGACGGCGCCCAGCACAAAGCTCGCGGCGGCGACGATTAACCCAAATACGTACGAAAGGCGAAGTGGGACGTACGAATAGGAGATCATCCCGTCGAGCGCGAGCTTCAGCAGCTTGGCGAATGTGTATTTCGGAACGCCCGCGAAGCGCGCATCGCGCTCGTACACCAGCTGCGTCTGCCGGAACCCCACCCAGGTGCGAAGGCCACGCAAGAACTTATTGCGCTCAGGCATCGAAGCCAGCAAATCCACAACACGCCGGTCCATGAGCGAGAAGTCACCGGAGTCAACCGTGAAGTCGATGTACGAGATCCGATGCAGCAGGCGGTAGTACACGCGGTAGGCGGCCCGCTTGAGGATTCCTTCCTTGCGCTTGGTGCGGACGGCGTGCACGACCTCGAAGCCTTCTCGCCAGGTCTGCAAGAGCCGCGGGATGACTTCCGGTGGATCCTGAAGGTCGCCGTCCATGAACACTACGGCCTGACCCGCAGCCCGCCGGAGTCCGGCGTACATGGCCGCCTGATGCCCGAAATTGCGCGAGAAGTTCACGAACTTGATGCGCGCGTCCCCAGCAGCGAGCGTGCGAAGAATCTCTGCGGAGCGATCCTGGCTGCCGTCATTCACCAGAATAACCTCGTATGGCGCCTCGAGCGGCTCGAGCGCCGACCTGATCCGTCGCTCCAGCTCGTTGAGGGTCTCCTCTTCGTTGAAAACAGGAATTACCAGCGAAAGAACTGGATCCGCCGCGCGGGCTGTCGTGGCCATAGCAAGCTGACTCCGAGAAATCCGAACGGGTTGGGTGAGCCGTTGCAAGAGTCGGGCCGACCTGCGCCATCGTACCGGTGACCCCACGTCGGCTTGGATTATGCCTCGATCCGACATAAGATAGCACGCGAGCGCTCGGTGCCATCTCCGCGCGACCGGTTTCCGATCAAATGCCCGCCCGTCGCTTTATCGCTGACCTCTTCCTCCATGACTGACGACTCGCTGCGCGCCATTCGCGGCGCTCGGATCGCTCAACTCATCGAGGTTGATGAGCCGGGCGGTGCGGAGCGGATGGTCGCGGATCTCGCGACCGAGCTCGCGCGCGGGGGGAGTCCGGAAGTTGTGTTCCTGCCCAGGAACGGCGAGGGCTGGCTCGCGACACAAATCGACTCCCGCGACGTGACGGTCGAGTATTTTCAGCTCGACCGGCCATTCTCACCGCGTTTCGCACGCAAGCTTGCCGACAGGTTCGTGTCACAGAGGATCTCGCTGGCCCACAGCCATGAGTTCGGAATGGCGGTCTATGGCGCGTGGGCCGCGCGACGGGCCGGCATTCCGCACGTGATCACGATGCACGGGAGCCGGTACTACGCCGGCCGTCTCCAGCGTCGTCTCGCGATGCGGCTTGCGATCGCGTCCAGCAGCGCCGTCGTCGCCGTCTCGCACGCACTCGCCGAACACCTGAGCCGGGACCTGCTCATGCCACGCGACAGAGTCTCGTTCATCGCCAATGGCGTTCGCCGATCGCCGATCTCTTCAAGCACCCTCCGCTCAGAACTTGGTCTCTCCACCGGCAGCCAGCTGCTCCTGTCAGTGGGCAGTCTCTTCCCCGTAAAGGGTCATTGTTATCTCATCGATGCCGTGGCTGCGCTGGCCGAACTGCACTCGAACGTTCACGTCGCGCTCGCGGGAACGGGCCACATGGCTCAGAAATTGTCGGAGCAGGCACGCGAACTCGGCATTGCGGAGCGCGTTCATATGCTGGGTTTGCGCTCGGACGTGCCGAACCTGCTGGCGGGAGCCGACGTATTCGTCCTCCCGTCGCTCTCCGAAGGCCTGCCACTCGCTCTCTTGGAGGCGATGTTTGCCGGGCGCCCGATCGTCGCCACCGATGTGGGGGAGGTGCGCAGCGTTCTGGGCGGCGATGCCGGCTTGCTCGTGCCGCCGGGCGACGGGCAGGCCCTGGCGGCGGCAATCAGTCAGTTCCTGCTCGACCCCGACGCCGGGCGCGATTGCGGCCGCCGCGCCGCGAGCCGCGCGGCGGGCGCGTACAGCCTCGAGCGGATGGTTGAGCGTTACGCAAGCATCTACTCCAAGTTGCTCGCTTCGCGCTGTTCCTGACGGACGCCGAGGAGGCGCAGCAGTTCCGAGCGATCGCTGGGCGTCACCAGCGAGTGGGTCGGCAACGTGACGAGTTCCTGCACGACTTGGTCGGCGCCGGGCCAGCGCCGATTGGTGTCCGCAGCGTTTATTCGGTCGCGCACGGCTGGCAGCCCGGCGAGAGTTGAAGGATAGCTTCGCGCGGCACCGAGCTGCTGCGCTCGCCCTGTATGCACGAATCCTTCGAGACCGCCCGCCAAGCGAAGTGGAAGGCGCAGGTAGCCCGCCGTCGCGTTCGGCGGCGGCGGGACGAGCCCGAGAGGCGAGCCCTTCCCCGTAGGGACAGCCATGATGTCGGCCAGCAGGAGCGCGGCATTCGCGCGGCGGACCTCGCCCTCGCGGTCGCAAAGCATCACCGAACTGTCGAGCAGTGCGGCGGCCAGGCTCGGTAGCCCTCGCGCGGGAACAGGATCGTGGTAGGGCGTTTCCCCCACGTGCAATCCGGGCAGCGCCGCCGCCAGTGCGAAGAGGTTCGGCCGGCTGAAAACCCATTGGCCCACGGCGCGAAGGAACGCCGCAGTCGCCTGCGCTGCGGACGTATCAAGACGGCCGTCAAGATGGACACCTTCCGGCGCCACTGAAATCCCCGATCGCGCCAGCAGCGCTCCACCGCAACCGCCCGTCCAGCCCTTTCCTCGCCCGAAACTCAGCACGCTCAGCCGGCCCCAGCTGCCGAGACTCCGCTGACGCCACGAGCTGCCATGGCCCTGCGCCGCATCCTCTATCACGAGCGCGCCGTGCGGCGACGCGCAGCGCTCTATTGCATCCCAATCCACCGGAATGCCATACAGCGGCGTTACGACTGCCACACGCGCGCCGGCCGCGAGGGACTTCTCGAGCGAGTCGAGGTCGGGAGCCAGCGTGTTCGGGTTTACGTCATAAAGCGCGATCCGCACGCCGGCGCCTGCTGCGGCAGTCGCGACGTCGAAACACGTGTAGGCCGGGAGCGCAACCGTGACGGGTCCGCCCAGGAAATGCGCGGCAAGCCGCAACGCGCGCTCAAGCGCGTGTGTGCCGCTGTCCATCAGCAGGACTCCCTCGGCCTCGTATCGCGTGCGTAACAGCTGCTCCAAGCTTGCACGCGAATCGCTGTACCGCGTGAGCTCGGTCCACGCCGCCCGCACCAAGGCTTGCGGAGAGAGTGACGTGTGGGCCGGGGGCACGCGCCTTGGCCATAGAGCGCCGGTTAGCGCCCTAACGCTTGACCCGGCCCTTGCCTCCGGCGAGAACGGATTGACGGCGGTCACGGAAGCCGGGTCGCGAGCAGTGGACCCAGGCGGTTGGTCACTGCCAGCGGCAAATGGCTCCAGCAGGCCGCCGCAATGCGGAACAGCGACCTGTCCGGCGAGGGAGTGGACGTCACATTTCGCGGCGACCATTGCGCCCACGGCAACGGCACGTCTACCCCGCCCCATTGCCGCTTGAACGCATGGGTTCCGCTGTCGGGCGTACAGCGCCCGAAGTCGAACAGGGGCACAGCGCGCTGGATGGTGCGCTCCAGAAACGCCCAGTAGAGCAGCATGTTCGGCGCAGACCGGCTGTATTCGCGCAGCGACGATGCCCACACGAGTTCGAACTCGCCCTGCCACGCGAAGCCGCAGCCGGCCGCGATGGGTTCCGCTCCTCGATACACCACGCCGAACTCGACGAACGCCGGGAACACGGCCGCGACTCTCTCGAAGAGCAATCGCGGCAACACCGGCGTTCCAAGCGCTCGCATGTTTCGCGTGAACACCGAGTAGAACGAATCGGTCTGGTCTGGTCCGAACCGCACCGTGAATCCTTCTTTTTGGGGCCGGCGGATCTGGCTGCGCAGCTTTCCCGGAAATGCCGCCCAGAGTTCCTCTGAGGTGGGTGGCAGTTCGAGATGCACCGTGATCTTGCGATGAGAAACGCGGAGGCCGCCGGGTACGGGCGTACGCGAGCGAAGCTCGAGCAGATCCACACCGGTACGCTTCGCCTCCGCCACGGCGTGCTCCACCAGCGCCACCTGGGCGGCTTGGACTCCGAGGGGCCCCCCCGCGTTGAGGAACGGCATCGAAACCAAGTAGTGTCCAACCACTCGGCTTTTCACGCGCACCAGGGGAAGCACGCCCAGCCAGGCGCCGGAC
>DASZZO010000086.1:0-20771 GCA_035544915.1 Gemmatimonadaceae bacterium | reverse complement strand
CCGCCGACCCGGCAAGCCCGTGGACGACACCCACGACCAGTGGACGCACCAGCTGGCGGCGATGCTCGATGCTTCCGGTTCGCCGCTGCGCGACGATGCGTCGCATGACGCCCGTCAGGTTCGCCAGGCCCAGCACAATGAGCATCACTCCGACAGAGAACTCCATCGACAACCCGATCCGCGGGGGAATCACCCAGCCGAAGAGGATGATCCCGCCACCCACAACGAGAATCGTGAGGGTGTGGCCCACTCCCCATGCCGCACCGATGACGGCCGCTCCGAAGGGTGTTTTCTGGCGGGCGACGATGGTCGTCACCGCGATCACGTGATCTGGATCGGTGGCGTGCCGCATGCCGAGGAGGAATCCCAGGACGATGAGCGGGAGGAGGCCGGTCACGCGACGGCCGTGCCTGGCTGACCGCCAACCCGGAAGTCTGGTACGAACATGTTGTTCTCGGAATGCGTCACGGTTGTCGGGATAGCTCCGCCGAGCCTTGATTAAGCCTCCCCGTGCAAGAATCGCAAGGGGACTGGCGCGTCGGCGTGCCAGGTATTTGTGCCACGAGCCTCGACCAGCGCATCTTTACGAGCAGCATCGAGCCTCCGTTGCGTCCGGCGGAGGCCACAATGGAGCGCTGATGATCGGTCATCGAACGCTGTGCCTGGGACTGGCCCTTGCAAATGCCATGACCGCTGTGGAAGGCGTCGCGCAGGCAGCCAGCGGCGCGCCTCCGAATGAACTCAGCGCCGCCGAGCGAATGGCGGGCTGGAGGTTGCTGTTCGATGGCAAGACGCTGAATGGTTGGCGCGGGCTCGGCTACGACAGCGTCCCCACTGCGCATTGGACCGTCGAGAACGGGGCCATCAAGAAGGTCGCCAGCGGCAACGTGGCCAGGATGCCCGACGGCCAGCCGGCAAAGGGCGGCGACCTGATGACCGTGGATACCTTCGGCGACTTCGAACTCGCGTTTGCCTGGAAGGTCACGCCCGGTGCCAACAGTGGGGTGAAGTACAATGTCTCCGAGGAATTCTCACTTGCGAAGGCATCCAACCACGCTGCCCTTGGCTGGGAATACCAGATACTCGACGATTCGCTGAGCGACGACAACAAGACTCCCTCGCATCTGGCTGGTGCACTGTACGAGATGATCGCTCCGAACGGCAATAAGCGGCTGAATCCCGTTGGTCTGTGGAACGAGTCGCGCGTGGTCTTCCGGGGCATGCACGGCGAACACTGGCTCAATGGCGCGAAGATAGTCGAGTTCGAGATGGGAACGCCGGAGTTCACCGCATTGGTCGAAAAGAGCAAGTACCGGAACATTCCTGGATTCGCCGACAGGCGCCGGGGACACATCATTCTGCAGGATCACGGGGACGAGGTCTTTTTCCGCGCCATCAAGATTCGCGCGCTCAAATACTGAGGCGCACCAAGCGAGGTCTGCTCCATGGCAAACAGCGAGTTATCCGTTGATCGCCGCCAGTTCCTCAAGTCGGCCACCGCCACGGGTGTCGGGGTGATGCTCTCGGGTGGCGTCGCGCCTCTTCTCGCAGCGTCGCCTGGTGACCGCCTCCGCGTCGGCGTCATGGGGCTCAACGGACGCGGCGTGGTGCACGCAAAGGGTATCGCGCGGATGAAAAATGCGGAGCTCGCGTACCTGTGCGACGTGGACTCGAACGTTCTCGACAAGAGCATGGCCGAGGTGGCGACCGTGCTGCCGACGCCACCACAGCATGGTCGTGATTTCCGCAGGATGCTCGACGACAAGAGCGTAGATGCCGTCGTGATCGCCACGCCGGACCACTGGCACACGCCCGCCGCGATCCTCGCGATGCAGGCGGGAAAACATGTCTACGTGGAGAAGCCCTGCGGGCACAACCCACACGAGGGCGAGCTGATCGTGCAGGCGCAGCGCAAATACGGCAAGGTGGTCCAGATGGGCACGCAACAGCGCTCGCACGACCGGTCGAGGGAAGTCGTCGAGGCCATCCACGCGGGCGCCATCGGTACGCCGTACATGGCTCGCGCATGGTACGCGAACACCCGTGTGGGCATCGGCCACGGCAAGACCGCACCTGTGCCGCCGACTCTCGACTATGAATTGTGGCAGGGACCCGCGCCGCGCACGGCATACCGGGACAACGTCGTGCACTACAACTGGCACTGGTTCTGGCGGTGGGGGACGGGTGAGGTCTGCAACAACGGAACCCACGAGATCGACGTTGCACGCTGGGCGCTCGGCGTGGACTTCCCCGCCGGCATCACGTCCGTGGGAACGCGCAAGCACTTCGATGACGACTGGGAGTTTCCCGACGCGCAGGAGGTCTGTTACGAGTTCGCGGGCGGCAAGACCATCGTGTGGCAGGGGCAGAGCTGCAATGGCTCGAGAACGCAGGGGCGTTCCCGTGGAACGACCATCCTTGGCACCGCGGGGAGCGTGGTGATGGACCGAGACGGCTACACGGTCTATGACCTCAAGGACAAGGTCGTAAAGGAGTCCATCGGCGCAAAGGGCGATGCGCTGAATCTCAGCGCGGACGACAACTCCACGCAGGTGCACGTAGAGAACTGGCTGAACGGAATACGCTCGGGCGAAAAACTCAATGCGCCGATTGATGAGGGCGCGAAAAGCGTTCTCCTCTGCCACCTGGGCAACATCGCCCAGAAAACCAGCCGCAAGATCTGCACGGATCCGTCCAACGGCCACATTCTCGACGACACAGCGGCGCAGGCGATGTGGACGCGGCAGTACGCACCTTCGTGGACGCCGGTGGTGTAGGCGGAAGGCGGCACGTTCAGGGCCAACTCCCCGAAATTAGCGCGTCTTATTGAAGCCGCAGGTTTCGCATCTGGTACGTCACGCCGCAATCCAGAGCAGTCTGGCGACAGCTAATTGCCATCTCGAGTGGGTAGCCAAGCTCTGCATCGAACCGGCCGGTGAGTTGACGAACGATCGAGTCACGGGAGGCGGACGCGGCGGCGCTGAAGACCTCCTCGACAGTTGACCAGCCGAGCAAGGACTCCATGTACACGCTCGGGACCGGCTCGGCGAATTCCGCGGCAACAACGGCTCCGCCGCGAACCGTCAGGCGCGACCAGAAGCGCATATGTGAAGGACAGAAGCACAGGACGCGACTCTCGACGGTGTAGTCGGCGCTGCCGCGCTGCGTCCAGCGCGCGCGGGCGCTCGCCACGTCGCGGGCAAAACCCGGAGACAGCGGGCCATCGCCGGCACATGCAACGATGGTCAGGATCAGGGCGGCACAGCGAACCGCAATGGTAATCTGTCTCATCATCCAGAACTACTCCCCCGAGGCCCTCGGCTGTCACTCAATGCCGGTGCGCGCGAATGTGGGCGCGGCCAGCTGGAAACGCCGACTGGCATGATGTCGAGAATCGAGCGCGTGCCATCCTCGGCGGAGGCGCTGCAAACGAACGGTTCGTCCCAATACCGGTCAATCCCCCTTCCGCAGCCGGGGTTTGAAACAACCGTAAGTCCCTGACGTACGTGTGGTTGGCTCCATGCTGGTCTGGCACGAGTCTTCCATTAGGTAGGCGGGACGTATGCACTCGACCCTTCGCGCCCGTTCTTCGTTCAACCGTCGCATTCCGGAAGGCTCGCCCGAGCCGGAGCAGGACGCGCTCGCGCTCGCGCTCCTTCCGCGGTACCAGCTCGTGCGGGCCATCGGCAGCGGCGCGATGGGCTCGGTGTTCCTCGCGCGCGACACGCTGCTCCACTGCATGGTGGCCATCAAGGCGATACGGCCTGAGTATGCGCGCATGGCGGAGTGGCGCGCGCGCTTTCTCCGCGAGGCGCGACTCGGCGCGCAGCTCGATCATCCGGGCATCGTGTCCGTGCAGGACATCGTCCAGTCTGGAGCTGTCATCGCCATCGTCATGCCGTATGCGGGCACTTCTGCCGGAGCGCTCGTGCGCGAGCATGGGGCGCTGCCGGAAGTGGAAGCGCGCGCAATCCTGATTGCCGCCGCAGAGGCGCTCGCCTTTGTTCACGGGCGCGGCGTCGTTCATCGCGATGTGAAACCCGACAACATCCTTATCTCGCGAGAGCGGGACACCCGGCGCATACGCCTCTCGGACTTTGGAATCGCCTCGTTGCCCCACGCCGGATCGGAGTCGGCCTCCGCGCCGGCCGGAAGCCCGGCGTTCATGGCGCCGGAACAGCTGCTCGATCATCTCGATGCGGGACCACGCTCGGATATCTACGCCCTCGGCGTGGTTGGCTATTTTCTGCTCACCGGTGCCCTCCCGTTCGAGGGCGAGTCGATTCATGCGATCCTCGCCAGAAAACTCGAGGAGGATTACGTCCCGATCCGTGTCCGGGCGTCAAAGGTGTCGCAGGGTCTGGCCGGCGCGATTGAGCGATGCCTCGCGGCAGCGCCTGAGGCGCGTTGGCCGGGCGCACGCGCATTTCGCGCAGGCCTGGAGGTGAAAACCCGTTCGCGGGGGCGGAAGCTGCGTGAGTGGCTTGCGAACCTTTATTCCGGTTCCGGCCCTGTCGCGCACGAAGCTCGCGCGTAGATTCGTGGCGATCCGCGACTCACGCCATGAGAGAGGGTCTAGTGCCGGAAGCCCCGGAAATCGACACGGACAAGCTGCGCGAAGCGATTGACGAAGAGGCCAGCCACTCCGGGGGCGGCCTCCTGCGCTGGATATCCTTGTCGACAGCTCTGCTCGCGGCCGTTGCCGCCGTTGCGTCGTTGCGCGCGGGCGACACGGTGAACGAGGCGCTGGCGTTGAAGACCGATGCGACCCGCATTCAGGGCCAGGCCTCGGACCAATGGGCCTACTATCAGGCGAAGGGAATCAAGGGAGCGGTGGCGCGCGCTGTCGCGGCAACCTGGAGGGCGGCCGCTAAGCCCGTGCCCACAGACGTCGAGGAGGCAGCGGCCCGGTACGAAAGGGAGCAGAAGGACATCCAGACGGGGGCGCGAGAGCTGGAAAAAGAGCGCGACCTGAAGGAGCATGAGGCGACGGTGCTCCTCGCGCGGCATCACCGGTATGCGAGCGCGGTGGCATTCTTCCAGGTGGCGATCGCGCTCGGCGCGGTTGCCGCACTGACGCGGGTGCGGCTCGTGTGGTATGCCTCGCTCCTGCTCGGCGCGACCGGCGTTGCCTTTTTCCTGATTCCGCTGATCAGCGGCTGACGACCTCATCGCTCAACTGAGGTAGGCCGGCCTTCGGCCCTTTGAGTTATATCGCGGCCAGAAGCGAACGCGTATCGTAGCAGAAGCTGTAAACCCCCAGCGAGCCACGGCGTCCAGCGTTCTCGCACGAGGGCCAGCGGACGCCAAAACCAAGGAGGTTGTCATGCAAGAAGGCACCGTAACATCAGAACTCCACGGCGCGGCCCGCGATGCGGCCGCCACGACCAAGGGCGCTATTGCAGACGTAGCCTCTCGGGTGAAAGAGAAAGTGTCGGAACTGGGAGAGTCTGCAGGCGAAAAGCTCCATTCGGGCCGCCTCTCGACCGCGAGCGCGCTCGACAGCGCCGCCAAGGGACTGCACTCCAAGGCCGATATTGTGGGCAGGGCGGGTCATGAGGCCGCCGATACCGTAAGTCGTGTGGGGCATGGTGCGGCGGACAAAGTGGGTGAGACCGCCAAATACGTCAGGTCACACGGCGCCAAGGATATCCTCTCCGACGTTGAGCACTTCGTGCGGAACAACCCCGGCAAAAGCGTGATTGCCGCGGCGGCGGTGGGATTCCTCGTGGGTCGCGCGCTTCGTAGCAGCGGCGACTGAGAACGGCCATGGGCACGGCTGTGGATGGCGAACGCTCGATCGCATCGGTATTCCACGATGTGGTGGGCAACCTTGGCCGAATTGTCCGGGCCGAGGTTCGGCTCGCCAAGGTAGAAGTAACTGACGAGCTGGCGTTCCTGGGCCGGAAAAGCGGCGCTGCGGCCAAGAGCATCGTCGCGGGAATCGTTCTGGCGCAGCTGGCGGTGGGTTTGCTGCTCCTCTTCGTGGTGCGCTTGCTGGAGACAAGTGTCGCACCCTGGCTGGCCGCGCTTCTGGTCGGGATAGGTGCAGGGATTGTTGCCATTGCCCTGCTGGCTAGCGGCATGAAACAGCTCAAGGGAATAAAGCTGGTACCGCCGGAGGCGCTCGAGTCATCCACCGGGAACGGAACATGATCACTCACGCGGACGATCTGGAGCGCGAAATTGCGGCCGAGCAGAATGCGCTCGGCGAGAATCTCGCGAAGCTCGAACATCAGGCCAAGGAACTGCTGGACTTGCGCTCCTATGTACGCAAGAATCCGCTGGCGATGATGGGTGTGGCGTTCGGTGGGGGCGTGTTGCTTGCCGCCATGGCGGGTTCATCGAAGTCGCGCTCAGGCGCCCGGCGGGGATGGCTCCATGAGTCGAATGGCGACGAAGATCCGCCGCCGCCGCGCGATACGTGGGAGGTTTTCAAGGGTGCGCTTCTCGGCGCGGCGGCGGCCCAAGTGACGTCATACGTGGCAGAGGTGCTCCCCGACTTTCGCGAGCATCTGGACGAACAACGGCGCGAACGCGCCGCGAGGAGGCGGAAGTCCCGCCCGGCTTCGGCCCGGAATGGGGATTCCGAGCCAGGTTCCGAAAACATCGACCTATAACGGAGGAGAAAATCATGTTTCTCACGATCGGCTTGATACTCCTGGTTCTTTGGGCGCTCGGCGCATTCATCGTGCCAGTCGGAGGCGGGCTCATTCACATCCTGCTGGTCATTGCCCTCATTTCGGTGGTCTGGCATCTCGTGACGGGCCGGAGGGCGGTGTAAGGGGCAGACGAGAGTTGGGAGTTGAGAGTTAGGGCAGTTGAGGGTTGAGGGTTGAGGGTTGAGGGTTGAGGTTTCGCGACCTCGACGCCAGACTCTCAACCCTCGACTGTCCCTAACCTGCTCGGCTACATTAGCCCCCCAGATGCGACACTATCTGAAGGGGCTCGGCCTTCTGCACAGCGTAGCGCCGATTGGCTTTGTCGAGGAACTGCTCTCGGGCTGGGATCATCTGCACGAAGCGCAGTTGTCGGTCTACCCCGAGCCTTCCTTCCCGAACGACGACGGTAGTCGTCAGGTACACCGCGTTCCCGTCGGCTCCCTTCGCTCCTCCTTCGAGGCGCTTCTCCCAACGCTCGGGGAACAGGAAATCGCGTTCGATTCGATCGTGTATTCCAACGCGCGGGGCGTACAGCACGTTCCGCTCGTCGACTTCCTGAGTTCCAAGCGACGCGATGTTGAACGTGCATCGGAAGCTCTCGTGGCGGAGTACTCCGCGGCGCGTGCCGCGCTGTTCGCCAGTGGCGAGTCGTACCACCTGTACCTCGGTATTCTTCTGTCCACCAACGAGTGGCTGAAGTTCATGGGGCGGCTCCTGCTGCTGAACCTGCCGGACTCGAAGCCGGTGACAGACGCTCGATGGGTCGGCCGCCGGCTGATTGGGGGTTTTGGTGCGCTGCGGCTGAGCGCGAATACCCACCGGTTCGCCCACTTTGGCGCGCCGAGGATGGTGCGAGAGTGGTAGGGTAGCGTTTTCATGCAACCGCGCCGCACGCTCACGCAAAGGGCCGCTATGGCGATCGACAGAGTCGAGAGCTCGCTGCGCAACAAGGGCATGGCATGGATCCGCAGCCGATCCGGATTCGTTCGCTACAAGATGCTCAAGCGAGTTTCGCTGCTCGAAGAAATTGTGTGCGCCCTTGACCGCGCGCGAATTCCTCACTGCGTCACGGGCGGCTTCGCGTACGATGCCATGCGTGGCGCACTTACCAGATATCACGCCGACGTGGATTTTGCGCTCCTGGGCGAGCATGCCGAGGCCGCCTTTGCTGCGCTCCGTGCGCGCGGTCTCGACGTGACGTCTCGCACGGCACACAAGGCTGTCGTGGCAACTGGCGATCTGCACGCCGATTTGTTCCTGTGGCGGGACGTCGGTCATGGCAACGTCGACATGATGCTGCTGACCGAGACGGGGTGTATCGAGGTACAGATGCCGCGCCATTTCGTCACCGCGAGCGAATCGGTGGAACTGATGGGAGTCCGCTTTCAAATTCCGAGCAAGCAATACCTGGTGAGCGTCCTGCCGTTCATCGATCACCTGGACGATCGCGCGTTCATCTGCTCACTCGAAACGGCGGCGCCGCCGCGATTCGAGGAAAGCGTGGGACATGTGGAGATCAATACCAGGCGGTTCGCGTTTCGTGCCGTGAGTTCTGACACTCAACTTCAGGAGCGCCCGCAATGACGATTCGCAGACTCGCCTCCATGGTGCTCGTGGGCGCAGGGCTCACGGGCGGGGCACTTGTCCTCACCGGGAGGCCGTCCGCCGCGAAGGGGCTTCCCGCGGCGATCGAATACAAGGCGGTACCGATAGGCACCGAGATCCTCGCGTCGGCCTCGGCCCAGCAACGGGTCCTGGATGAGAATGGGAAGGAGGGGTGGCAGCTGGTTCTCGTGACGCCGGTGTCGTTCGTTTTCCGGAGGTAGCCGAGTCGGGGCCTGCGGGGCGGGATCGCGTCTCGCTCAGCCGCCCCCCTTTGCCGCCTTCCACGCGGCCAGGACCTCCGCCTCACGCCTCATTGCCAGGCCGTTGATCTCGCCGTTGAGTGTGGCCGCCTGCTCCTTCTCCGGGCGCGTCTTGTGCCAGTCAAGCGTGTCTTTCGCCGTGACGGCAAGCGGCCGGAATGTGAGGCCCTTGGCGATCGCCTTTGACGCATTGCGGCGCTGATATCCTGCCGTTGCGCCGACAGGTGGCTGCCACACGGTCATGTTCCGCCACGGCCGTACGCCCTGCCCCTTCAGGAACTCCCATGGCACCCAGGTGAAGTGCGCATCGGCGGTCGTGACGGCCTTCACGCCGTAGAGCATTTCTGCAATCGTCAGCGGTTTGGCGGGGCCGATGGCGTTATAGACGCCGAGCTCGCGGGCCTCGGCCATGCGAATCGTCCATTCGGCCAGGTCGCGCGAATCAATGAACTGACACGGATCGTCTGGTGAGTCGGGCGCGAGGACCTCGCCCCCCTTGTCGATGCGCGCCGGCCAATAGGTGAAGCGGTCGGTGCGATCAAGGGGACCGACGATCAAGCACGGACGAATGACCGTGTTGATTCCAGGGTACTGCCTCTCAACTTCCTGTTCGGCGCGGGTCTTGAGCGCGCCGTAATACCGTCCCGAGTGCGCGGGATCGAGTGTGTAGGGATCCAGGTCCGCCGGCATCGGCGTGGTAGGACTGCTTTCGTTGATGCCGATCTGGCTCTGGTCGCTGTACACGGACGTCGTGGAAATGAAGATGTAGTGCTTCGTATGGCCGGCCAGGTATTTCGCCGCGTTGCGCACCCAGGCGGGAAAAGTCGTGGGATTGTCGATCACGACGTCGAATTCCTTGCCGCTGAGTGCCCCGGTCTCGCCATTGAGATCGCCGATCAGCTCCTCGGCCACGCGCCCCTTGAAGAAGTCGGGACGCGTCTTGTTGCGATTGAACAGCGTGACGCGGTGGCCGCGTGCAATCGCGTACTCCACCTGTTCCGGGCCGGTGAATCCCGTGCCGCCGAGTATGAGGATGTTGAGTGCCGTGGGGGAACGGTCTACCGTCTGGGGCGATCGTTGCGCGGCGCTGGATGCCGTGGGCACGGCCCTGAACGAGCGTTCGATGAGCGGCGTGAGGCCAAGGGCCGTGGAAACCCTGAGGAAAGTGCGGCGAGAGGGCATAATGGGGCGGGCGAGAGTCGAGAGGCCGGAGTCGAGGGTTTTCGAGTCGAATGTCGAGCGTCGGGAGTTCAGAGGTGTGGCTTGGAGTCTGGAGTCTGGAGTCTGGAGTCGGGACGTTGGGCTAAGATGGTGCGACGACCCCCGCCGACGAATGATGTCAGCAGCAGGAGTCCCCATAGGCACGCCGCAAGACATGACACAATATTTCCCAGGGGAGTCGAGTTTCGCGTGCGAGTATACGCCCCTCTTACGGCCCCGCGCCAGACTCCGTACGTTCCGTTCGGTATTCGCGGTATACCGCATCCGTATACCATCGCGTTTTTGCCAGGGGAGTACCGCATGAAGTGGGCCGGCAATCAGACGGCACGAGTCCGCGCAAAGACAGTCCTGTCGTCACGGACAACCCACAGACCTTCGCACCGAATATCTCGCTTCCAAGGACTCCGATTTGCGTGTAGCCGTGCATCGGATCCCTGGCTCGCGCCGCCGGGCATCACATGTCGAGGTCTCCGTACGGGAGGGGTAACACCATGATCGGGAAAGGCGCAGGGCTGATCGCCTCGGCACTGGCGTTCTCGATGGTCTCGTCCGCCCAAGGGACACGGCTGCTGCGCCACCCCGCCGTGAGCCGCGACCTCGTCGCGTTCGAGTACGCCGCGGACCTGTGGGTGGTATCCCGCAGCGGCGGGCCCGCACGCCGTCTGACCTCTACCCCGGGCGTCGAATCCGATCCGCACTTTTCGCCCGACGGGTCCCACATCGCCTTCACCGCCACGGTTGCCGGCAATACGGACGTGTATGTGGTGCCGGCCGGTGGAGGCGAATCGCGCCGCCTCACGTATCACCCGGGCGCCGATCTGGTGCGCGGCTGGACGCCGGACGGACGCCGAGTGGTGTTCGCGTCGGCCCGCGTGAGCGCCCCGCAACAGGCATACATGCGGCTCTGGAGCGTCCCGCTGGAAGGAGGCTTGCCGGAACCGCTCCCCATGCCGCGCGCGTTCAATGGCGTGTATTCTCCCGACGGCAAGCGTGTGGCCTATGCGGAAATATCGCGGGCATTCATTCCCCAGTGGTACGACGCGAGTGAATGGCGGCATTACCGCGGCGGCCGCACGCAGCCTGTTCGCCTGATGACGCTGGCGGATTATTCGGTGGAGAAGTTGCCATGGTCCAACAGCAACGACTCCGATCCGATGTGGGTGGGCAGTACCGTGTATTTCCTGTCGGATCGCAACTTCACGACGAATCTGTTCTCGTACCGGGTCGACACCAAGGAGCTCCGGCAACTCACGCAGCACGACGACTTCGACATCATGAACGCGTCGGCGGGGCCGGACGCCATCGTCTATGAGCAGGCCGGCTACATCCATCTCTTCGACATCAAGGCGGGCCAGTCCCGACGACTTAGCATTGACGTGACGGGCGACCTCCCATGGGCGAGGCCCCAGTTCAAGCGGGTCGCGCCGATGATTCGCAACGCGTCGCTGTCGCCCACCGGCGTGCGCGCCGCATTCGAGGCGCGTGGCGACATCTTCACCGTTCCGGCGGAAAAGGGCGACTCGCGCAACCTTACGCGAAGCCCCGGCGTGCACGATCGTGAGCCCGCGTGGTCGCCCGACGGCGCGCAGATCGCGTGGTTCTCGGACACGAGCGGCGAGTATCAGCTCATGCTGGGCGATCAGAGCGGCAGCGAGAAGCCGCGCGCCCTGCCGCTCCCATCTGCGGCGTTCTACTCCGGGCTAACCTGGTCGCCCGACGGAAAACACCTCTCCTTCGAAGACAACCACCTGACACTCTGGTCGCTCGAGACCGCAAACGGGCGCGCGACAAAGATCGCGTCGGAGACGTATCACGATCCGACTCACCAGGTCGACGCCGTCTGGTCGCCGGACTCACGGTGGCTCGCCTTCTCGAACAATCT
Source organism: Gemmatimonadaceae bacterium (assembly GCA_035544915.1). GTDB lineage: Bacteria > Gemmatimonadota > Gemmatimonadetes > Gemmatimonadales > Gemmatimonadaceae > Fen-1231. The sequence continues at coordinate 9,141 of DASZZO010000086.1, read as the reverse complement.
CGATAGCCACTTGCGAGCAATCTTTCTGCATTCGTTCGCGGATGGCAAGAACTACCAGATCACCGACGGAATGGCGGATGCCGTCTCGCCCGCATTCGATGCAAGTGGCAAGTACCTCTACTTCCTCGCGAGCACGGACTACGGGCCGCGCACGGGATGGCTCGAAATGAGCTCCATAGACCGGCCGGTGCGCCGGTCCGTCTATATGGCCGTATTGAGCGCTGGCGAGCCGTCACCGCTCCTGCCGGAAGCGGGCGACGAGCCCGGCGCCACTCCGCCGCCGCCGAAAGCGAAGCCGGATTCGACTGTCCGGGTCGACATAGAAGGGATCAGCCAGCGGATTCTGGCGATCGGCATTCCACCAGGAGACTACAGCAACCTCACCGCGGGTGCGGCCGGGACCTTCTACTATTCCGAGCCGGGCGGCGCAGGCGGGAGAGGGGGAGCCGCGCTCCGCTTGCAACGCTATCAACTCAAGGATCGCGCAGGCACGCCATTTCTCGACGGCATCCGTTCCTATGCGCTGTCCGCGGACAAGAAAAAACTCCTCTATCAGGGCGCTGCCGGCGGGGCAGGGAGTTCGTGGGGCATCGTCTCAACGGACCGTCCGGCAAAAATCGGCGATGGTGCGATCAATGTCGCGCAGCTGGAGATGTGGGTGGACCCGCGCGCCGAGTGGCGGCAGATCTTCCGTGAAACGTGGCGGATCCAGCGCGAGTTCTTCTACGATGCAAGAATGCACGGCACGGACTGGAAGGCCGTGTTCGACAAGTACAGCGCGCTACTGCCGTACGTGGGTCACCGCCATGATCTGGGCTATCTGATCGCCATGATGGGCGGCGAGCTGGTGGTAGGGCATTCCTATCTCAGCGGAGCCGGCGATGAACCGACGGAGACTGCTGTCGCGGTCGGGCTGCTTGGTGCGGACCTCATTGTCGAAAACGGGCACTATCGCATTCATCACATCTATTCAGGTGAAAACTGGAATCCTGATTTGCGCGCACCGCTCAGCGCTCCCGGGATTCAGGTAGCCGAAGGTGACTATCTGCTCGAGGTGAACGGGCGCACGCTCGCCCCGCCGGCGAATCCCTACAGTCTGTTCGAGGGCACGGCGGAACATCAGACCGTGATTCGCGTCAACAACGTGCCATCGCTCGAAGGGTCGCGTCTCGTGACCGTGGTTCCGGTGGCGAGTGAAGAAGCGCTCAGGACTCGCGCCTGGATCGAACGGAATCGGCGCACAGTGGACGAGTTGTCCGGTGGCCGGCTCGCCTATGTGTGGCTGCCGAACACCGGGGGGCCCGGTTACACCTCCTTCACGCGCTACTTCTACGCGCAACAGCAGAAGGATGGGGCGATCATCGATGAGCGCTATAATCAGGGCGGGCAGGTGGCCGACTACGTCGTGAACGAGCTCGACCGGAAACTCATGGGCTACTTCGCGCAGCGCGACGGCAAGATCTCCACGTCGCCGACCGCCGGCATCTTCGGGCCCAAAGTGATGCTCATCAACGAGTCCGCGGGATCGGGTGGCGACGCGCTGCCGTACTACTTCCGCCAGCGCAAGATTGGACCACTCGTGGGCACAACGACGTGGGGCGCCCTCGTCGGCACGCTTGGCACGCCGCCCACGATCGACGGCGGCGGAATCACCGCGCCCGCTCTGGCCTTCTATGACCTGAACGGCAAATGGTCAGTCGAGAACGAAGGCGTGCGACCCGACGTCGAAGTGGAGTATGGGGCGGCCGACGTGATTCGCGGACACGACCCGCAACTGGAGCGCGCGGTGAAGGAAGCGATCAAGCTGCTGGAGCAGAGCCCCGTGCGACACGTGCCGCGTCCGGCACCAATCGACCGGGCGTCAAAGAAGCCGCACTAGGCGCTGGTTGCTGGCGTCCACGTATGCCAGATTCCGCGCTCCCCGTGCTGGGCGATGATCCGCCCCAGCCGTACCGCTGCGTTGTGCCAGTTCGTCTCCACTGCGTGCTGCGCCGCGCGCGGATCGCCCTTCAGAATGGCGCGGGTAATGGCGTCGTGCTCGCGCACCGACGTGGGCAGTTCGTCGAGCAGCAGGCTTACATAGAGCCGCGCGTATCGCTCCGTCTGGGGCTTGATGGCCCGGTGGAGTGCCAGCAGGCGGGGGCCGGCCACCCCTTCGACATACGCGCGATGAAACTCGAGATCGGCGTCGAAGGCGCGCGTGACATCGGCTCGCTTGGCTGACTCGGCGGCAAGCTGTCGATTCAGGTGGCGCAAGCGGCCTGCGATCTCCCGGCGGCGGGCCGGTGGGAGGCCCGCCGCGATGCGCGCGGCCAGGCCCTCGAGATGCGCGACGAGGAGGAACAGCTCCTGGCCATCGTCCTGGGTGAGCGGCGTGACGATCAGGCGTTGCTCGTCACCGCCGCCGGATGACGCGATCAGTCCTTCCTGTTGCAATCGGTGGAGCGCGCTGCGCACCGGCGTGCGGCTGAGTCCAAGCCGCTCCGCTACGGCTCGCTCCGGAATCCGGGATCCCGGCGGCAGGTGGCCCAGCACGATCAGACTGCGGAGTTCCTGGTGGACACGCGAGACATTGTCGAGCGGTCCGCCGTGCTCCGCTGACCCGTTCCCGCTGCTCGCAGGGTGACGCCGTCGCTGCGACTCACCCCGCTTCGAAGGCTTTTTTGAAGGCACGATGGCAAAGAGTACGAATGCGCGGCGAAGGGCGCAAGCGCATCCGAATGGTACACCATTGCGGTATACGTCGGGATGTCGTAGCGTAATCCGCTGCGTGTCGCGCCGAGGGCGTGCACGGTTCTCTCCTCGTCCACCCATGCCCGACGAATCGTCGCCATCATCCGGCCTGACACCAACAGGTGGCCCGTTCGCGGATCCCAAGACCGCGGCTGTGGAGGTGCGCATGCCGCTCACGTCGATTGCCGAGTTTGAGGCCTGCGTCGCGGTGCAGAACGACGTGTGGGGACCCGCGGAGCCCGGCCACACGGTGCCTTCGTCGCTGCTGCTGGCGGCCTCGCACATAGGAGCTCTGACGATCGGCGCGTTTGATGGTGTAGGGGCCATGCTGGGCTTCGTCTTTGGCCTGACGGGAGTGAAAGAGGGCGTGCTGGTTCACTGGTCGCATCTGCTGGCCGTGCGCGAGCCGGCCCGGGGGCAGGGAATCGGGCGGCTGCTCAAGGAATCCCAGCGTACCGAGCTTGCGCGGCGCGGCATTGAGTGCATCTACTGGACGTTCGATCCACTTCAAGCGCGCAATGCGCACCTGAACTTCAATCGCCTTGGTGTCCGGGTGGTGGATTATGTCGTGGACATGTACGGCATCAGCGGGAGCCCCCTTCACGGGGGGCTCTCGACGGACCGGCTTGTTGTCATGTCGGCCACCGCACCTCAGCGGAGTTGCCATGCCGCGCCGGCGGAGTCGGCAATGGACCGAGTCCCCATCCTGACACCGTTCCCGGGGTCCCGTGACGTGTCGACCGGTGACGCCAAGGCGGAGCGGGGTATGCTCCTGATCGAGGTCCCGTCGAACCTCCAAGAGGTGATTGATACGGCGCCAGACATGGCAGCCGAATGGCGTGCGGCCACGCGTACCAACTTCCGGTGGGCACTGCAGCGCGGGTACGACGTCATTCAGTTCCGTCGCGATCCGATTTCCGGGCGCTCGTTCTATGTCGCGGTGAAGACTCCTCCTCCGGAGTCATCGTGAACGGCCGCGGCGCTGCTCCTGCCATCGATCGCGGCGAGCGTCAGGCTTCTGGCTCGCTCCGCCGCACGCTCGGGTTCATGGATCTCGTGCTGATCACAATTGGAACCGTCATCGGATCGGGCATTTATCTGGTGCCGGGCGTGGTATTGCGGCAGACCGGAGGTCAGACGAGCACAGCGTTGCTGGTCTGGACGGTGGGGGGCGTGCTCTCGTTGCTCGGCGCGCTGACCTATGCGGAGCTTGGCGCGATGAACCCCGAGGCGGGCGGGCTCTACGTCTACATCCGCGACGCGTTCGGCTCGCTTCCGTCGTTTCTCTACGGGTGGACGAGCTTCTTCGTCATCTCGAGCGGCTCGCTCGCCACGCTGGCCGTTGCATTCTCCGGGTATCTGGGCCAGTTCGTGCCGATCGGACGCGGCGGCGCGCGCGCGGTATCGGTGCTCCTGATCGGCCTGCTCGCCGTGGTCAATATTCGCGGTACCCGCACGAGCGCCACGATGCAGAACTGGACAACCGGCCTGAAGATTGGCGCCCTCACGCTGCTCGGCGGATCGTTGATCGTGTTCGGTCACGGCGCATCGTCACAGACCGCCACGCTCTCCGGCGCCATCGCACCCGCCACAGCCGCCGGCTTCGGCGCCGCCATGATCGGCGTGCTCTGGGCCTACGAAGGCTGGCAGTACGTTTCATTCTCCGCAGGCGAGACGCGCGATCCGCAGCGGACGTTTCCACGGGCGATCACGATCGGAACACTGGCGCTCGTCGCGATATACCTCCTGGCAAACGTCGGCTACGTGGTCGCTCTCGGACCGGCGGCCGTCGCCGGGAGCGAGCACGTCGCCGCCGATGCGGCAGGGGCCATACTCGGCCCCGTCGCCGGCCGCCTCGTCGGCGTTCTGATCCTGGTGTCAATCTTCAGCGCGTCGAACGGCCTGGTGCTCACGACGCCGCGCATGTACTTCGCGATGGCCCGCGACCGGGTGTTTTTCGAGCGGCTCGCGCGGGTTCACCCGCGGTTCGGCACACCGGCGTTCGCCATCCTCGCGATCGCGCTGTGGGCCGCTCTCCTGGCGGCGACCGGCACGTTTGAACAACTGCTCACTTACGTGATTTTCGCGGGCTGGATTTTTTATGCGCTCGGAGCGCTGAGCGTGTTCGTCTATCGCCGCCGACAGCCGAACACCCCTCGTGCGTTCCGCGTGCCGGGGTATCCCGTCACGCCGCTCCTGTTCGTGCTCTCTGCGGTTCTGCTTGTGCTCAATACCGTGCTCACGCAACCCGGCCGGGCCGCCGTCGGCTTGGGGGCGGTGCTGCTGGGCACACCGGCCTTTTATCTCTGGCGCGCCCACGCACGCCGCCGAGTTGTTCCTCCAGTTCAGGAGCCTCACGATGCACCAGCCACGTGATACGAAGCGCCCGTCCCACGATCGACAGGAGCGTTGCATGACCACAACCGCCCGCACCTTCACATCCCGCCACGCACGCGCCGCCGCGCATCTCGGAGTGCGCGGCGCAGTGTGCGTCATCCTGATGCTCGCTGCGCGTGGAGGACTCGCGCAAGCTACGGGCGGAACGATCGTCGGTCGCGTGACGGACCCGCGATCGACTGCCGGCATTCCCGGAGCGACCGTTCACGTGGACGGCATGCAGTTTGGTGCCGTCGCGGCCGACGACGGCCGGTATAGAATCGTGAACGTTCCACCGGGGTCGCGCACCATCACGGCGCGACGCATCGGCTTCGCCGTCGCGCGGCTCCCCGTGACCGTCCTCGCCGGCCAGCAAGTCACGCTGGATTTCGAGATGCAGGCCAGCGCGATCGCCCTCGACGAAGTGGTCGTCACGGGAACGGCCGGCGGTGAACTGCGGCGAGCGATCGGCAATACCGTCGCGACGATCAATGCGGCCGACGAGCTCTCAAAGTCCGAGGCTCCCAATCTCAGCGGGCTGCTCAATGCCCGCGCGCCGGGAGTGATCATCTCGCCGACTACGTCCCGCCTTGGAGCCGGGCCCAGCATCCAGATTCGCGGACGAACCAGCATCGGGCTCGACAACAGCCCGCTCATCTATATAGACGGCGTGCGCGTGAACAACGCGACGGCTACCGGGCCTGTGGGCTTGTCCGGCGGCGGCTCCAGTTTCGGCGGGCAGGGCGCGACGGTTGCGGGGCGGCTCAACGACATTCGCCCCGAAGACATTGAGAGTATCGAGATCATCAAGGGTCCCGCCGCCGCCACCGTGTATGGAACGGAAGCGGCCAATGGGGTCATCCAGATCATCACAAAGAAGGGTGCGGCGGGCAGCAAGCCGGTGCTCACGATGCACGTCGAGCAGGGCACGATCGATTTCCGGAATGCCGCGGGGCGGGTGCAGACCAACTATATGAAGGATCCGGCGACCGGCCAGATCGTCACCTGGAACGGAGTTCAGCAGGAGGCCGATCGCGGCACGCCGATCTTCAAGACCGGGCAGACGAGTTCGGTCAACGCCTCGCTCTCCGGCGCCAGGGACCAGCTGCGCTACTATGCGTCCGCGGGCTACGAGGACGATCACGGGATCGAGCCGAACAACACGCTGCGGCAGCTCGGCATCCACGTCAACCTCAGCGCCCCGTTCGACAGCAAGACGGAAGTCGCGACCAGCCTCAACTTCGTGAACCTGTCGAATCATCTCGGCGCGGACGTGGGTGCCTCCGCACTGCTCGGCGCGGAGCTCGGCCACATCCTGCGCTTCAAGGCTGCGAGAGGGTTCTATCCCAACTGGTCGCCCGAGATCCCGCAGCGGCTCTACGACAATGCGCAGGATGTTGCACGCTTCACTGGAAGCGCGACGATCACCAACAGCCCCGCGACGTGGTTTACGCACCGGTTGATCGCGGGCCTGGACTACACTGGCGATGACAGCCGGGCAATCGAGCGCTTCGCTCCGCCCGATCTCGCCGCACTCCTTTCGCCAAACTCGGCGGGTGGTCGCATCGGGCAGACCCTTCGCCACAACTCGTCTCTCACCGCCGACTACAATGGCACGGCGAAGTTCGCAATCAGCCAGGCGGTCGGGTCAACATCCTCCATCGGCTGGCAGTTCTATCGGACGGATCTCAACACCAGCTCCCTCGGTGGCTATGGGTTCCCGGCCGCGGGAGTCGAAACGGTCTCGGCGGCGGCGAATCAGGTCTCGTCGACACAGACACAGAACCTCAACACCACCATCGGCGCGTATGGCCAGCAGATGTTCTCCCTGCACGACCGCTTCTTCCTCACTGGCGCGCTGCGCGTGGACAACAACAGTGCATTCGGCGAGTCGTTCAAGTGGGTGACGTATCCCAAAGTGAGCGCATCATGGGTGATCAGCGAAGAGCCCTTCTGGCACTGGGCGCGCGTGGCGAACACGCTGCGCCTGCGCGCCGCCTATGGGGAATCGGGCCGGCAACCGGCCACCTTCTCGGCACTGCGGACCTTCCTGCCCGTGCAAGGGGCGGATGGTTCCAACGCCGTGACGCCAGGCTCAATCGGGAACAGCGATCTCAAACCCGAGCGCGGCAAGGAGTGGGAACTTGGCTTCGAGGGTGAGTTGTTCGGCCGGCTCGGCCTGGATTTCACGTGGTTCAGCAAGCGTACGCTTGATGAGATTTTGAGCCAGCCGGTCGCGCCATCGAGCGGATTCTCGGGCACTCGCTTCGTGAATCTCGGCGAGGTGGACAACAGCGGGTTCGAGTTGCAGGCGACGTTGCGAGTCCTTTCGCGACGGAACGTGACGTGGGAAATGACCGGAAACATCGGAACGAACAGCGACGTGATCAAGAGCCTCGGCGGGCTCCCCAGCGTGATCGTCAACTATGGCCAGTTCAACGAGGTCGGTTATCCCATCGGCGGGATTTTCACGAGGCGCGTCGTGTCGGCCGATCGCGATGCCACGACGGGCTTCGCGACCAATGTGCTTTGCGATGCGGGGCCGGGAGCCGCGCCGGTTGCGTGTCCGCGGGCACCATTCCTGTTCATCGGCACGCCGACGCCGAAAGCCGTCGGGTCATTCGGCAACACGGTGACGATCGGTAGTCGGCTTCGTCTCTACGGCCTGCTGGATTTCAAGCGCGGGCACAGGGTCGCCAATTCCATCGAGCAGCTTCGCTGCACCGGTGCCGTTGGCGCCGGCCTGTGCCGCGCAAACTATTTCCCGCTGGAGTATTCGCCAGTGTATCTGGCGGAGACGGTCGGGAATGCCGCCTCGCAAGGTATCGTCGACCAGTACTACCAGGACGGCTCGTTCGTGAAGCTTCGAGAGTTGTCGGCCAGCTGGACATTGCCAGAACGGTGGATTCCACGTGCCACGCGGACAACGCTGACGCTCGCGGCGCGTGACCTCCTCACCTGGACCAGCTATCGCGGTCCCGATCCTGAAGTGAATACGAACAATCCCGCCACCTCGGCGAGCACCAGCGATCAGGCCGTGACGCCGCCATTCCGACGCTTTATCGCCACCCTCACCTTCGTGTTCTGAGCCATGCGAAAACACTCAGCAGGGAAGCAGGTCGCGATGGCCCACCGTGCGCGCCGCGCGTGGTTCGCTATCAGCGGCGCCACTCTCGTAGTTGCGACGGCGGGTTGCGGTGACATCACCAATCTCAGGCAGTCGAACCCGGGGCAACTCTCGGCGGCCACGCTCTACGTTCCCGGGAACGCGCAACTGCTCGTCAATGGCGCGATCTCCGACTTCGAATGCGCGTACTCGAGGTACGTCGTCGGAACCGGAATTCTGGGCGACGAGCTGATCAATGCAATCAGCAACACCGCGAACTTCGACTATGACCGCCGTACGCTTCCAACAAACGGAGCGTACGGGACCAACACGTGCGCGAGCGGCAACCAGCAGCCCGCCATCTATTCGACACTCTCGACCGCCAGAGGCTCGGCAGACACCGTCCTCGCAAAGCTCCAGGGCTGGACCGTTGCCCAGGTACCGAATCGCACCAAACTGATCGGTCAGGCCGCCGCATACGCCGGCTACAGTCTCGTACTCCTGGGCGAATCCATGTGCAGCGGCGCCATCAATGTTGGTCCGGAACTGACGCCGGTGCAGTTGTTCAACGAGGCGAAGCTGCGTTTCGACGCGGCGATCCCGGCGGCCACGACTGCCACAGACACGGCGACACTCAATCTGGCGCTTCTCGGACGGGCGCGAACACAACTCGACCTCGGGAACGCTGCTGCCGCCGCGACTGATGCCGCAGCCATTCCGCCGACGTTCGTCGCCAACATGTCTACCGATCCCGTCAACCCGCGGCGCCAGAACTTCGTGTTCATTGCCACGTCGCAGAGCTTCTGGGCATCGGTGGATCCTTCATTTCGTGACCTGACCATCGGCGGTGCGCCCGACCCGCGCGTGCTCGTCACCAACACGGCGAAGAACGGGACAGCCAATATCCCGATCTGGACCGCGAACAA
>DASZZO010000085.1:0-34551 GCA_035544915.1 Gemmatimonadaceae bacterium | reverse complement strand
CCCAGAGCACGACAAGTGACGCAGCGAACGCCGCAATCGAAAGCCCCGTGAGTAGCGGCGCCATGACCTTGTCGTCGAAAGACGTGTACGCCGCCAGCGCACCCGAACCACTCGTCAGGAGCGAGACGCCTTCGAGGCGATAGCTCCAGCCCACCAGCAAGAGGACGAGGGCGGTGAGAACGCCGAAATGCCGCCGGACGTACGTGGACACGTGAAGGCGACCGCGCTGCCACCGGAGACTTGGCGTCAGGGCGTAGAGAAACACGACCGCCGCGCCCACGAGGAGCAGCGTCGCTATTGCCCACACGTGGAGCGAGCGCTCGAGCGGAATGTCATAGACGTAAAACCCGAAATCACGATCCTGATATGGATCCCGCTCGCCGAACGGAATGCTTCGCTGCGCAAGGGCAAGCGTAACCCAGTCGTCCTGCGGAATCGCGAGCACCACGGCCAGAACGATTGAGAGCATCACCACCAGCGCCATGAGCCTGCGGCCAGGCACCTCCTCGCTGAAATCGAGGTTGCCGAGCTTGCGCGGGAGCACCAGCGACACGATCGAGTTGCGAACCGCGTACAGGTTGGCAAACGCAAATCCGAACCCGAGAAGCGCTGCTCCGCCCCGGAGGATCGTCTCGTGCAGCAGTTTGCTCTGATAGAGCGGCAGGGCGCCCATCGCTGCGTACCATCTCCACTCTGCGTACACCCCGGTGAACAGCCGCCCCAGCACCATCAGGAACGCGAGGCCGGCGACACCGGTGAACAGCCAGCGGCGCGCAGTCACTCCCGGGGAAACTGAAGGCCCTGGCGCTCCAGCCAGCTCGCGACCTCCTCGCGAATCTCGCCCAGGCGGCGCTCCGATGTCGCCTCGAAGCGCACGACGAGGATCGGCTGCGTATTGGAGGCCCGAATGAGCCCCCAACCGTCGCCATACAGAATACGCACGCCGTCCACCTCGATGACGTCGTGAGTCGCGCGGAAGTGCCGTTGCGCGGTAGCCACAATGAGGAACTTGCGGTCATCTTCGCAGTCCACGCGAATCTCGGGTGTGGACACGTACTTCGGAATATCCGCCAACAGCTCGTCCACGCCCCGCCCCGAGTCCGCCACGATCCGCAGGAGTCGCGCGGCGCCGTAGAGTGCGTCGTCGTGCCCATAGAACCCTTCAGCGAAGAACATGTGTCCGGACATCTCGCCGGCAAGCGGAGCGCTCAGTTCCTTCATCTTTTCCTTGATGAGCGAATGTCCGGTCTTCCACATCACGGGGATGCCGCCGGCAGCGCTGATGGCGTCGGGGAGGGCCTGCGAACACTTCACGTCAAAAATGATCGGTTGTCCCTCGCCGGTGCGGGTGAGCACGTCGCGCGCATAGAGAATGAGCAGATGGTCGCCCCAGATGATCGCGCCGTGCCGGTCCACGATTCCAATCCGGTCTGCGTCACCGTCGAAACCGATGCCAATATCAGCTTTCTCTCTCACCACCGTGGCGATGAGGTCCTTGAGGTTCTCGACCACCGTCGGATCGGGATGGTGATTCGGAAAGGTGCCGTCGCTCTCGGCAAACAGGAGGATCGGGTTCAGGCCGATGCGCGGAAACAGCGCCGGCGCCAGCAGCGCACCAACGCCATTCCCGCAATCCATCACGACGGTGAGCGGGCGCGAGAGCTTGCCGATACGTTCGGCCACGTCGTCCACATAGCGGTCAATCACGGCCTCACGGGCCAGCGTTCCCTCGCCGGAGGGAAATGTCCCGGCCTCGGCCAGCTCGCGGAGGCGCTGGATACCTGCACCGTGCAGCGAGTCCGTACCCACACAAATCTTGAATCCATTGAACTCGGGCGGATTGTGCGATCCAGTAATCTGGATGCCCCCACTGACCCTGAGCTGGTGCAGTGCCCAATACAGGAGGGGCGTCGGCACTACGCCGATATCCACGACATTGGTTCCGGTCAGGCGAAGGCCGCGCACGAGCGCGTCGTGCAGCTCCTCGCCGCTCGGCCGGTTGTCGCGCCCCACCGCGACCTCCCTGGGGAGCCCTTGCTCGGCGAGCAAGGCACCGTAGGCGCTACCGATCGCTTCGGCGGCCTCGACGGTGAGGTCCGTGCCCACCACACCGCGAATATCGTACTGCCGGAAAATTCCCGGAGCGATCAGGGTAGGCCCCTGGCGATGGGCGGCGCGCTCGTTGTCGTGCCGAGGGTTGGAGGACTGTTGCGCGCCCACGTTGCGAGCCGCCCTGGAAGCAGGCCGAGGACCAGAATGAGCACCACGCTGGCCGTGAGGACCGCCCTCGTCATCCCGCCCACCGGCTCGGGTTCAACTGCGTCTTCGCGGCGCGGTTTCATGAACATCACACGCACGACGTGCAGGTAGTATCCCGCGGAGACTACCGACGTTACCACCAGGAGCACTGCGAGCGGCGCGAGGTTGCTTGGCGCCGCGAGCGCCGCCTGCAACAGGTACAGCTTGGCGAAGAACCCCACGCCGCCGAACACGGGAAAGCCAAGAAGCGCGAGGAGGCAGACTGCCATGCCCACTGCCAGGCCGGGCCGCACATTCCAGAGTCCCTCGTAGTCGGAAATCTCGAGGCTCCGCTCGCCGGCGCGCCCGACCGCTGAAACAACCGCGAACGCCCCAAAAACGGCAAGAGTGTATGCCAGCAGATAGAACAGCAGTGCGCTGGCTCCCAGGCGCGAACCAGCGGCGATGGCAACGAGCAGGTAGCCGCTGTGCACGATGCTCGAATAGGCCAGCAGTCGCTTCACGCTGCGCTGCGCCAGCGCCACCACGTTGGCAACCACCATCGTGACGGCAGCAACCCACCAGATGGGCCCGAACCACGCGAACTCGAGAGAACCGAAACACTCGAGCCAGACGCGCAGGAAAGCCGCAAAAGCCGCCGCCTTCACGGCGGCCGCCATGAATGCCGTGACCGGCGTCGGCGCGCCTTCGTATACGTCCGGTGCCCACATGTGGAACGGCACCACGGCGACCTTGAACGCGAATCCAACCAGCAGCAGCGCGGCTCCCACGAGGAGCATGCCTTGGTGCGCGAGGGCGTACTCAACGATTCGCTGGCCAATGACCGGCAGATTGGTAGAGCCGGTCGCGCCGTACACGAGCGCAATCCCGTAGAGCAGGAAGCCCGTGGAGAAAGCGCCCAGCAGGAAATACTTGAGCGCGCCCTCGGCGGCCTTTGCGCTCCGCCTGTTCAGCCCTGCCATCACATACACGGCGATGGACATGATCTCGATGCCGAGAAAGACAATCATCAGGTCGCGCGCGGCGGCGAGAGTCATCATGCCTGATGTCGCAAACAACACGAGCACGTGCGATTCCGCTGTCTGAATGCCCTCGCGCGCGTTGTACTCGATGGCGAGCGCCACGGTAGCGAGCGCCGCGACGAGGAAAATCACGTCCGCGCTCCAGCGGAACCGGTCGACCGCAACCGGCCCGGTGCCCGCCGTCAGGTCGCGCGCTCCAAACCAGATCACGAGCCCGAGCGTGACGAGCAGCACGCCGAGGCTGGCGAGGCCGACCGCCCGCTGGTGTCGGTCGCTGTCGGTGCGCCATGCCGCTGCCAGCATGAGCCCCATTGCGCCCGCCATCAGGACGATGTCGGGCGTGAGCGCCTCCATCAGCTGCGCAGGGACCGCAAGATCGAAGTTCATCTGCCTTTCACCTGCCCTGTGCCACAGGCTGGTTGACCTTCATGGCTTCCACGCGCTCCACCAGCCGCGTGGCTGCGGTCCGCGTCTTGTCCAGTATCGGCTTCGGATAGATGCCCATCCAGAAGATGGCGAAGACGAGTGGCACGAGCAGGCCGATCTCACGCCAGTTGAGATCGCGAAGTTGACGGTTTTCCGGCTTGTCCAGCGGATTGTAGATGATGCGCTGCAAAGCCCAGAGCAGGTAGGCGGCGGCGAAAATGACCGCCGTGGCGGCGATCACGGCGAAGAGCGGCCGCGTTCTGAATGACCCGATGAGCACCAGGAACTCGCCCACGAACCCGTTGGTGCCCGGCACGCCGATGGAACTCATGGCCACAATGCTGAGCGCAACGGCAAACGCAGGCATCACCCTGGCGATGCCGCCGTAGTCCTCGATGAGGCGCGAATGGCGCCGCTCATACATCATGCCTACGAGGAGGAAGAGCGCGCCTGTGGACACGCCGTGGCTCAGATTGACCATGAGGGCGCCCTGCACGGACTGCAGGTTGAGCGCGAAAATGCCGAGCATCACGAATCCCAGGTGGCTCACCGAAGAGTAGGCGACGAGCTTCTTGAAGTCCGGTTGCACCATCGCGACGAGCGCACCATACACGATGCCGATGACTGCGAGGGTGAGCACCACAACGCGAACCGTTTCATTGGTGGCCGCGCTTGGAAACAGCGGCAGGGCGAAACGCACGAAGCCGAACGTCCCCATCTTCAGCATGATCGCCGCGAGGATCACGGATCCCGCGGTAGGCGCCTCCACGTGCGCGTCGGGGAGCCAGGTGTGCAACGGCCACATCGGCACCTTGACGGCGAACGCCAGAAAGAAGGCGCCGAAAAGCCAGAGCGCGGCCGTGGGGCTCAGCGTCGCGTTGGCCAAAATGTAATCGTAGCTGAAGACGGGACGACCCAGCCCGTCGGGCGTTTGCATCGCCAGGTAGACGATCGCCACGAGCATCACCATCGAGCCGAGCATCGTGTAGAGAAAGAACTTGAGGCTGGCGTACAACCGGCGCTGCCCTCCCCACACTCCGATGATCAGGTACATCGGCACAAGCATCAGCTCCCACATCGCGAAGAACAGCAGCAGGTCCAGGGACATGAACACTCCGATCATTCCCGTGGTGAGGACGAGCAGCAGCGCATAGTAGCTGTGCAGGTTTTCTCGAATGCTGGTCCAGCCGCCCAGCACGGCCAATGGCATCAGGAGTGTGGTGAGCAGAATCAGCAACATGGCAATGCCGTCCACGCCGAGCGTAATGCGGGCCCCCCACATCGGAATCCATGGAAAATCCACAAATGCCTGCCAGTTCGTCGCGCTGGGATCAACGGACCACCATAATCCCAGCGAGAGCACTGCCTCGGCGGTGAACAGCAGGAGCGCGATCTGTCTTACGCGTGCTGACGAGCTCGGCGGCAGCGCACCGCTGTTACCCTGCGTCAACCAGCCGTGCGCGAGGACTACCGTGGCGCCTGCAATGGGGAGCAGCAACAGGACGGGAAGAATCCAGGAGTTGTAATGGATTGAGGCGAGGAAGGCTTCCACCCGTTCGCTCCGCTCAGTGTGACCGGGTGAATGCGCCGAGCAGCGCGAGCGCGCCGATCAGCAGGACCCACGCATACGTGCCCGCCTGCCCCGACTGAAGCTGCGATCCGAGCCATCCCATGGCTCGCGCAACGAAGGCACTCCCGTTTACGAAGAGGCCGTCAATCAGGCCGACGTCCACGCCCTTCCACAACACATCGCGTGAGAGGGCCACGGTGGGATCCACCACCGCAATGTCGTACGCCTCGTCCACGTAATACTTGTGTTCGAGCACCTTTTCGATTCCGGTCGCCTGGGGCGCGTGCGCCGCGGGCACCAGCGCCGCGGGCTTGAGCCTGACGACCGCGATCAGGATGCCGGCCACCGCAATGGCGACGGCCACACCGATCAGTGCGAGCTCCGTAGATGCCGCCGCGGGGGCGCCCACGCCGGCCAGTCGCCCCGCCGCGGTGCCTACCACCGGATCGAGCCACTTTTCGAGGATGCCAACCGGGCCTAATGGAAGGATCTCCGGCACGTTGAGCCAGCCACCCGCGAGAGCAAGTGCGCCGAGCACCACCAGCGGCCCGGTCATCACCCATGGCGCCTCCCTGAGGTGCGCACGCTCCGCGGCGCCCGTGCGGTTCGGCCCATGAAAGGTGTAGAGCATCATCCGGGTCATGTAGACCGCGGTCAGCAGCGCGGCCGAGAGGCCGAGCACGTATACCGCGTACAGTATGGTCCGCCCTGGAATGCCGAGCCAGGTCGCGTCGGCGAGCGGCGAGCCGTGAGCACGGGCGAACACAGCCCCGAGGATCTCGTCCTTCGAAAAGAAACCTGATAACGGCGGAATGCCGGCAATGGCGAGCGTTGCAATCCACATCAGTATCCAGGTCGCGGGCATGTACCTGCGCAGCCCTCCCATATTGCGCATGTCCTGGGCATCGTCGTGTCTGCCGGTCGCGTGGTAGGCCGCGTGCAACGCGTAAATGACCGAGCCCGATCCGAGAAAGAGCAGCGCTTTGAAGAAGGAATGCGTCACGAGATGAAAGATGCCTCCCACGTACGCGCCCACCCCGACCCCCACGAACATGTACCCGAGCTGCGAGACGGTTGAATACGCGAGTACCTTCTTGATGTCCCACTGCTTGAGGCCGATGGTCGCCGCAAAGATCGCCGTGACCGCCCCGACGAGTGCCACAGTGAGCGACGCGGCGGGTGCGAGCGAAAACAGCACTGCGCTCCGCGCGATGAGATAGACGCCCGCGGTGACCATCGTAGCGGCGTGAATCAGCGCCGAGACGGGTGTCGGGCCTGCCATCGCGTCGGGCAACCAAATGTAGAGCGGTATTTGCGCGCTCTTTCCCGCGCAGCCGAGGAAGAAGAAGAGGCAGATCGTCGTGACGAGCGGCCCACCCGCGGGCAGCGTGTTCACGGCAGCCAGGATGCCGCCGAAGTCCAGCGTGCCCAGATTGGCGAAGAGCAGGAACATCGCAACCATGAACCCGAAGTCGCCGATGCGATTTACGATGAATGCCTTCTTGCCGGCGTCCGCGTTCGCTTTGTCGCTGAACCAGAATCCGATGAGGAGGTAGGAGCAGAGCCCGACGCCTTCCCACCCGACGAACATCACCGGGTAGTTCGCGCCGAGCACCAGCAGCAGCATGAAGAAGACAAAGAGGTTCAGGTACGCGAAGAAGCGCGGGTACCCCGGATCGTTACGCATGTACCCGACGCTGAACACATGGATGAGCGCCCCGACGCCCGTGATGACAAGCACCATCACCATGGAGAGCTGGTCGAGCTGGAGCGCAGCGTTGAGGCTGAGATCTCCAACCGGCATCCAGCTGAACAATGTTTGGATAAACGGCTGCGTCATCTCAGTACCGCGCATTGCGGAGAAGATGGAAACGGCCACGCCGAACGCCGCCACCAGCACCCCCGGTCCGATCAGGCTCACCAGCCCGGCGTGCTTATGCCTTGCCGGATGCGCCTCAGCACCCTGCGCATCTGGCCCGCCCGCATGAGAATCCCTGCCGTGCAAGGCGTCATCCGCGCCCGGATCCGCCGGCCCGATCTTTACGGCGGCAACCAGCGACAGCGCGCCATTGAGGACGAACCCGAGCAGCGGGAGGGCCAGAAGCAGCCACGCATAGTTCATCATCCGCGGAGCAGGTTCATGTTTTCCAGGTTCACGGTCTGCTTGTGGCGGAACATCGCGATGATGATCGCCAGGCCCACGGCCGCCTCGGCCGCCGCGACCGTCATCACGAAAATCACGAACACCTGTCCGGTGGGGCCATAGAGCCTGGACAGCGCCACGAAGGTCAGATTCACCGCGTTCAGCATCAGCTCGACGGACATGAAAATGATGATCGCGTTGCGGCGCGTGAGCACGCCGATCACGCCGATCGTGAACAGCGCAGCGGAAAGCGCCAGCGATTCAGTGACCATGCCCGGTCAGCTCCGTTTCTTGGCGAGCACCACCGCCCCCACGATCGCAGCCAGCAGCAACACGCTCGTGAGTTCGAAGGCGAGGAGATATTCCTTGAACAGCGGCGCCGCTATCGGACCGATGACGCCGCCGGGGCCGCTGACACTCTGGGGCGCGGGCGGAACGGCAAGCCGGAGGTCGAACGCGTTCCGCGACAGCGCCATGATCTCCGCCACGAGCGCGAGCCCCACGAACCCGGCAGCGATGCGTCCAAACTTGCCGCGGACGTCCGGGACTTCGCCCGGGTGCCCAAGGTTCAGGAGCATCACCACGAACAGAAACACCACCATGATGGCGCCGGCATACACCAGCACCTGCATCACCCCCACGAACTGGGCGTCGAGCATGATAAAGAGCGCCGAAAGACAGAACATCGTAACAACCAGCCACATGGCAGCGGCCACCGGGCTCTTGCGTGTGACGAACGCGATGGCGCTCGCGAGCGCGAGAAGCCCGAAGAGATAGAAGTTGAACGAGTAGAAGAGCGGATAGAACTCGTTACCCATTTGAGGCACTCCCGCAGGCGCAGGCCATCCTCATTCGCCCTTCGGGTCGGCCGGGTCCCACATCTCGCACACCGGGTGCGTCTGGGCGGTGAGGCGTTCCAGGTCGTACACGAACTTGTCGCGGGTGTACTCGGAGTTCTCGTAGTGCCGGCCCATGTGGATGGCCTCTTCCGGACATACCTCCTGGCAGTAGCCGCAGAAGATGCAGCGGAACTCGTCTATCTCGAACACCAGCGGATAGCGGTTGCCCTCCTCGTCCTCGCCGGGCACAAGTTTGATGCAGTTCGCGGGACACACGGTGGGACAGAGTCCACACGCCACACACTTCGCGCTACCGTCCTCGGTGGTGAGCATCCGATGGGTGCCGCGCCACCGCGGCGAAATGTCCCAGCGCTCCTCCGGATACTGCACAGTCACCTTGTGGGGATCGACCATGTGCTTGAAGGTGAGCGCCAGCCCGCTGAGCGTCGCGCGCACGTAACTCACGTCCTCGACAGGACGGTCGAGGATCTTGATGCCTATTGCCATCGCAAGGCCCGGCGAGAGAGGAGAAACACGACGGCCAGGAGTGTCATGCGTGTTCACGTCCGACTGGCACGGGATGCCGGCTCACGGCACGGAGTCGCTCGAGTTCGGCCTTCTGCAGGCGCGAGTAGGCCGGGCTCACGATGCGCCCGCGGTCGAATATCATGAAGATCACGGCCATGAGCACCACGTTCATGCCGAACAGGATCAATCCGTAGAGCGGACCCCGCGCGATTCCCGCCCGGTCGAGAACCAGCACTATTGTAGCAACGATCGTGATGTACCCCAGCGCGAGTGGAAGCAGGACCTTCCAGCCGAGCGACATCAACTGGTCGTACCGGAACCTCGGAAGTGTCCAGCGGATCCAGATATAGAAGAACACGAAGAACAGCACCTTCGTGGCGAAGGCGCCGAACGTGAGCAGTGTCTTGAGCACCGTCCATGGCGGCACGTTGTCCCAGCTCGTGAACGGAATGTCCCAACCACCGAAGAAGAGCGTGGCCATCAGCCCGCTCGCCGTGATCATGTTGGCGTATTCGGAAATGGGAAACATCGAAAACTTCATGGCGCTGTACTCGGTGTGATAACCGGCAATCAGCTCCGATTCTGCCTCGGGGAGGTCGAATGGCACGCGGTTCGTCTCGGCGAACGCGGCGATCAGGAAGATGAAGCAGGCCACCGAGAGAAGAAACGCGTTCCAGCCCATGGCGTGCTGCTGCTGGATGATCTCGCCCAGGGCGACGTTGCCGGCGAGCAACAACACGGCGACCGTCGACATCCCCATCGCGATCTCGTAACTCACCATCTGCGCGCTCGAGCGAAGGCCGCCAAGCAGGGCGTATTTGTTGTTCGAGCTCCAGCCTGCGAGCACGATTCCGTAGACGCCTATCGACGAGATCGAGAGCGTGAAGAGAAATCCCACGGGCAGGTCCGCCACCACCATGTCGATCCGGCCCCAGGGCGTGGGCAGCGGGCTCGCGAACGGAATCACCGCCCAGGTGAGCATGGCGGGAATGAACGCGAGCATCGGTGCCAGAATGAACAGTGGCTTGTTCGCCGCGTCCGGGTACGTCTCTTCCTTCATGATGTTCTTCACCCCGTCCGCTGCGACCTGCAGCAGTCCCTGCCAGCCCACGCGATTCGGCCCGTGACGGTCCTGGATCCATGCGGAGATGCGCCGCTCGGCGAAGGTGGTATAGGCGACGCCCACCATGTAGATCGTGAAGATCACGAGCATCTTCACGATCGTGGCGACAATAAAAACACCCGTCGTCGGCGGAAGCTGCGACGAGGTCGCCTGAAGCAGCATTGGGATCTCGGCGACCATCGTCATTTCAGTATTTCGCCCCGCAGGGCAAGCGTGTCGTACGAGAGCCCCGCAAACGGCGCTTCGGCGCTCGCCAGTCCATCGAACACGGCGCTGGCCGTCGTGTACTCCGCGTGCTCGCCGAGCGCATGAAGGAGGTCCGAGAGGACGAACCAGCTCGGTCGCGCGAGGCCCGGAGCCGCCTTGGCCTGCAGGAATCGCTGTACTCGCCCGCGCAGGTTGCTGAGCGTGCCCTCCTCTTCTGCGACGTTCGCGATCGGCAGAACCACCGACGGCCTGATGCCCTGCGGGGCGACGGTTGCGATCACGATCGCCGCATCAGCGCTGCCGATGGCATCGGGGCGCAGCCCGCTGAGATCGTCGTCGGCAATCACGAGGACGTCACCACGGCTGAGGCCGGAGAGCGGGTTCGCGTCCTGCGTAAAGCCGAACAGTCTGGCGCCGGCCACGTTGGCCGCGCGGTCCGCGCGCAGCGCGAGGTCTTGCACACCGGGAAGCGGCGCCTCCGGGCCAGTCTGCACGCGAAAGTGTCCGGAGCCGCCCGTCTTCCGTATCAGGCGCTTGAGCAGGAAAAGCGCCTCGTTCGAGAGTGACGGGTTGGCGACGACGTACGCGCGCTTGCCGGCGAGCAGCCGGGCCGCTCCGGCGATCGCAATCTCCCAGTCCACCATCTTCGGGGCGGCGCCTGAGCCGTCCAGCATCGGCGCCTCCAGACGGTCGGGGCGGTTGATCCACCGGTAGTTGAGCCGGCCGTGATCGCAGATGAAGAACTTGTTGACGTCGTCGTTGCTGCGAGGCTTCACCCGCACGACGACGTTGTCGCGCGTCTCGAATATGATGTTGCAACCCTGCGAACAGCCGGTGCACACCGAGGCGGTGCGGTCCAGCTCCCACGCGCGAGCCTTGTTCAGAAAGTCCTTGGAGAGGAGCGCACCCACCGGGCAGAGGTCCACGACGTTCGCGGCCCAGGGTTGCGTCAGGTCGACGTCGGCCGCCTTTCCGATGTAGGCGCGATCACCGCGCTCGCTCACGTTCAGGACCGGTTCCTTGTGCACGTCCTCCATGAACCGGACGCAACGCGTGCAGAGGATGCACCGGTTGGGCACGTACATGACGTCGCCGCCAAAGTCCTCCACGGGGTTGAAGCGCTTGGGCTCACGGTAGCGCGAGTCGGCCCGGCCCTCCTGGAACGTGTAATCCTGGAGCTCGCACTCGCCCGACTGATCGCAGATAGGGCAGTCCAGCGGGTGATTAATGAGGAGCATCTCGAGCACGCCCTTCCGCGCCTCGAGGGCGTCGTCGCTGTACACATGCACCACCTGCCCGTCGGCCACCGCCGTCGCGCAGCTCGGCGCGAGCTTCGGGCTCTTGTCCACATGCACGAGACACATGCGGCACACGCCGGCCACGGGAAGGCCTGGATGATAGCAATAGTGCGGAATCAGGATGCCCGCGAGCTTCGCGGCTTCGAGAATCGAGGTGCCGGCCGGCACCGAGACCGGTCGTCCCTCGATCGTGAGGTTCACCACGGGGGCCTCACCCATCAGACGAGCGCCGCCGGCTGGCTTGGCGACCTCCCCGGCCGCTTACCGGGAATGAGGGCCTCGAACTCGTGGCGGAACTTCTTCAAGCCGCTCACCACAGGCGCGGCGCATGAGTCACTGAGCACGCAGATCGTCTTGCCCGTCATGTTCTCGGCCATGTCCAGAAGTGTGTCGAAGTCCTCCAGGCGGCCCTGTCCCGCAACCATCCGCTCGAGGATCTTGGTCGTCCACGCCGTCCCCTCACGGCATTGCGTGCACTGGCCGCAGCTCTCGTGCGCAAAGAACCGCGCGAGCCGCGCGATTTGCCGCGGCATGGACTGCGCGTCGTCGAAGACGATCACGCCCCCGGAGCCCAGCATGGTGCCTTGCGCCACGAATCCTTCATAGTCCATGAACGTCGCCTCGGCCTCCTCCATCGTCTGGATCGGCACGGAGGCCCCGCCCGGAATGACCGCCTTGAACTTGCGTCCCGGCAGCGGGCCCCCGCAAACGTCGTAAAGAAAGTCCTTGAACGGAAAGCCCAGCACCACTTCGTAGTTGCCGGGCTTCGCGATGTTGCCGCACACCGAGAAGAGCTTGCTTCCCGTGCTCTTCGGGTTCGACAGGCTCATTGCCTTGTACCACTCCGCGCCGTTGTTGATGATGTGCGGCACGGCGACGAGCGTCTCCACGTTATTGATGGTGGTCGGCATTCCGAACACGCCACTCACCGCCGGAAAGGGCGGCTTGATGCGCGGGTTCCCCCGTTTGCCTTCGAGCGATTCCATCAGCGCGGTTTCCTCACCGCAGATGTAGGCGCCGGCGCCCTTGTGCACGTACACGTCGACGCGCTTGCCAGACCCCATGGCGTTCTTGCCGAGGATGTTTGCCGCGTACGCTTCCTTCAGCGCGGCTTCCATGACGTCTATTGGCTCGGTGAACTCTCCGCGGATATACACGTACGCGGTCTCGGCGCCGATCGCATACGCGCCGATCGCGCACCCTTCGATCAGGGCGTGGGGCGTCCAGCGCATGATCTCCCGGTCCTTGAACGTACCGGGCTCCGACTCGTCGGCATTGCAGCAGAGATAATGAGGCTTGCCGTCGCCGAGCTTCATGAAAGACCACTTCATGCCTGTTGGGAACCCGGCGCCGCCGCGCCCGCGAAGTCCCGAGGCCTTGACCATGTCGACGATGTGTGCCGGTTCCATCTGCAGCGCTTGCTCCAGGGCCTTGTAACCGCCGCGCTTCTTCCAGCCGTCGAGCGTGCGCGCGTCGATCTCGCCAAAGTGCCTGGAGAGAATCGCGGTCTCGCGCGGATGGATCTTGTGGGGGAAACCCATCAGGCGAGTCCCGCGAGAATCTGAGGTATTCGCTCTGGCGTCACGTTCTCGACGACGGTGGCGTTGATCTGGACCGGTGTGGCGAAGCCGCAGGCACCGAGGCATTCGACTTCAATCACGGTGTACTTGCCGTCTGGCGAAGTGAGCCCGAGATCGCTGCAGCCTGTATGCTCGAGGAATGCCGCGACGACCTTGTCGGCGCCCGCGCAGAGGCAGGGCGACGTGGTGCAGATCTGCACGAAGTATTTCCCGACGGGGTGCTGGTGATACATGGTGTAGAAGGTCACCACACCCTTGACATAGGCCGGCGTGAGGTCGAGGAGGCGCGCAACCTCCGTCATCGCCTCTTCACTCACCCAGCCGCGATCCTCCTGCACCATCCAGAGGGCCGGGAGTAACAGGGCCATCTTCGTCGGGTAGCGGGAGAAGAGCGCCTCGAGCTCCTCGCGGCGCTTGCCCGTGAACACCGGCTCGTACGCGGCCGTGGTGGTGCCCGGATTCATCGGTCAATCTCTCCCATCACGATGTCGATTGAAGCGTTGATCGCAATCACGTCGGACAAGAGGTGCCCTTCGACCATCTTGGGAATCGCAGAGAGGTTCACGAAGCTCGGCGGCCGGATCCTCCAGCGGACCGGCTTCGACGTCCCATCGGAAACGAAATAGTAGCCCTTCTCCCCCTTTGGGCTCTCGACCGCGACGTAGCATTCACCCGCCGGCGGACGCGGGCCCTCCATGACGTTCTTGAAATGGTGGATCATGGACTCCATTTCGTTCGTCGCCTTTGTCTTGGGCGGAAGAATGATGCGCGGGTCATCGATGTTGACAGGGCCGTCGGGGAGGCGCTGTGCCGCCTGCTCGAGGATCCGCACGGATTGCCGCAACTCTTCCACCCGCACCAGGTAGCGATCGTAGACATCGCCGTTGGTTCCGACCGGTACGTCGAAGTCGTACGTCTCGTAGTCCAGATACGGAAAGTCCTTGCGGACGTCGTAGGCGACGCCCGACGCACGGAGCAGAGGCCCGGAGAGTCCGTAGTTCAGCGCCTCCTCGGGCGACATGACTCCGAGCCCGACGGTGCGGCCCACCCAGATCGCGTTCCTCGTGAGCATCCGGTCCACTTCGTAGATCGTCTTGGGAAACGTCGCGATGAATCCGCGTAATCCCTCGATCCACTTGTCCGGAACATCCGCGGCCATGCCGCCTACGCGCGTGAGACTTGTGGTAAGGCGGGCGCCCACCCATCCCTCGAGCAGGTTATAGATGTTCTCGCGCTCCTGGAACGACCAGAGAAATGGCGTGAACGCACCAATGTCGATGCAGGTTGTGCCGAGCCAGACGAGATGGCTGGCGATGCGCGAGAGCTCCATCGCAATCACCCGCAGCACCTTGCAGCGCTCCGTGATTTCGATGTTGAACAGTCGTTCGGCGCCCAACGCAAATGCCACGTTGTTTCCGGGCGAGTTGAGGTAGTCCTCGCGGTCGGTCCACGGGATGATCTGGTTGTACTGGCGGTACTCGCCGATCTTCTCGAACCCGCAGTGCAGGTAGCCGATATGCGGAATGCAGCGCACGACGGTCTCGCCGTCCAGCTCGAGTACGAGCCGCAGCACGCCGTGCGTTGCGGGATGCTGCGGCCCGATATTGATCAGCATGTGCTCGGCAGCGAGATCCGGCTCGATCGCCGGCGGCGCTTCGAGCGCGATTCCGGCGCCGCCGTTCGTCATGATCGGCACGCGTTGCGGCCGGCCCTGGGCGTCGAGCCCTGTGGTCGAGAGTTCAACCTCGATGGTGCGCTTCGCTGCCACGGCCTCCGTCACTCCCCGACTTTTTCGCCGGCCTTCAGGCGGGCGCGCATGTCCTGCGGCAACTCGTCGAACGCATCGGCGATGGACAGCTCCTCCATCGAGTAGCGGGCTTCAGGATTGGCCGCGAGCGCCTGCCGGAGCTGCTCGGACCGGCTGAATCGCCCGCGAAGAGGAAAATCCTTCCTGAGCGGGAATCCCTCGCTGTACTGCTCCCACATCAGGATGCGGCGCAGGTCCGGATGTCCCGCGAACCGGATGCCGAACATGTCGTAGCATTCGCGCTCCAGCCAGTCGGCCCCCTTGTACACCGGCCAGACGCTGGCAACCTCGAGTGTCGCGCCCTTGGGCAGCTGGGCCTTGAGCCGGAGGAACTGCCGGAACTTGAGGGACCGCAGGTGCCACACGACTTCCAGCGGGCGCCCGTAGTCGCGGTGCTCCACGGCCGTCACGTCGGAGAGATATTCGTAGCTATGCGCCGGATCATCGTGCAGCCAGCGGACCAGGTCGAGCACACTGGCCCGGTCCACCAGCACGGTGGTCTCGCCGTTGACGACGTCCACGCTAAGGATCGCCGCCGGGAACTTTGCAGCGAGGGCCGCGGCGCTCGCGTTGGGCGCCCCACCACGGTTTGGCACATTGCGCGGTGTCGCGGGCGCAACCGTGCTCCCCGCACCGGCTCTTACTATTTCGAACTTGGGCGTCACGGCGCTTGCCGCGTCTGGTGCACGGAGTTCCCGAATGGTTCGCCCAGTTCGTCGATGAGCGCCGGCGGAATGTAGAGCTTGCTCGACGGGTCCGGCTCCATCTCCTCCCGTAACTCTTGGTTGGACCTTCGCTCGGTCATCACCTTCTTCTGCAACATCATGATGCCGTAAATGAGGCCTTCGGGACGCGGTGGGCATCCGGGCACGTACACGTCCACCGGAATGATTGTGTCAATGCCCTGCACCACGGCGTAGTTATCGAACATTCCACCGGAAGATGCACAGGCACCCATCGAGATACACCACTTGGGCTGCGGCATCTGCTGCCAGATGCGCCTGATGATCGGCGCCAGCTTGTACGGCACGCGGCCGGCACAGATGAGCACGTCGGCCTGCCGCGGCGAGAAGCTCATGCGCTCCATGCCGAACCGGGCGAGATCGTACTTGCTGGCGGCCGTCGCCATGAACTCGATGGCGCAGCATGCGGTGCCGAACGGCATGGGCCAGAGCGAGTTGGCGCGGCCCCAGTTCACCAGAAAATCAAGCTTGGTTGTGATCCACGCTTCCTGCGACTTGGGTTCCGCCGAGACGAGGTCCGGCGCTCCGAGCTCCGGCGGCGCGATCAGTCCCATTGAAGTGCTCCCTTCTTCCACACATACGCGAGGCCCACGAGCAGGACCGCCATAAAGACCAGCATTTCGCCAAGGCCGAAGAACGAAATCTGGGCAGGTGGACACGTGCCGGATACGAGCGGTATGGAACAGGACAGCTGCCGGTAGTATGCGCCCCACGGAATCAGGAACACGGTCTCGATATCGAACACGATGAACAGCATCGCAACCATGTAGAACTTGACTGAGAAACGCTCCCGGGCGTCGCCGAGGACTGGAATGCCGGACTCGTACGGGGTCTGCTTCTCGGGCGTGGGGCGGGCCCGCATGGTAAAATGCGAGAGCCCAAGGATCGCCACGGCGTTTGCGACGACGAAGCCGAGGAGGAACAGAACGGGGAGGTAGGTGCGATCCATTATCTATATAGATGCTCGTGAAATGTTTCACGAACTGGTAGAAGTTATCCGAGGGGTAGGAATCGGTCAACGGAGCGAACTGCAGGCGAGAGTTTGACGGTCGGGGGTTGAGAGTTTCGGGGACGGCAGTCGAGGGTGGAGAGTTGAGAGCTCAGCGACGCGAGCCGGCAAACTCCCCGCTCCTCTCTCCAGCACATACCTTTGGGGCTTCGCCCGTCCAGCACCCTCCCTTCCTTTCCCCGCCCGATGTCCATCAAGAACGACCGCTGGATCACCCGAATGGCGAAAGCGCACGCCATGATTGAACCCTTCGAGTCCAGCCAGGTGCGCTCGGGCGTGATTTCCTACGGAGTCAGCGCGTACGGCTACGACATGCGGGTCGCGCGCGAGTTCAAGATATTCACGAACGTGATGAGCTCCATCGTGGACCCGAAGCACTTCGATCCGAGATCGTTCGTGGAGTTCGAAGGTGACACTTGCATCGTGCCGCCCAACTCGTTCGCGCTGGCGCGCTCGGTCGAGTACTTCCGGATTCCGCGCAACGTCATGACGATCACCGTTGGCAAGAGCACGTACGCGCGGTGCGGAATCATCACGAACGTGACGCCGTTCGAGCCCGAATGGGAGGGATTCGTGACCCTTGAGATTTCGAATACCACTCCCCTTCCCGCCAAGATCTACGCGAACGAAGGCATCGCGCAGGTGCTGTTCTTCGAGGGTGACGAGGCGCCCGAAGTGAGCTACAAGGACAAGAAGGGCAAGTACCAGGGGCAGGTTGGAGTAACGCTGCCGAAGATTTGAGCCAACGGGGGCCGCCCCTAGTACAGCAACTCGTAGTTCAGCCTCAACCCGCGCCCCGGCTGCGGAATGAAATCCTTCGCAACGGAGAGATTATCCCGGTAGGTCCGGTTGAACACGTTGTCGCAGTGGATGCTGATCTGATGCACAAGTCCGTGCTGCACGATGCGCACGCCGGCGCCGAGGTTCATGATGGCATACCCGCTCGTTGGCGTGTCGCCGTCACCGAGCCGCGTCTGACTGGCGGCGGCGCGCCATTCGATCGTGCCCGAGTACGCTCTGTCCCGGTACGTTCCACGCAGCAGGGCGCGCAGCGGTGGCGTGAAGGGGAGCGGCACGTTCCGCCGTGTGTCTTGAGAGTTCACATAGTCGGCGCTCGCCTTGATAGCGAAATGATCCCACGGCTGGACGATCACGCTCGCCTCCGCACCCACCAGTCGCGCGTTGGTTGCGGCGAACTTGCGCACGGGAAATTTCTCGATCGTGTCGCCGCGCAGAAATCCGTAGATATAGTGGCTGATGAAGTTGACGTATGGCGAAAGCTCGAATGTCGCTCGCTCGAAGTTGCCTCTCAATGATCCATCAACTCCGAACCCCGTTTCCGGCCCGAGGTCTGCGGTTCCAACGGAGAACGTTCCACTCGCTGCGTCGAGTCCGTTCGCGAACAGCTCCTGCACGGTCGGAGCGCGGAAAGCCCGGGCAAGGCTCAGCGAGCCCGTCACCCTGGGCGTGAACTGCCGCACCGCGCCAAGTGACGCTGTGAACGCATTGGACAATCGCGAGACGTTGAGGGTCCGAAAGACGGAATCGGCGGAACCCTGGAATGGCCGGGTCTGGATCTTGTTGTAGTCGAACCGCACGCCAGCCTGCAAGCGCGTATCCGGTGTCGCCAGATACTCCTGGTAGGCGTAGCCGGCGATCCCGGTGGTCAACGAGTTTGGGCCAAGCGGCTCGTCCCCCTCGATCGTCAGGTCCTCGATGTTCGTCCAGAGCCCCAGCGTGCCCTGAAGTTTGCCCAATGGTTGTTGCTGCATCTGCAGCACGGCGTTGAAGCCACGTTTGTGAAAATGGTTGGCCTGGGGTGCGGACACGCCGGCTGAATCCTGCGCAGTCGGAAACTCGGCGTGATTGTAGTCGTTGTAGTTCGCGTCCACCTTCCAGTGCCTTACAAACGACCCGCCCGCGTTGAACAGGCCTCGCACCTCGACCGTGTTCCTGCGCTGGCGGATCCGGGAAGTGGTCGGAGGCACGGCAAGGAACCTGGGATTCGGCGGGATACCGGGAATGCCATAATCCATTTCGTAGTGCTTGCCCCCCAGGCCCACCATGCCCAAATCGCCCTGGTAGGCGTAGCCGAGCCCAAGTTCGGTGCTGCGATCGAACGTTTGTGGCATCCGATCGAGATTGAATCCCGTGCCGCTGGCGGGGTCGGTATACGTGCCCGCGGGGATGCGGATATTCCCGGCATGCACCCCGCCAGCCGAGATGCGGAATGCCTGGTGGCCACCGCTGAATACCGTGTTGAAATATCCGGCCGACTGATCACTCACCGAGTTGCCTTCAAAGGCAGCGGTGCCCGATATGCGGTGGTCCGACACGCTGGGCACCATGTTGGTGATGACGTTCACCAGCCCGCCTATTGTGCTCGGCCCGTAGAGGATCGTCGCGGGCCCGCGCACGACATCGATCTGCGAAACAGAGATCGCTTCGAGGGGCGTGGCATGGGCCGGGTCAAACGTGGCCAGGTCGCCAGTGCGCAGCCCGTTTTCCAGCACCAGCACCTCGTTCTCGCTCAAGCCGCGCAGAACAGGCCGCGAGGGCGCGGAACCGTTCCCTCGTACCGCGACACCGGGAAGGTCCGAGATTTTTTCTGCGAAGCTTGCCCCGGAACCATTCAGGAAATCGACTTGTGACTTCGACTCGGTGGACTGGTACTGGTCAATGGCGCTGCGGGGAAGGGGCGACGCCGATACGACGACCTCCTTGAGCTCGATGGCGGTCGGCCTGAGATCGAATGCTGTCGTCGCGGTGCCGGTGGTGACCTCAACTGTATTGGTTGCTGGCGCAAATCCGGCGAGGCCAGCGACTATGTGGTACGTCCCCCTGGGTACGTCAGAAAAAATGAACTGCCCGCGAGCGCCCGGGCGCGCTATGCGATTGAGCTCCAGAAGTCGCACGGTCGCGCCGACGAGAGGGCTGCCGGCACTCGTCACAGTCCCTGAAACTGTCTGTGCGGCCGTCGTGCCCGCCGATGACAGCAAGACGGCGATGACGAGCACGTTCGCGGCCGCGAGCCGGCGCATCGATTTGATCGAAAGCGTTTCCATTGCCTAGCCAATATGGGCGCGCCCCGCGCGACGTGGAAGTGTTGCGCGGGAACCTCGCTTACCCAGACCGCTGAATAGCATCCGGATGGCCGCGTCGCCATCTTTGGATGCCGAGCAGTAAATGCAGGCGCTGCTGCCTATGTCAAGGGGGTATACCATCTTTGTACGCCTGCGACAGATGCCATACCGGATAGGGTATACGGCCTTCCACTGCGCAGCAGCCGGGACGCTTCCCGGCTGACAGCCATTACGCCCGACGGGAATGGGACACTCGATTCGCGACAGGACGAAGTTGCTGAGCCGCATCCGACGCATCGTCGGTCAGGCCCAGGCCGTCGAACGTGCGCTCGAAGGTGAACAGGAATGCGCCGAGGTGCTCCGTCTCATTGCGGCCTCGCGCGGAGCCATGAGCGCCCTGATGGCCGAAGTGCTCGCGGAGCACATTCGCGAACACGGCCTGGTGCGGAAGGGTCCCAGTCCCGACGCTGACGACGTCGCCGAGATTGTCCGGGCCTATCTCAAATAGCGCCGGCGGTCGCCTGCTCGGTATCTCCGCACTCGCGGCGCTCGGCGTCGTGTTCGGAGACCTGGGCACGAGCCCGCTCTACGCGCTGCACGACACGTTCGCCGGCTCCCACGCGATTGCCGTGAACCGCGACAACGTACTGGGCGTCCTGTCGCTCTTCGTCTGGTCGCTCGTTCTCGTCGTGTGCGTGAAGTATCTGACCGTGATGATGCGCGCCGACAATCACGGCGAGGGCGGCATCTTCGCCCTCCTGGCGCTCACGGGGGTGACGCGGCTGGCTTCCTCGGGCGGCGCGCAAGAGCGTGACGGGAAGCCCGGCGCGCGCCGCGCACGAATCGCCCTGCGGGTGCTCCTGCTCGGGATCGCCGGCGCCGCCCTGCTGTATGGCGACGGCGTTATCACGCCGGCGATCTCGGTCCTCAGCGCGGTCGAAGGTCTGACCGTCGCGACGTCGGTGTTCGAGCCATACGTCGTGCCGATCACGGTCGTCGTGCTCGTGGCGCTCTTTGCGGTTCAGCCCCTCGGTTCCGGACGCATCGGCCGTCTTTTCGGCCCCGTGATCGTCGTCTGGTTCCTGGTCATCGCCGCCCTCGGTCTCCGGGGGATTGTACACGCGCCCGGCGTCCTGTGGGCGCTCGATCCGCGCCGTGCCGTGGCGTTCTTTTCGGTGCACGGATGGCGCGGATTCCCCGTGCTCGGCGGCGTGGTGCTGTGCCTGACCGGCGTCGAGGCCCTCTACGCCGACATGGGGCACTTTGGCCGGCGCCCGATTCGCCTGGCCTGGTTCGGGCTCGCCTTTCCGAGCCTCCTGCTCAGTTATCTGGGACAGGGCGGAGTTCTGCTCGCGGATGCCGCCGCCGCCGAGAATCCATTTTTTCGCTCCGCGCCTGGCTGGGCATTGTATCCGCTCGTCGCTCTCGCGACGCTCGCGACGGTCATCGCGTCGCAGGCGCTCATTACCGCGGTGTTCTCTCTCACAAGCCAGGCCGTGCAGCTCGGACTGAGCCCGCGGTTCGAGATCCGGCACACATCATCGAGCGAGATCGGCCAGATCTACCTGCCCGCGCTCAACTGGGTGCTGATGCTGGCGTGCCTCGCGCTCGTGGTGGGCTTCCGGTCATCCACCCGGCTTGCCGCGGCGTACGGGCTTGCGGTGAGCGGCACCATGGCGATTACGACGCTGTTGTTTGTGGTGGTCGCACGCGATCGCTGGAAGTGGAGCATCATGCGCGTGACCGCGATTGCGGGTGTGTTCCTGCTGATCGACCTGGCATTTCTCGGAGCCAACCTGTTGAAGGTCCGCGACGGCGGCTGGATTCCGCTTGCCATCGGAGTCGTGGTGTTCACCCTTCTCTCGACATGGCGGCGCGGGCGGGCCCTGCTCCGCCGCGCGGCGGAGTCTCCGCCGGATGCTCCTGCCAGCGTCGATGCCCTGATCGGGTCCGTCGCAATGGGCAGCGCTGCCCGCGTGCCCGGTACGGCGGTGTACATGCACGCCGTGGCCGATGGCGTGCCACGCGCGTTCCTCCACAATCTCACGCACAACAAGGTCGTGCACGAACGCGTGATCTTTCTGACCGTGCTGACCGAGGTGGTTCCATTCGTGGGCGCTGATGAACGAGTTCGTGTGACGCCGCTTGCCGACGCCTTCTGGCGGGTCGTTGCGACCTATGGCTACATGGAACAACCGGCGGTTCCGGCCGTGCTCACGGCGGCGGAGACGCAGGGGGTGCCGTTTCGCCCAGTGGAAACCACGTATTTTCTGAGCAGGGAGTCCATCATTTCCAGTGCCAAGCCGGGCATGGCGCGTTGGCGTGAGCGGTTGTTCGGCGTGATGATGCGAAATGCCCGCCCAGCGACGGGGCACTTCGGTCTTCCACCGAACCGGGTGGTGGAACTGGGAGTCGAGGTCGAAATCTGATGTCGGCGCGATCCCGGCGGCGCCTCGCGTTACGCGTGAGAGGCCTCGTCAGTTCGATCGCTTCGGCCGCACCATCGCAGTGAGCGTCGCCGGCGCGTAATACCACCCGGCTGCGACGACACCGGAAACGCGGCGAACGGCGCCAATGTCCGCAAGCGGATCCGCATCCAGCAGCAAGAGGTCCGCGCGCTTCCCGGCCACGATCGTCCCCGAATGCGTGGAGTCGCGCGCGAGAATCGCCGGATTGATCGTCGCCGTCTGGAGGGCTTCGAATGGCGTCAGGCCAACATCGCGGACCAATGTCTCGAGTTCGTCGGACAACGCGAACCCGGGCACCATGACCCCGTTTGGCAGATCGGTTCCGGCGAGAAATGGAACGCCGGCTCGATGCAGCCCGCGGGCAAGCGCAATCTGATAGTCGACGAACGAATTGAACTGCGTACCGGACGGCGGTATACGTGTGCCGCGCATTTGCGCGGACACGGTCCGCCAGAAGTTGAGTAGACCGCCAGGCGCGAGCGTCACCTCCGGGCGCGCCATCAGCGAGTCAAACCGCCCGCTCGCAATCCTCGCAAACATCTCGTGGACCGCGAGCGTTGGCGTCACCCACACGCCCGCGCGCCGGATGCTGTCGGCAATCAGCGGAATCCGCAACGTGTCGAAGACATGGGGCGCCGGCCAAGTCGCATACACGATCTTCTCGACGTGCTCGATTGTCTGGCCGGCGCGCAGCACGCCGGCCAGTCCGACCGACTCCGGGATGTGCCCACGGACGGGAATGCCCGCCGCGCGCGCCGCCCCCACCGCGCCACCATAGGCCTCGCTCGGCAGACCATCATAGATCTTGATGAAGTCATACCCTGCCCGAATCTGCTCGCCAGCCGCGGCCGCCCCTTCGGCTGCTGTTGACGGCGTCACCTTCTGCTTCCAGCTGACTTCTGGCCCGCCGAGCAGCGGACCGGACAGCAGCAGCCGCGGCCCGACCATCTGGCCCGCCTGCACGCGGCTCCGCCAGGCCAGCTGTTCGGGCCACCCCATCAACACGTGAATCGTCGTCACACCGGCAGCCAGATAGAGCGGGAGTTCGGCGCCGTCGTCCCAGAGATGGACGTGGCTGTCGGTGAGTCCCGGAATGAGAAACCGGCCGCGGCCTTCGACGACGGTGGCCCCGACTGGGAGGGGAACGTCCGCGGCGGAACCGACTCTCGCGATGGTCCCGTTCAGAACCAGTACGGTTTGATGTTCGAGTCGCTGGGGTACGCTCCCCGTCATGGGGATCATGGTTACGTCGGTGATCGCGAGCGACGCGGGTGCCTGCGCACTGCCTTCACCGGCCCAGAGGGATCCGCAGATGAGTGCTGCGAAAACGCTCGGTCGGCAGCGATTCAAGCGGGTGTGCTGATCATCACACCCGTTCGACAGCCACAACGTGGAAGAAAGTTTACCGCAGAATGCCGATCGTGCGGCGCCTCAGCCTGCGCAGGCGGGTCCTGCGGTCGGATTCGTGAGATCCAGCAGGCACGTCAAGGTCGTCCCGTTGATCGTGACCTTGAGGTCGACGATGCCGCTGCCGTTGAACGTGAGCATCAGGCGGATAGGAACCCTGCGGGCCTGGTTTCCGGTCCCGATGGTGGTAATGAGATCGCTCTGGATCTGCCCCGAAAGCGGCCAAAGCGCGTTCGCGCTGACCGGCGGAAGCACCACGTTCAGCAGATGGTCTGTCTGCGCGAGACTGTACGTCTGCGTCGTTCCGCCGGACGTAACCGACCCGTCCAGCTGCGAGATCGAGGTGCCGTTGAGCGTGAGGTGATCGGCATTGAGGCCACGCATCGTCATGTCATCACGGCGGTCCACCGTCACGGACCCCGAGGTACCGCCGGAACTGGGCGGGGTGATCGTTCCCTTCGTCGTCGAGATCACCCGGATCGACGCCGTCGTGTTCGCATCGGGCTGAGACTGAGGATTGCCGTTGTCGTCGTAAAGCGCAAAGGTCCATGTGAATGTGATCCCATCCACCGTCACGGGCGGGCAAATGAAGCTCTTCGACTGTGGGGAGTAGCTGCAATCGCCCGGCACCGGCGGCGTCGAGGTCGATCCAAGCGCTCCGGCGGGACCAGCGGCGCGACGCGCAGACGCCGAACCGAGATTGCCAAGGGAGACCTTCGCCAGGATTGGCTTGAGGTCCAGAGGCTGCGCCGCCTTGGGGGCGGTCATTTTGTCGGACGAGCAGGCCACGGCGAGCAAGCCCGCCGCGATTGCCGCCCTGAGCCCCATGAATCGTGCAGTCGCCATCAGTCCCCCCGGCTCGCAGTATTAACCTAAGCTAACCGAACAGCTGGACACCGCCATGCACAGACTTGCCGTGTTGGGTTTCCTGGTTGTCGCCACGACGCTGGAAGCATCTGGCGATGCCATCGTGCGAATGGGTCTCAACCAGCACAGCGCCGTGCCGCGCGCGCTGCTGTTCCTGGGCGGCGCGACCCTGCTGTTTGGATATGGGCTCTCCTTGAACCTGGCGCCTCTCGACTTTGGGCGTGTGGTCGGCCTGTATGTCGCAACGCTGTTTGTCGTCTGGCAGATCGTCAACTACATCGCATTCCGGGCGGTCCCCACCTTGCCGATCATGGTCGGCGGCGCCCTCATTATCGTCGGAGGAAGCATCGTCACATTCTGGGCGCGATAAGAGCGGTATTATTCCAGCATGGCAAACACGTCTCGAGTCCCGGTCGCGGAAATGCTACTCCCGCAAATGACGAAGTGGGGCGCGGCACTCGCTGCCGCGCTGACGCTTGGCATCACCACCCTCCTGGGCGCGCAGATCCCCGCCGCCGAGTTCGCGGCCCGCCGCGATTCCCTCGCTGCCCGCATCGATAACGGTGTCGTCGTGGCCTTCGGCGGACGGACGCTCGTGCAGGACTTCGGCCCGTTCTTCCAGTTGCCTGCGTTTCATTATCTCACGAACGTCGACGAGCCCGATGCCGCGTTCGTGATGGTCGTGCGCCGCAAGCGGGGAGCCGGCACGCTGTTCCTGTCACCGATCAACCCGCGAACGGCGTTCTATTACGGACAGCGCGCCGATTCATCCACGAGTCAGCGACTCTACGGACTCCCCGGGCGCGCGTTTGCGTCGCTTGGCGCCACGCTCGACTCGCTCGCGACGTCCGGGTTGCCGTTCTATACCTTGGCCGACTTCGAGGACGCCGACTTCGCCCGGGCTGATTCGCTTACGCGGGGCCAGGCTTTCATACAGGCGTTCTCCGCACGGCACGCGGGTCTCGTGGTCCGTAGTGCGCATCCCATGCTCAATGAGCTCCGCGCGCGAAAAACGCCCGCGGAGATCGCGCTGCTCCGGCGGGCGGCGGAGATCAGTTCCGAAGGCCATCGCGCGGCAATGGTCACGCCGAATCCATTCCATGAATACGAGCTTCGTGCGGTGCTCGAGTTCACGTTCACCAAGCTGGGCGCCGAGCGTCCTGCATATGGCTCGATCGTGGGCGCGGGAATCAATGGCACCCAGCTGCACTATATGAAGGACACGGGGCCGGCGAAGGCCGGCGACCTGGTCGTGATGGACGCGGCCGCCGAGTATCGCGGCTACGCCGCCGACATCACGCGCACCATCCCGGTGAGTGGAACCTTCACGGTGGAACAGAGACAGATCTACCAGCTCGTGCGCGATGCCCAGGATGTGGCGGAGCGAAACTCTAAGCCCGGTATGCGCGCGCAGCTCGCCCAGGACTCCTCGGCGATCGTCCGCGCTGTTGGGCTGGCCGCTCTCGGTCTCATCGAAAGCGTCGATGCCACCTTCGATCCGCCGTGGCAGGTGAACTGCTCGGCCCAGCCCGCGGCGTGCAAGCAATCGAACCTGTGGATGATCCACGGCATCTCTCACGGGCTCGGCCTCGCCGTCCACGACCCCGTGCAATCGTCCTTCGGCGACGGGACGTACAAAGTAGGCGATGCCTTCACGATCGAGCCCGGCATCTACATCAGCACGCGCTCGCTCGACGTCCTCCCCGACACCCCGAAGAACCGCGCATTCATCGCCAAGGTGAGATCGGCGGTGACCAGGTACGAGAACACGGGCGTGAGGGTCGAAGACGACTACGTCATCACCGAGAAGGGGCTGGAACGGATCAGCCTGGCTCCCCGCGAGATTCCGGAGATCGAAGCACTGATGAGAACGCGTGCGCGGGTGCAGCCGTAGGAGAACGCCACCAGAGCCCAGCGGACCCCAATGAGCTACGCCGCGATCACCGGATGGGGCGCATGCATGCCCCCCGCCGTCCTTTCGAACGCCGACCTGTCCACGTTCCTCGACACGTCCGACGAGTGGATCACCTCGCGCACGGGAATGAAGGAGCGGCGGATCTCCCACGTCTCCGCCGGCGAGCTCTCCGCCGTCGCAGCCGCCCGCGCGCTCGCCTGCGCGGGGCTGCCGGCCTCGGAGCTCGACCTCATCGTCTACGGCGGAGTCAGCAATGAAGAACTCTGTCCCAACAGTTCGTCCGGCGTGCAGATCATGCTCGGCGCTACAAAGGCGGCGGCAATGGATCTCAACACGGCATGCACGAGCTTCTGCTACGGTCTTGCGACCGCTACAGCGCTGATCCGCACGGGCGTCGTGCGCAACGCCGTGGTCATCGGTGTTGAGCTGATCAGCCGCTACATCGACTGGAGCAATCGCAATGTCGCCGTCCTCTTCGGCGACGGGGCCGCGGCCGTGGTGCTCCAGCACTCAGACCGTGAGGAGGGCCTCCTCGCGAGCGTCCTGGGGTGCGACGCCGACGCGCGACAGAGCCTGCGCGTGCGCGGCGTCGGCTGTGTCTACGCCGGACTCGACATCCGCTTCGGCGACACCATCTGGGACTTCGACGGGCAGGTGATCTTCAAGCACGCCGTGCGAGCAATGTCCGAAGCGTCGGCCCGCGTGCTCCGCGGCTGCGGGATGACGGCGGACAAGGTGGATCTCGTGGTCCCGCACCAGGCAAACCTCCGGATCATTGAGGCAGTCGCCAAGTACGCGAATATCCCGATGGAAAAGGTCGTTGTGACCGTGCCGAAGTACGGCAATATGAGCGCGGCGACGGTGCCGGTTGCGCTGGTTGAGGCGCTGAACGACGGGCGCGTCAAGCCAGGGAGCCATATCCTGATTCCGGCATTCGGCGGCGGCCTCACCTGGAGTGCGCAGGTCGTGCGCTGGGGCGAGCGCGTGACGCCGCTCGGAACGTCGGACCGCGAGCTCCCGCCGTGCACGCAGACGGCGCTCGAGATGGTGAATGCCGTCCGCGGGAGGCAGGATCCGCACGGTCGGTCGCTCAAGGGGTTGATGACACCCGTATTCGCGGAGACGCGGCCGGCCTGAGTCGGCCAGCCGGACAACTCAGCGATTGGTCTTCAGCAGCTGCACCGCCCTGACCAGCGCGCCGTCCTGCGCGGAATCGAGATCGCTCTTCGGAAAGACCGGGACGCGAATGTCGGGTGGAATGCCGGGCCCGTCGTACGCCTTTCCGTCGGTCACGAACCTCTCGTTCGGCAGCCGAAACACCCAAGCGTTGGGAAGGTGTCGCCCCAGTACATCGGAGAACACCCCCTGCGTATTCTCGCCGATGCGAACCACCTTGGGTGACCGTTTCATCAGGGCCTGCGTGAAGGTCTCGCCGGCGCTGACCGTGTGAAGCCCGATCAGCTCGACAATCGGCCCCTTGAACCCCGCTCGCGCGCTCGGCCGGACGACGTTCGGTTGCAGAGGCGTCCACGAGTTCTGGTCGGCGGGATCGAAACGAGCCTGCTTGGCGTAGGCAGTGTATTCAGCGGACGTGAGCCGAGCGGCAATCGCAAGGCCATACGGATCTGCCCCGCCATTGTTCAGTCGCACGTCGATGACAATCCCGCGCAGCCCGGCGGCGTTCGCGAAGATCGTATCCATGGCCGCTTCGAGTGCCATGAGCCCGTTCTCGAATCCACGCGCTTCGGTGTAGCGGCCGAACGACTTGATCCGCAGGTAGCCTATCGAGTCGGCGAGCATTCCGAACTGCACCTGGTCCCGGCACCAGCTCCTGATCGGCCCGATCAGATACTTCTTCTCAACCAGCTCGAGCGCGCGCTGCCGGTCCGGCGCCGCAAGTTGGTGCGCCCGATCTCGAAAGCCTCCGAACCCCTGCCCGATGGCGCGCGCCGCAACGCCGGTGTGAGCGTCCTCGAGGGGTTCGACCATCCCCCTGAAGATCTCGAACAGTTCAGTGGGCGTGGTGGCTGCGCCCACCTTTGGCCGGTTCGCGTCGACGATGTTCTGCCAGTTCACTCCTCTCACGCCGAAGAAGCCGTACTGTTCCGTCCATGTGCGGGCGAAGACGTCGAAGTTGCTCTCTGGCGTGTTCGGAACTGGCTGGCTGCAGCTCGTTGGGAGCGCTGGCTGTCGCACAGCCACGATGTCCGACGCGGCACCGACATTGTGGAATCGCATGCGGTTCGGTGCCCGATCCGGCAGGACCACCAGGCCGTCAGGGTCGTCCGGTGCCTTGAAGGATGCAACCGCTCCGGGCGGTCCGGCCGACTCGCGAGTCAGCGCCGAGGTCCGAATACATGTTGTGGCGGTGACTTCGTACATCTGGAGGGACGTTCCGTGCACTTCGAAGACGTTTCCGTAGCCCTCCGTGCGCCATACGCCTTCGAGTGTTTGTGACCGCAGTGGACTCGCCCACACGACGAGTGCCACGCGCGCGAATCCGAAAAGACGGCGCGTCATTCCGATGCAGTGAATGGAGGCCACGAGGTGCTCGGGTGAATGGGTACCGACACTAGCGCCCAGCACACGGCGTGGCAACGCCTATTGGCCTCTCTACCCGCAAATGACTGGAGTGGGCAAGACCGCAAGCGTTCGATCTCGCGCCAGGATCTGCGTGGACCGGCGGCAAGGGGCCCTTTGCCTCCGGAAGATGTGCTTGCCTCCACCTGGATTGACCGTCACACCGGGGCAGATGGCTCCGGGCTGTGGGTCGACCAAGCTGTGCTTTGAATAGTTGTCCCTCGGTCGATGAACGAAGGCTCTACGGCAAGAACAGTTCCTTCGCGTCGACCAAGGAACGGGAACGCACGCGAAATAGTTCCCGCTCGGCGCGCCTCGGTGCGTCGTCCGCCGGCGGTAATCGTGGCCAAATGCGCAGACTACGCCACCAATCACGCCACAATCCTCATCGAGCGAGTGGACAAACCACTTGACCAGACCATGGAACCCATTCAGTGCCTGGACAAATCACTTGACCGAAGCATGAAGGCCGTTCATCGCACGGACAAAACGCTTGACCAGAGCATGAAGATCGTTCACCCCACGGACAAATGACTTGACCACAGCATGGAGCCCATTCATTGCGTGGACAAATCACTTGACCAAAGCATCGAACTCGTTCGTCGCGTGGACAAATCGCTTGACCAACGCATGGAGCCCGTTCGTCGCGTGGACAAATCACTTGACCAAGGCATGGAGCCCATTCAACGCGTGGACAAATGACCTGACCAACCCGCGGAGGCCGTTGATCCCGGCGACGCCTGCACTCGCCAAGCCGCTGCCGGCATTTCGGAGCCAGCTATTCGCGGTCTTCCTTGCGAATCGCGGCCACCTCACCCGACATGAGGAGTGAGTCTGCCACCCATCGCGGTCCCCTGCCCTCGTGCTCGTAGTCGTGGCCGAGGAGGTACGGCACCGCCACAACGACCACGTTCGGCTTGAACAGGAGAGCGGTCCTGATGTAGAGCGCCGTCTTGTTGTGCAGGAGATGCTCCCACCAGTGGCTTAGCACCAGCTCCGGTGTCACGACCGTGACGAGCGCCCCCGGTGTCTCCAGCTGAAGCTTCGTCACGTAGTCCACGAGGGGCCGCACGATGCTTCGGTACGGCGATTTGAGAATCTCCAGCTCATAGCCGATGTCCCAGCGGTCCCATTCGTGCTCCACTTTGGGTGTCTGCGCGGGATCCACCTCAACGTGCACCGCGTGCACGTTGCGTGAGAGTGTCGTGGCGTAGACGAGGGCCGCTGCGGCCGCCTTGTTCACGCTGTTGACCGGCACGACCACCGTGTGGGCGTGCGGCAGGATCGGGCTCCGCCCCCTGAACGCCACCGCAATCGCAAAGCGCCGGTAATGCGTGTTGATCGCCTGCAGCATCATGATGAACAGCGGGATCAGCACGACTACGATCCATCCACCGGCAGTGAACTTGGTGACGACCTGAATCAGCGTCACAATCGCCGTGGCCACGGCGCCGACGCCGTTCAGCGCCGCGCGCCAATGCCAGCCCGGCTCGCGCGTGCGGAACCAGTGCATCACCATTCCCGCCTGCGAAAGCGTAAAGCAGACGAACACGCCTATCGCATAGAGGGGAATGAGCGAGTTCGTCTGGCCCCCGAACACCGACAGGAGCAGGATCGCGACCAGCGCCAGCACGATGATGCCGTTGGAGAACGCCAGCCGGTCGCCGCGCGCCGCGAGCTGGCGCGGCATGTAACGATCGTTGGCGAGAATGCCGGCCAGCCGCGGGAAGTCGGCGAACGCGGTGTTTGCCGCCAGCACCAGCAATGCAAACGTCGAGTATTGGAGGGCATAATACGCGGCGCCATTGCCGAAGACATGGTGCCCGAGCTGCGAGAGGACCGTTTCGGAGGTCGTGGGCATCACGGCAAAATGCTGCGCCAGGTAGCTCACACCCATGAAGAACGTGGCGAGTATGGCGATCATCCAGCTGAGCGTGCGCGCCGCGTTTTTGGACGACGGAGCCTTGAACACCTGGACGCCGTTTGAAATGGCCTCCGTGCCCGTCATCGCCACACATCCCTCGGCGAAACCGCGCATGAGGAGGAAGCCTATGGCCACCATGGACCCGGGTGGCATGCCGCCAGCCGCCTGGGCGGAGACCGGATCAACCTTGAGCGGCGCGGCCACGGTGGCGATCTCGGCGCCCGTCAGCAGCTTGAACACGCCGAGTCCGATGAGCGCAAGCATCATCGCGATGAACGCGTAGGTCGGAAAACTGAACGCGATGCCGCTCTCGCGGACACCGCGCAGGTTCATGACCATCAGGAGCAGGATCGCGCTCACGCCGAGCGCCACCGTGTGCGGCACGAGCGCCGGGTACGCCGAGGTGATGGCGGCGATGCCCGCCGAGACTGATGTGGCGACGGTGAGCACGTAGTCGATGAGAAGCGCCGCAGCCGCCACCAGCCCGGCCCGCTGTCCCAGGTTTTCCTTGGCGACGGTGTAGGAGCCGCCGCCCAGCGGATACGCCCGCACCGTCTGCCGGTATGAGATGCCGACGAGGGCCAGCAGTCCGACGATGACGGCCGAGATCGGGACCACATAGCTCAGCGCGGCCAAGCCGATGGCGCCGCCGAGGACGAACAGAATCTGGTCCGTGGCGTACGCTACGGACGAGATGGCGTCCGACGAGAGCACGGCGAGCGCCGTCTTCTTGTTGAGCCGCTCGTGTTCGATCCGCTCGTTTGCGAGCGGTTTGCCGATCAGAAATCGTTTGAACGAGAACCCGGGCATTCGCCCGAAGCCTACACCACGCCGGCCACCCGCGCCACGGGAAGCGCCATTGTGATGCGCCCTTCCGTCCGATCCACCCTCCCACCATGGGCGGCGATGAGGCGTTCCGCCAAAGCAGACCCCAGGTCGGGCGCGGCCGGCGAGCACGCGCGGCGGGCTGCAGCACGAGCGTAAGAAACTCCTCCGCTCCCACCGGCTCCGCGCCCGGAATCGGATGCGGGTTGCTTGACGTCGCAGGAAGGAGCGAATCGGCCATGAGCGGTATGTGCTTCGGGCGCGATGCCTGGCTTGAGTCGTCTCAGAGCTTGATCAGCATGGCGAGATACATCCTGTTCTCTGTTTTCCTCTGATCCGGCGCCCAATCCGGAATCTTGGTGCCCGGCGCGCCGTTGTTTCCGCCCGCCGGCGTGCTGCCACCGGGTCCGGCAAAGTATGGCACGCTGGACGCACGGTAATTGTATTCGAGCCGGAACGTCGTGAACTGGTCGGGCATGACGTCGAAGGTGAGCGACGCATCCCACGCGTGATATTGATCTCCCGGATTCGCCGTGAAGTACGGCGTCCCCGTGGTCGCCGTCGCACCGTTGATCGGCGGAACAAGCACGAGGTAACGCCCCGGGTTCGTGATTACACCCCCGCCCAGCGTGAGGGCCAGCTTGTCCTTATTGAACCAGAGGCGGTTGTAGGCCATGAAGCCGAGGAAGTTCTGCGCAGGTGCGTTCGGCTTGTCCGATGCACAGCTGACGCCGCCGCCGTTCTCGCATCCAAGATCAACCGTCAGGGAGAAGGCGCCTTTGGAGAGGCTCCGAGTGGAATCGTCATGGTACTTTACCTGGATGCTGTTGTCGCTGTGCACCCGCATGCGACTTGGGACGGCCGGCGTGTCGTAGCCCCAGTACCCATTCGAAAGGAGCGAGACCGACCCGTTGGGACGCCACAATGCCTGCATTCCCAGACCCGGCGTCTCGTTGAACATTCCGTAGGACTGCCAGCCATTGATGATCCAGTATTCCAGCTTGAGCTTGTCGGTGGGAAAGGTTTGGATGCGAACGCCATTGAAGAACCAGGGCGTGTTCGACGACACGTACGACGGTTGGTACGCCCAGTTGTCAGCGTTGTAGTAGCTGAAGAGTCCCACGTAGGACATGAAGATGCCCGCGTCGACATTGACGCCGTAGCCGTGGTCCCAGTGGTAGCCCCCATACGCCTCGGAGAGATAGCGGTACGCATCGGAGAGGTTCCACTGTCCGCGGGCCGGGCTCGCGTCGCTGCGGGGCGTCATGGTCGAGTACATGCCGAACTGCGTCATCAGTCGTCCCCGCACGTGCTCGTAGTGGAAATCGCCTCCGATACCGAGCTGCTGCACCTGCACCTCCTGCGTTCGGCCGGATTCGCTGGATCCGACGAGCGTATGATCGACGGGGCGATTGAAATCATAGATGTAAGCGACGTCAGCGCGGAACTCGCCAGTGAAGTATTTGGTCGAAAGCGGCGAGTCCTTTGCGCGCGAGTTGCCCGTCAGCCATGTGAAGTCAGCGAATGCGAATGGTTCGGGCTTTTTCTGGCTTTTGGCGGTGTCGGCCTGGGAGCGCGCGGCAGCAGGTGTGAATAGCAGAAGCAGGGCCAGTTGTCGAATGTTCATGCAGGGTCTCCAGACAGGTTACGGGGCGATATGCAGCGGCTGCGCGCGATCGAGCTCGGTTGAGCAGCAGGGACGTTCAC
Source organism: Gemmatimonadaceae bacterium (assembly GCA_035544915.1). GTDB lineage: Bacteria > Gemmatimonadota > Gemmatimonadetes > Gemmatimonadales > Gemmatimonadaceae > Fen-1231. Next base: position 1,221 of record DASZZO010000085.1, on the reverse strand, counting down.
GCGGGACTCACCGAGAATCCGAACTGGCGACGTTCGACGTGCCGCTCGACGGATGCGCGAATGGCCGAACTGTCCATATGGCGCGCCTGCGCGACGCGCGCCACCTGAAGGGATCCATTTGCCGGGGAGATGTGAGGGTCGAGACCTGAGCCGGACGATGTCACCATGCGCCCCTCGAGTCCGGCGGGCGTCAGCATTGCGACTCCGGGCATGAGCAGGATGTTGCCCGCGAAGACCAAGACAAAGAGCATTGCCATCTGCACTTCCCCTGCCTGGATCTTCTTGCCGAGATACTCCGGCGTGCGTCTCACCATGAACGCGATGTGCATCCCGGCCATTTGGCGTCGTCTCAGAACTTCTCGGGCCGGACGAGCGTGTAGAGCGGGTGCGTCAGAAGGAAGAGCGCTACCAGCCCGGCGACCATGGTGTCGAGCGTCATGGCTTCGAGTCGTCCGGTGCGGACGTGCGTCCGAGTCGCGCGCAGAGACGAACGTAGAGCAACGCGAGCGCGAAGAAGGCGATCGTTGCGCTGATATATACGAGGTCGAGCATGCGTGTTCCTTTGCCGGATGAGCTGAGGTTCCAGGAGCGTAGCATGATACTCGAGGCATGAACACCGCACAAAAAGGGTGAACGGCGGCATTATGATTTCGCGAAACCCCGCGAAACCCACGGACAACGAGGGTCGCGCACATGTGTGCGCGCGGGCTAGACTCCACCCGGTCCGAAACGTCGCGTTCCGGCGTGCGGTGGTATTTGCGTTGATCTTGAGCCTCCAGTCCAGATGTCGATGACAGCCCCAGCCATCGCGCCGAACCCCAAAGCTCGCCCCGACGAACACCCGGATGCATCGCGTGTGCTGACGGTTGCACGCAGCCCGGTCGAGGAAGCGCTGCGCTTATGTGCCTCGCAGGCGGTGGGCCTCACGCAAGATGAGGCGGCGACGCGCCTGGCGCAGTACGGGCCGAATCAAATCGGGTCGGAGAGGCCCGTGCGATGGTATACGCGGCTGTTACACACGATTCGAAACCCCCTCGTCATTCTGCTGTCCGTCCTGGCGGTGATATCCGTTGCGACGGGCGACACGCGCTCTGCAGTGGTGATGGCTCTGATGGTCGTCCTGGGCGTGGGGCTGCGATTCGTCCAGGAGTCGCGCGCCGACGCTGCGGCCGCCGCGCTGCGCGCCATGATCCGCGTGACGGCGACTGTGTTGCGCAACGG
>DASZZO010000084.1:0-11905 GCA_035544915.1 Gemmatimonadaceae bacterium | reverse complement strand
AAGACGAGGTTCAAGGTGAGTGTGTACCCGGAGGCCGTCTCAGCGGCCTAGCCCCCGTGCGGGACTCCTGACCCCGCGGCCCCCGGTCTTCGCGATCAGGGGCCGCTATTTTTCCAGGCGGCGCGGGGAAACCGCGATCGTGCCACCACCGTAGTGAGCGGCAACCGGAGGGACCCATGAGCCTGTGGAACAAGGTCTCGAATGAACTGCGCAACGCGGGCAAGGCGGCCGCGGGCGCGATTGACGAAGGGAAGGTTCGGCTCGAGCTGTTCCGGGTGCGCCAGCTCGCGGACAAGGCTGCGCAAGCGCTGGGTTACGAAGTGCACCGAGCGCGAAAAGCCGGGGTGGAAACGGACTCTGCCACGATATTACGGCTCGAAGTTACCCTGACGGAACATGAGACCGAGGCGAAACGTCTCGAGGAAGAACTGGAGCGTCACCGCGCCAGCAACGCTCCTCCTCCTCCTCCTCCTCCTCCTCCTCCCGCCCCAGCTTCGGCCGAAGCATCGGGCTCCTGAAGCGCGCTTATGGAACTCGATAGGTTGGCGGCTTGGTCTTGTAGCGCGTGGTCAGCTCCTCTTCGCGCGTCGGTCTCGAATACTCGACGCCGCGCACGTAGACGTGTTCGGCTCGCGTAGCGAATTCGAGGGGATCGCCGCTCCAGATGACCACATTCGCTGAACGGCCTGGTTGCAGTGAGCCAACTTTGTCCGCCACGCCCAGCACTTCGGCGGCCGTGAGCGCGGCCGAACGGAGTGCATCGTCCCACTTCATGCCATACGCCACCGCATTTCCCGCTTCGTAGCGGAGATTGCTCGCGTTGAACGCCGCCTCATCGCCGGCGCCATTGCCGATGAGTACCACCGTCACCCCGGCGGCCCGTAGCAGTCCGGCGTTTTCCTGGCGCTGCCCGAGCGTCGAGAACGACGAGGGGATGTTGTTCATGGCGCCTGTCATCACGGGCACGTGCGCAGCGGCCAGTCTGTCGGCTACCTGCCACGCCTCCGCGCCACCGACGATCACGATTTTCAGCGTGAACTCTTTTGCGAGGGCGAGTGCCGCGTCGATATCGCTTGCCCGGTCGGCAACCAGCCAGAGGGGCATGGTACCGTTGACCACGGAAATGAGCGCCTCGAGGTCGACGCGCCGCGCAGCAAGTGAGCGCGATTGATTGGCGTCGTACTGCACCCGCCGCAGGGAGTATGTCTTCACATCGCGCAGCAGCTCACGCCACTTGCCGACCAGCTCGCCCCGCGCGGCGGCCTCCGCCGGCTGTGGATTGCCGATGTCGCCCACCATCGCCACAGGCGCCTTGACCAGCATCTGCGCCGCCGATCCTTCGACCAGATCGATGACCGCTGCCTGTCCCTGCACGAATCCGCGGCCCGGAACGATCGCAACGGTAGTCAGGCCATCCTTGCGCACAGAAGGAAGAATGGTGTTCGACGGGTTGAGCCCATCCCAGGACCGGAAACTCGCCGCGATTCCGTGGTCGCCCCTGGCAGACGCATCCTGATAGCCGCCGCTGAAGCCAATCTCCTGCACGCCGAGTATCGTAGCGGCGTTTACGAGCCCGGGCGTGACCCACTTGCCCGCTGCGTCGATCCGCTGTGCGCGAGCGGGAACAGCCAGCCCGGAGCCCCCGACGGCAGTGATCTTGCCGTTGGCGATGATTACGGTGCCGTTTTCGATTGGCGGCCCGCTGACGGGGTAGACCTTGCCACCCGTGATCGCGATCGTCTGGCTGCGCGCGACCGCGGGCATGGCAACGACCAGCAGTAGCAAAGCAAGGGGGCGCGAACGTAAGGGCCGTGGCATCTGGCGAGTGCGCATCAGCGGCTCCCCCCAGTGACAGGGACGAAGCCCAGCTCGAAGTCAGTGCGCCAGCGGCTCTTCGGATCCAGGCGGTCGAACAGCATCGCGCCGTCGATCCACACTTTCTCCGCGCGCGAATAGATGCTGAATGGATTCCCCGACCAGAGAACTACATCGGCGTTCTTGCCCGCCTCCAGAGAACCAATCCTGTCATCGAGCCCCAGGGCCCACGCCGGGTTGATCGTCAGCCACTTTATGGCGTCCTCCTCGGAAATGACCAAGCCGGCGGCGCGCCCAGCGGCAATCCCCTTGGCGGCCTCCTGATTGAGCCGCTGCGATCCCGAGGGGTCATCGGAATGGACGATGGCCCGCGCGCCGCTGGTGTGAACGATGGCCAGGTTCGCGCGAATGCCATCGAGCGCTTCCATCTTGAAGCCGCCCCAATCGGCCCAGAGCGAGCCGCTGATGCCTTCCCTCGCGAGCACGTCGGAGATCTTGTAGGCCTCAACGCCGTGGTGGAATGACCGGATCTTGTAGCCAAACTCCTTCGCGATGTCGATCATCTGCAGCATTTCGTCGGCGCGGTAGCAGTGATTGTGAACGAGGATGTTTCCGCGCAGCACCTCGGCGAGTGTTTCGTTCTGCAGGTCCCGCGCCGGCGCATCGCCCTTCTGATCACCTGCGAACCAGGCGTCCCACTTGCGGCGATATTGTTCGGCGCCGATCCACGCAGCGCGATAGCCCGCGACGTTGCCCATTCGCGTTGACGGTCCGCGCTGTGCGTACACGCGCTTCGGGTTCTCGCCGCAAGCCATTTTGAGCCCGTACTTGGCGCCCGGGAACTTCATGCCCTGCACAGAGCGTGATGGCACCACCTTCAGTACCGCGCTCCGTCCGCCAATGAGATTTGCAGACCCGGGCAGCACCTGCAGCGTGGTCACCCCGCCAGCGAGGTTTCGTGGAAACTGCGGGTCCTGCGGCCACACCGAATGCTCCGCCCAGACGTGCGCCGTAACGGGATTGGTGGCTTCGTTGCCGTCGCTGTTCGCATCCGTACCCGGGGCAGGATAGACGCCCAGGTGCGAGTGCGTGTCGATGATGCCCGGCGTCACGTACTTGCCGGCGCCGTCAATCACCAGTGCGCCGGCCGGTGCGTTCACGGTCGGACCGACAGCCACGATCTTGCCCCCGTCCAGGAGGATCGCACCGTTCCGGATCATTGCACCCGCAGCGGTGAAGAGGTTGACGTTGCGGATCACCGTCGCGCGGGACGCGAATGGCGCGTATGTGCTGGGAAATGGATCGGCGTTGGGCCCACTCAGGCCGCCAGGGCCCGGCGGTGCAGGTGGTGCCTTCTTTGCGGTGTCGCCTGCGGGCTTTGCTGGTTGCGCCGGCACTTGGGCCGCGGCCGGGACGACGGTCACGGCGAAGCCGAGCGCGATGAAATGAGCGAAGCAGATTGATGGAATGCGCATTTTGGCTGAGATCCCCTCGCACATGGCGATCGGGTTGTCGTGCCGGGTTGGCAGGGCGAAGGTACGCCCGGGCGGGGGCCACGGCCAGAGCTTGTGCGGCTCGCCCGGCGACGGGATGTCCGTTAACATGCAGGAGCGCCACGCGTCATTTCGATGAGGCTCGTTTGGGCACCATGCGGGTAGCAATACCCAACGGGAGAGTGACCATGCTGAAAGATCGGTTCGCAAGTCTTGTCGCGCTGACTCTTGCCTCTGCCGGGCCCGCGACATTTGCCATGCCGCTTGCCGCCCAAGCGCCGCAAGCTGCGCAGGAAACGATCCAGCTCGCATTTGGCTATGAGTGCGACGACCGTTTTCGCATTCGCAACGACGGCGCGCGGGCTGTGGACGTCGAGTACGACGTGCAGGGCGTTTCGGAGCGGTCGAGACTCCATCTTGACGCCAGGCAGTCGGTGGAGATCTCGTCCACGTCGAGAACGCCAGTGGAGCTGTGGGTGAACGGCAAGCTCGCCGCCACCGAGCGCAAGGGCGACCGCGCGTGCGCCACGATGCCGGCGGCGCCGGCGTCGCCGGAAGTCATCGTGAGGCCGATCGAACCGCGCGACTATCCAGCGTATCCTGAAGCCGCTGGTTCGTATCCCACCTACCCGCAACGCGAAATCGTGTATGTGCCGGAGCCGTACTACTACCCGGCGTATTCGTACTATCCGCCCTACTATTATCCGCCCTACTATCCGCGCTATTACGGGGGTTTCTCCGTCGTCTTGCCGATATTTACGCGTATCGGCGGTGAGCACCGCTATTACGGGCGCCCAGGCTACGGCGATTACTTCGGACGCCCCGGATACGGGGGCGGCTATTACGGACGTCCCGGATACGGGGGGGGGCGATTTGTGCACGTCGCGAGGCCGCGCGGCGGACACCGATAGCAACGGCGAACGTATTCCAGAGCGGCCATGTCCGGCGCGGCATGGCCGCTTTTGTGTTCCCTATGGCGCCAGCGTTCGCCTTGCGAGCGGTACGTCATCGGTGCACAGCGCATCCACTCCCAATGCGGCCAGGGCTGCCATGGACGGGCCGTCGTTGACCGTCCACGCCACAACCCGCCCGCCGCGGGCGTGAACTGCCGTAACGAGGGGCTCGTCGATCATCTCCCAATACATCCAAAGGTCACGAGCGTCGACGCCTGACATCGCCGCGGTGGGGTCGAGGTGGTAACTCGCCTCGAGAATGCCGCGGGGCAGTGCAAGTGCCAGACGGCGGGCCTCCGCAATCTGCCGATGATCGAATGCGTGAACGGCTGACCGCCTTTCTCCGCCAAGCAGCAGGGCAGTTGCCGGACCAGCAGTGCGCGGCCCCTTGAGCTCGCAGTAAATGGAGATTTCCAATCCCACCGCTCGGAGGACTTCGGCAAGTGTAGGCACCGGCTCGCCGCGGACCCGAAACCTCCGGAGCTCCCCGGAAGTCAGTGTCCGGATGGCGCGCCGGGAGAGCGCAGCTAGCGGTATCTCCGGCAGAACTGCGTCGTGATGGACCACGAGGACGCCGTCGGCCGTCAGTTGGACGTCGAGCTCGATACCATCAGCACCGAGTTCCACCGCCCGCCGAAAGGCGGCGACGGTATTTTCGGGGCGTTCGCGGGACGCCCCGCGGTGGGCAATGACTTCGGGGGGCGACATTCCTTAATCTTAGCGCCAACTTAACGCCGGTCTGCCGCCGGCGTCTCATGGGTGAGACCGAATGGGCGTGCCGAGCAGGCCAGACGATGCGTCCGTTGACGCGGCGCTCATCGAGCGATGGAAGCGGGGCGACCAGCGGGCTGCGGCCGAGATTGTGGACCGGCATGCCCAGGCGCTCGCCCGTTTCGCGGCCAGTTCGGGTGAACGCCACGAGATTGACGAACTGGTCCAGGACACGTTCGTTCGCGCGTTCAACTCCCTGGACAGGTTTCGCGCGGATAGCTCGCTCCGAACGTGGCTGTTTACCATTCTTCGACGGCTGGTGCTCGACCGCAGGCGATCGGAGCGCCGGCAGCGAAACAGGGTGGAGCTGGAGGAAGGACACGCGGTGCAGGCGTACGACGCGCTCGATGGCCTGGTGGCGGAAGAAACGGCCCAGCGCGTGAAGGTGGCGATCGAGCGGCTGTCGCCGCTGCAGAAGGAAGTTTTTCTCCTCCGTGTGACGGAGGGCATGGCATACGGCGAGATTGCGGAACTGGTGGGAAGCACGGAGGGGGCTTGCCGGGTGCACTACCACAACGCGATGCGGGCCGTAAAGGAGTTTCTCGATGATGCATGATTGCGCGGATGGTCTGATGCGTGACCTGCTGCCCGACTTCGTCAATGAGACGTTGCCGGAGCGCGAGCGCGCGATGGTGGCGGGCCACGTCGCGGCATGCGCGGATTGCGCGGCCGAGATTGGCCTGATCCGCTCTGCACGCGCGGCGTATCCGGCGCCGCCCGTGAGAGTGGCGCGCATTGTGGCGGCATTGCCGTCTGCAGCGTCTATTGAGCATCGGCGTCCCCGGCCCCCAGCCCCGCGCCGCTGGCTGGTTGCGGCGGCAGCGGCGATTGTATTGGTGGGGGGGGTGACGGTGCTGGCCCATCGCGACGTGGGCCGGGGCGGGGACAGGGGGACTTTGCAGTCAACCGCGAGTACTGCGGCCAACGGGCGCAGAGGGATCGGAAGTGGCGGCTTCACGATTGGTGGGGAATCCGAGCTCAACTCTGATCAGCTACGGTCGTTGCTCCGGGCGATTGATACCGTCAGTGTTCTGCCGAGCACCGAACCGGAGACGTCCCGCCATCCGCAGGGCAATCAGCTCGGAGAGGTGATCAATTGATTGCCCTTCGCAGGTTTGTTTGCGTCCTGCTATGTTGCGTGCCCTTTGTGGCGCGCGGGCAGCCTGGGCGCCCCATTGACCTGGTCGCACTTGACCAGGAAGTCCGCACGCGGATCACTCGCCTGCTCAAAGACCAGGTCGGACTCACTGAGTCTCAGATTGCGCGTGTCCAGGACATCCATGCAAAGATCGAAGAACGACGCAAGGCATTCAACCTGCAGGAGCGCCAGGCACGTACCGGACTGTTCCAGGAAGTGATCGTCGGGGACACCAGCCGAAACGCGGCAATCGGCCAGCTGATGGACCAGCTCCTGAAGGCGCAGCGTGAGCGGTTGCTGCTCAATGAGGAAGAGCAGAAGCAATTGTCGCAGTTCCTGACGCCGATGCAGCGAGCAAAATACTTCGCGCTCGAAGAGAATCTCCGCCGCATTGTGAGACAGATGATGGAGGCCGCGGACTCAGCGGCCGCAAGCCACGGTGGGCGGGGGCGGGGTGCGGTTCCCCCGGTCGCAATGCGCCAGATGCGCATGCGGGCCTGGATACAGCCAGGCGCGTAAGGCACGCGGGCACTGGCTCGCACCTCACGTCGTCACTAGCTTCCCGCTCGTAACGGCGTTTGATCGCTCGGGAGGGCGCCGAGCGCGCCGCATGCAGCCGGGATGGCGGAACTGGCAGACGCAACGGACTCAAAATCCGTCGGGGGGCAACCCCCATGAGGGTTCGATTCCCTCTCTCGGCATTGGACTTACGCGATTCATGGACACCGCGCGCGAGGTCCCTTGCTCATAGTCTTGCTCATATCTCGGTGAAGCGGACATTTCGGACGATAGGAGTGCAGTCATGAAATACAACCTCGAGCTCTGGCACAAAGGCGAATGCCTGGAGCAGCGGACGTTCGATCATCCGCCGTGGGGCGTTCCAGCCGTCGGCGATCTGGTACGAATCGAGTTTAGCAATCCGAACTACACTGAAGAGTACGGCTCTTGGTGGGAGGTCAAGCAACGCCGAGTGTTGCTCTTCTCCAACGGGATCAATGTGCAAACCGTCCAACTCTTTTGCGATCGCCACGCGGACCCTGATGCCAAGCGACCGGCGACATTCGGCGAATTTAGCATCGGGTAACGTCGTCATCGACCGCGTTTCGGCCTAGGTGCCAGCGGGCGGCCTATGCAGCGACACGTGCGACGGCGTGCGACGGCCAGCCCAGAAAAGAACCGCCCATAAATAAGCGGTACTTGGCTGTCGAGAGTGTGTCCCATCGGACCAAATGGTCCGGTTCCCGCCACAGAGAGCGAGGCCCGCCCTCTCACCCGCCTCGAACCCGAGCAGCAGCGCGAAGCGTGGAGCTCAGGCGGACCGGTGCATTTTGGGCCGCTTCTGCGCTTCGCGGCTATGGGCCTCGGTCATCCCCGAGGCCGCAGCTCCCATCCCTGCGCAATCGAAGGCGAGAGTGAAGGTACGCACCCGGCCAGGGCTCGGCACACCAGCCTCGCGAAGATATCCCCGGTCCCTGAGTTGATTCAGCGCGCGAATCACCGTCCGCTTGGAAAGCTTGGTCTGCCTCATCAGTGATTCGAGCTTCATCGGTCGCGGCTCGAAGAAACTGAGCTGCTCCGACCGCAAGAGGTGCACATAGAGCGCCCACGGTGATCGGGGGAGCGCGGTGTCCTTCCAGAAGACCCAGAAGGCGGGGAAGTGCGTTGAACTCTTCTTGATTCCCATGGCCTCCACAAAGTCCCAGAATGCGGGCCAGTCATGAGGCGCGAGTGCTGGGGCTGCGTTGCTTCCCAAAATGCACCGGTCGAGTCTACAGGAAGCTCAAAGATAACGCATCCTTCGCGTGCACGCATTGAACGCGCCTGTCGCGCGCTCAGAAAACGGAGGCGCAAACGATGGATGACGAAACCTTCTTGGCACCCATGTCCTCGATGACCGCTGTATGGGGAATTAACCGCGACCGATTACTCCGCGCGATCGCTGCGAGACGGATACGAGGAGAGCTGAGATTCGGTCGCTGGCTCGTGGACACTCGCGACGGCGACGCGGCTCGCGCGCTCCGCGCGGAGCGGCCAGCAAGAACGGCCGGGCCGACCTTTGAGCGGGAGATCGTGAGCGTGTGATGGCCGCTGTTCCCGGTCACAAGCGCGCGTAGCGCACGCACACGCGCACCGGGAGTGAGACGAGTAGAAAACGAAAAGCCGCGAACCCGTGAAAAAGCGCGGCCTTCGTTGGAGCAGAAGCTATGAGGAAACTACTTTGCGTTGCCAAGCCACGCAACCCCGAGCAGCCGCTCGATGGTCGACTGGCCGATTCGCTCGATGCCGTGCGCGAGCGGCGGGTCGCGTGAGCGACGCCGAACATGCGCGTCTCGCCGTCGGCACTCCGCTTGCGACCGTTACCGCGGCCGAGCTGGTGCACGAGCAGTTGGGAGAGATCACCTGGCTCATTCCCAGCCTGGCCGCGCTTGGACTGTTTACCGTCATCTACGGAGCGCCGAAGAGCGGCAAGACGACGCTCGCCATGCACATGGCGGCGTCCGTGGTGGGTACGCGTGACTTTCTCGGCGGTCGCGTCGAACGCCCCTCACCAGTGCTGTGGCTCGACCTCGAGCAGTCCCGGCGCACAACACGCCTCCGGATGATCGACGTCGGCGCGCACCGGGCCATCGAGCCCCTCGACGTCTGGGTGGGCCATCCGCCAACGCTGCTCGACCTACTCGCCACCATCGAGAAGCTGGGGGTCGTCATGGTGGTCGTCGATTCGCTTTCCCGGTGGCTGCTCCTCGAGAACGAAAACGATAACAGCGAGATCAACCGGAAAATCGCGCCCATCCTTACGGCGTTTCAGGCGCGCGACGTGGCGCTCGTCGTGATTCACCACGACCGAAAGAGTGAGGGGACAGGAGGGCGGAACTTGCGGGGCGGGGGAGCGCTGCTCGCCATGTGCGACGTCGCGTGCGAGGTCGCGAAGGAACAGGACGGTGAGCCCGGGATGCGCCGGCTCTCGATCGTCTCGCGTCACGAGGACGATCGGAAGATGCTGGTGAAGCTCACCGCACACGGGTACGAAGACGCTGGCATGCCCAGCACGCGCCAAGAAGAGCGGATTATGGACGCTCTTACGGCGTCTGGACCGCAAAGCATGACCGCGCTCGGCCAACTGCTCGACCTCACGGACGAAGCACTGCGCGGGCGACTGGAGGCAATGCGAAAGGCTGGCCGCATCACGCGGACAGGCTACGGCAAGCGTGGCGACCCGTTCTACTACTCGATTCCCCTGACTCCCCAAGTTTCTCCAAGAGTTGGGGAAAGGGCGACTCTACAAGAAAGCACCAACTCTCCCCACCCCCTTAAGGGGGGTTGGGGAGTTGGGGAAATGAAACGGCGAATGGAGGCGGCGTTGTGACCCCCCAAGCCGCCAGCGGTTTGCCGCCTACCGTGGCTTCCTGCCGCGACTCAGCGCGAGTGCGGGCTGCTCGTATCGCTCAGCTGCGAACGGTCACCGCCAGACACAGCGGATTCTATATCCTCTCCGCAACGGCGGAGCGTTGCGTTGTAAGGACTTACGGAAGGCTGAGCGCGCGGCTCGACAGCGTTCGGCGTTCGCGTATGACCAGCGATATGAGCACGGCGGCAATATGACGGTCGCTGACCGCCTCCGAGCCATCGTGGACGCACTGCCCGACGGCTCGGCCGTGACCCTGAACGCGGCCGCGCTGCGTGCCTGGCTGGTCGAAGAGCCCGAACCCCGTCGCCCGGCTGTGGTCATCGAGCCCATCACGTGGAAAGAAAGGTTGTGGACGTGCCCGCTCAACACGCGCCTTGGCATGCGCGAGCTGTGCGAAGCGTTGGGACGCTCGCCGGATTGGGTCTATCGCGCCGTCGCCCCGAAGCGCGCCGCAGCTCGCGGCCGCGAGCCCTTGCCGTGCTCACGTCTCGACGGTGTGCTCGTCTTCGAAGTGGGAGCAATCCGCCGTTGGCTGGAGGCGGCGGAGCTGGTCAAGAATCCCGAGCGCACGCTTCGCCTCACTCGCCCAACGCGACACGCGTGACCATCCACCAGGAGCAACTCCATGCGAGATGACGGCGAATCGCTGCCGACCGTGCGCTACTCCTCGGGCAGTGTACGGGCCACGGCGGCGCTGCTCGGCGAGACGGCCGTGCGCCTCACCATCAAACGCGAGCGACGCGTGCGGGAGGGTGTCACCGAGACGCTCAGCACGTTCGTTTACCTGAGCGATGACGAGCTGCAGGATGCCGCGAAGGCGCTTGTTGGACTAGCTGACGCCGTCGCGCTCGAGCGTGCGGCGGGGTGTTCTGGGATAAGATCGCCGCGATGGCGGTATCCGGAGACCAGCCAGGCGTCAGCGTCCAGTGGTCTGACGAGGGTGTCTCGATTCAGCGCACGAACCGCGGCGCGCTCCTCGGCACGCGCCGCGTGCTTACGCGCCGCGTGCTTCCGAACGTGAGCGTCTCCGCGCTCGCCGCATTCTACCAACAGGCCGTGCTGCTCGCCTGGGCGGAAGACGACGGCCCAGACGCGTCAACCGTGGCGCCAGCATGAAGCCGCCTCGCTACCTCACTCGCATCTTCCGCGCCCCGCCTGGCAAGCCCGCCACGCGCGCACCGTCAGCGGCAGCGGCATTCGACGCTGCCAGCAATCCCGTGGTCGCGGAGCTGCTGCGTGATCGCTCTGCGGCCATTTGGGACATGGCGGCGAGGTGCGCCGAAGGGCGGCAGCCAGGCTTTCTGATCTTGTGGTCGCCCGCTGGGCTCGCCGTTCAGCAAGTGCTCCTCGAGAATCACCAGTTGGGCCCGACGGAGAGACGCGACATCGTCGGCGATCCGGTGGCCACGCTCGCGTACACGGCGCTCTGCATCCTCTGGGACGAAGCGATGCGCGCCGAGCAGGCAATCAAGGAGACGGTGAAAGATGGGCGCTGATATCGCCACGCTCGCGCTTCGCATTGACGCCGAGGGAGCAACCGCCAACCTCGCCGCGTTCGGCGCCAAAGCCCAAGAGGTGGGCGTCACGACCGAGGCCTCGATGGCGAGAATGAAAGCCGCGGCCGCGGAGTTTTTCGCCTTTATCGGTGTGGGCATGGGGATCCATGAGTTCATCCATGTGACCGCTGAGGCGCAGGCGTCGATGGCGCAGCTCGAGGCCGGCGTGAGAAGCACTGGCGCGGCCGCCGGGTTCACGGCCAGTCAGTTGCGCGAGATGGCGCAGTCGCTCTCGCAGGTGACGAGCTTCTCGCATACTGCGCTCGAAGGCGCGCAATCCATCCTTCTGCTGTTTCAGTCGCTCAAGGGCGCGCAGTTCGAGCAGGCGACGCAAGCTGCGGCCGACCTCGCCACCAGGCTTGGGACGGACGTGCAGGGCGCCGCCCGGCAGCTCGGCAAGGCGCTCGAAGACCCGACTCGCGGACTCCTGGCGCTCCGCCGGGCGGGCGTCGTATTCACGAAAGATCAGGAAGATGTCATCAAGGCGCTCGCCGCGAGCGGCGAGCAGGTGAAGGCGCAAGGGATGATCTTGGACGCCATCACCGCGAAAGTCGGCGGGTCCGCGGCGGCCTACCGGGACACCCTGGGCGGTGCGCTCAAGGCAGTCGGCAACACCTTCAAGGACGTGCTGGAGATCAGTCAGGCGTCCTCGAGCGGGATGATCGACGCGCTGAACGGCATCGCGCGCAACGTGCCGGCGGTCACGGGCGCCGTTGCGGGGCTTGCCGCGGCATTCGGGGGTCTCGCCATTGCGGTCAAGGGGCCCGCGC